>NZ_CP118100.1:319736-639473 GCF_028747645.1 Microbacterium esteraromaticum
CGACGGTGCGTCCATTGCCATGGATCTTCCACAGCGGCATGATGGCTCCTCGGGTCAGGATCGGGGTCAGGGCTGACGAAACACTATCGGTTCATCAGTCCTGGCATCCGAGGAAACTACGGCGCGCGGGGCGCGACCGCGCGCGGTGACCGGCGCGGGTCAGCCGCGCAGACGCTCGATCAGTGCGCGGTAGCGGTCGGCGGTGCGCTCGATCACGTCCTCCGGCAGCGCCGGCGGCTCGCCCTGGCGGTCCCAGTTGGCGGCCATCCAGTCGCGCACGATCTGCTTGTCGAAGCTGGCCATGCGCTCGTCGGGGGTGCTGCCCGTGCGCCAGGCCTCGGCGTCCCAGTAGCGGGACGAGTCGCTGGTGAGCGCCTCGTCGGCCAGGCGCAGCACGCCATCGGCATCGACGCCGAACTCGAACTTCGTATCGGCGAGGATCAGCCCCTTCGACTCGGCGATCTCGGCTGCACGCCGGTAGATCGCCAGCGAGGTGTCGCGCAGCTGCGCGGCGCGCTCAGCACCGACGAGTTCGACCGCCCGCTCGAAGGTGATGTTCTCGTCGTGCTCGCCCATCGGCGCCTTGTACGCCGGGGTGAACTGCGGTTCGGGAAGGCGGTCGCCGTTCTTCAGGCCCGCAGGCAACGGGATGCCGCACACCGTGCCCCGCTCGACGTACTCGGCCCAGCCCGATCCGGTCAGGTAGCCGCGCACGACGCACTCGATCGGCAGCATCTGCAGGGCCATCGCCAGCATCGATCGGCCGGCGACAGCATCCGGGATCTCGCCTTCGGCGATGTGGTTCGGCACATCGTCGAGCTGATCGAACCACCACATGCTCAGGGACGTGAGCAGCTCGCCCTTGTGCGGGATGCCGGGCGAGAGCACCGAGTCGAAGGCGCTGACCCGGTCGGATGCGACGACGAGGATGCGGGTGTCGGCAGGGTCATCCGACGCGTACAGGTCGCGGACCTTGCCCGAGTAGATGTGCCGCCAGCCGGGGATGCTCTGTGCTTCGCTCACCACGACATCATCCCATCCCCGTCGGCACGTGCGGGCGCACATGAAGCGGTGGGCGGCGCGTCCGAGGACGCGCCGCCCACCGAGTCGGTTCGGTGCTCGCTGAGCCCGGCCCCGGCTGTCAGTCGTTCAGATGCGCGATGGCGTAGTCCGCCTCGGCAGTGGTGAACTGCTCGCCGTATTCGCTGGTGAGTTGGTCATGGATCGCCGCCGGCGACATCGACATCGTCTCCTGATAGGTCTTCGCCTTGGCGAGTGCATTCGCGTTCCAGTCGGCGTCGACGTTATCCACCGCGTACTGCGCGGCCTCGGCGGTGAACTGCTCGCCGTACTCGCTGGTGAGCTGGTCGTACAGTCCCGCCTTGCTCATGTGCATGAGATCGGAGTACGTCTGGGCCTTCTTCAGCGCTGACATGTGCTCGACGGGCACGGCCGGTTCGGCGGGCTCTTCTTCGGCGGGTTCCTCTTCTTCGGCGGGTTCCTCGGATGCCGCGGGCTCGGCGGCCCGCTCCGGTTCGGACGCGTCGTCGGTCTGCGCGACGACCGGTGCGGGCGCGTCGGATGCGGGGCTGTCGGCGCCTCCGCCAATGGCCCCGCTGATCAGGCTGATCGCGACGACGACACCGGTGACGATCCAGGCGATCTTGCGCTGCTCCTGGTAGCCGTTCAACGCCCTGCCCTGGGAATCCCTGGTGCCGCCGGTAAGCACGACGACGAGGTCGACCAGCACCCAGATGCCGATGCCGCCCAGCGTGATCAGCTTGAGCAGGCCGGTGCCGACCTTACCGAGGTAGAAACGGTCCACGCCGAAGAACCCGAGCAGAAGTGCGAACAGCCAGGTGAGCAGGAAGGACTTCTCGCCCACGGGGGCGGTGGAGGCCATGGCGGGCGGCGCGACCGGTGCCGCGGTGGGGGCGCCGAGTGGGCTGCCGGCTCCGGGCGGCGGGGGAGGGGCGGGGGTGTCGTTCTGGAAGCTCATGGTGGAGCCCTCTCGTTCGTTGGATGACGCAGGTGCGGGTTCGGGACAGGGTGCGGATGCCGGTCCCCAGCGACCGGAGGAACCGGCCACCGGCATCCGCACCGTCGTCTCAGCATGGCGACTGCGCGCGGTTCGCGGGATCGGCCGAGCGGGCACAGTCGTCTCTGCCGTTCGGCAGAGACGACGGACGCCGCTCGGAGGACGCGTAACGTCGTACGTCGGGCCTACGCTCGGACCGTGGCCACCGTGAACACTCCTGTACCCCCGCGCCGCCGTGCGCTGTCATGGGGTGGCGACGTCGGGCTGATCGTCGCGGGAACGTTGTTCGATATCGCCGCGCTCGTGAACGTTCCCGGAGCATGGGAGGTCGCCGAGGCTGAGGGCGAGATCAGCGTCACCGACTTCGGTACCGGGTTGGCGCTCCTGGTAGTTGCGGCGTGGATCACGGTGCGATGGCGCCGGACGGCGCCCTGGGTCACGGTGATCGCCGGGGCCCTGCTCGCCGTGGTCGGCATCTCGTATGTGCTGCTGCTCATCGGAGCGGTGTCGCTGGCTCGTCGGCGTCCCGATCGGCTCCGACCGATCGCGCTTGTCACCGCGGGGGCCGTGCTCCTGTTCGCTGTGCGTGAGGCTGTGACCGACTGGGGGTCGGCGTTGCCCTGGTACTTCGGCCGCAGCCTCGGCGCGCAGTACGAACCCGCATGGATCGTGATGTCATTCGTGTGGGCGTTGCTCGCGCTGGGCGTGGCAGCCGCGGTGATGGCCCAGTCGCGGGTGAAGGCGCGCGCCGCGCAGAGCGAGATCCGCGCCGATCGCGAGCACCGGCGTGCGGATGCCGCGACCGAGCAGGTGGTGCGGCAGGCTGAGCGCGAACGCATCGCGCGCGATATGCATGACGCCCTGGCGCACCGGCTCTCGGTCGTCTCGTTGCATGCGGGCGCTCTGGAGGCTGCCGCGGCGGCCGGGCAAGGCGATGGCGGTGGTACCGGCGATATCGCCCGCACCGTGCGGGAACAGACGCACGCCGCGCTGCAAGACATGCGGGGACTGATCGGAGACCTGCGACGCGGCGACGAGGCACCGCCGGCCCTTCCCGCCTCGATGCGGGCGATCGGGATGCTGCTCGCCGATCTGCGTGCCGGCGGAGCCCCGGTCGTGCCGTACGTCGTCCTCGAGTCGCCCGAGCGTGCTGGCGCTCTGCTCGATGGCGCGGTGTTCCGTATCGTGCAGGAATCTCTGACGAACGCGCTCAAGCATGCGCCCGGTGCGCGGATCGATGTGTTCGTTCAGGTGCGGCCCGCCGATGGTGCCCGCATCCGCATCGAGAATCCGCTGGTCTCGGGGATGAACGGGGCAACGGTGCCAGCGTATGCGGCGCCTGCTTACCCGGTGCCGGGCGGCGGCAACGGCACGTTGGGCATTCGCGAACGCGCCCAGGCGCTCGACGGCACCGCCTGGATCGGCGCGCACGAGGGTCTGTTCATCGTCGATGTGACCTTGCCCTGGCACGAGAGCGTCTGAAGTCGCGGCTAGGCTCAGGGGCGTGTCCCCGCCCGACGTCCCTTCCCCCGTGCGCGTGCTGGTTGTTGACGACGAACCGTTGATCCGTAGCGGCTTCCGCTTCGTGCTGGGCGTCGACCCGTCGATCGACGTGATCGGTGAGGCCGCTGATGGGGCCGCGGCGATCGAACTCACCCGCCTGCATCGCCCCGATGTCGTGCTGATGGATGTGCGGATGCCCGGCGTCGGTGGGCCCGAGGCGACGGCTGCGATCGTCGCTCAGTCCGATGCGTACGTTCTGGCGATGACCAGCTTCGACTCCGAGGGGCAGCTGTTGCGCATGCTCACGGCCGGGGCCAGCGGGTATCTGCTCAAGGACGAGGCGCCGGATCGGATCGTCGATGGTGTTCGCCGTACTGCCGCCGGAGAGACAGTCATCTCGGGCCGCAGTACGGCGCAGCTGGTGCGCAGCGCGGTGGCGAACGAGGGGGGCGAGGGGCGCCGCGCGGCTGCTGAGCGCGTCGCCGTGCTGACGGGGCGTGAACGCGACGTGGCGCAGGCGGTGGCAGGCGGAGCGACGAATCAGCAGATCGGGGCCGCGCTGCACATCTCTGCTGGAACGGTCAAGACGCACCTTGAGCAGGTGTTCGCCAAACTCGGTGTGCGCAACCGTGTGCAGGTCGGGGTGATCTTCGAACGCGCTGGTCTCGGACCCGCCGAGGTCTGACGCTCGTTCAGCCTCAGCGCAGCAACGCGATGCCCGCCTGGCCGATGCCGGCGAAGATCAGCGCCCACATGATGATCGAGACGATCTGCCAGAAGATGACCGCGTTGCGGTTGGCGCCGAACGAGACCATCATTCCCGAGGTGATCTGGCTGGGCAGCACGGTCTGCCCCAGCAGGCTGACGCCGGGTACTCCGAATCGGTCGAACATGCGCTTGACCTTCTGGCGGCGCGCTGAGGGTTCGGGCAGTTCCTCGCCCTGCGCCCTGCGGGCCAGGACCTTCTGCCGTGCGGTCGCGGCGACGAAGACGAAGGCGAGCATCGAGAGGGTGTTGCCGATGACGGCGGCGGCGACCGCGATGGGCAGGGGTACGCCGGCGACGACACCGATCAGGGTGCCGAAGTACGACTCGATGAACGGAATCGCCGCGGCGAGCATCACACCCGCCCACTGCAGCCAGGTGGGAAGGGACTGGGTGAAATCGACGAGCGCTTCGCTCATGACGGCCTCCGGAAGTGTAAAGCGTACTTGACGTGACAAGTGTGCTTGACACGAGTGGGCCCTGTCAAGCTCGCTTTACACAGGTGTGTCTCCTGTCCTACGGTTGACACGTGCGCAGCCGTGTCAAAGAGCTCAGAACCCAGCAGGGGCTGTCTCAGCAGGCGCTCGCGAGCGCCGTCGGCGTCTCGCGGCAGACGATCAATGCCATCGAGACGGGCCGTTACGACCCGTCGCTGACGCTCGCCGTGCACCTCGCCCGCCATTTCGGATCGACTGTGGAAGAGGTCTTCGATGTCGATGGATGACCCCGGCTCGACTCAGGCGACGTCTGCCAGGAAAAGCCGACGCTGGCCGCTCTCGCCGCACAACACCATCCTGGTGGCGGGCTGCCTGATCGCCGCGGTGGTGTGCTTCATTCTGGGGCAGACGTACATCGGCGTAGTGGTGACGCTGGCGGCCATCGCCGCCGGCGTCGGGGCTGTGTTCGCACGTCGAGGTCGCGCCGGCGACCTCGAACGGATCAACGCCCTGGAATACGCCGACGAGAGAGACCGTGCGGCAGCCACCAAGGCCCTCGCCGCCGTGGGCGTGCTCGCCCTGGTGCTCGCGCTCGTGCAGCTGATCGTGCTGGTCATCATCGAAGCCGATCCGCTGACCCGTCTGCTCAGTGCCGGGCTGGTTCTCGCGCTGTCGTTCGGGTGGCTGTTCGCCAACTGGTACTTCGTGCGCCGCGGATGAGCCCGCGCAGATCGTGCTCTAATCGACGGATGCCGATCACACTCGCCGTCCCGTCGCTGTCACTCTTCGACCCCTGGGCCGAAGCCGTCACCGAGTACGGTGACGTGCACATCCACGGCGCGGGTCTCGAGCGCGGCACCGTGCCCGATCAGCAGGCCTGCGAGGACTTCGTGGCCAAGGCCGAGCTGTACGCGCGCCCGGGCGCGGAGCTCCCCGAGGGGCACGTGCCCTGCGAGTACTTCTGGATCACGGATGGCCCCGACGTCATCGGCTTCATCGCGTTCCGTCGTGAGTTGAACGACTGGCTGCGCACCTACGCCGGCCACATCGGGTACTCGGTACGGCCGTCCCGGCGTCGCGAGGGCGTCGCCGGCGCCGCGCTCGGCCTCGTCCTCGATCGCGCGCGCGAACAGGGCTACGACCGCGTCATGCTCACCGGCGACGACGATAACGTCGGTTCGGCGCGCACCATCGAGGGCGCCGGCGGCGAGCACGTCGACACGATCGACGGACCGGATGCCGGACACGGTCCCATGCGCCAGTACTGGATCACGCTGTAGGCGGCACTCCCGCGGCCGCCGGCCGCACACAGACGCGCCGCGTGGGGCAGAGTGGAGCCATGACCCTGCTGCGTCTCGCGAAGCGGTATCCGATCCTCACCGGAGGACTGATCGCCACTCTCGCCGTCATCGTGCTGTCGCTGGCCGCTCTGCCCGAGCCGGCGCGCTGGATCGCGACGATCGTCGTCATCGCGGTGATCGTCTGGACGGCGTGGGGGATGCTGAAGGACATCCTGCGCGGGCACTTCGGCCTCGACGTGCTCGCCCTCATCGCCATGATCGCGACCCTGGTGGTCGGCGAGTACATCGCCTCCCTGGTGATCGTGCTGATGCTCTCTGGCGGCGAGGCGCTCGAGGACTACGCTCAGCGGCGCGCTGCGCGTGACCTCACGGCGCTGCTCGATCGTTCGCCGCAAATCGCACACGTGCTGGATGCCGCGCAGTCCGACCCGCGCGACGTCCCGGTCGACCAGGTCGAGCCCGGAATGGAGCTGCTGGTGCGGCCCTCCGAGATCGTGCCGGTCGACGGCGTGCTGCTGAGCGCCGAGTCGAGTTTCGATGAGTCGTCGCTCACCGGCGAGAGCGTCCCGGTGACGCGTCAGGCGGGTGAGGAGGTGCTCTCGGGCTCGGTGAACGGTTCCAACGCCGTACGCATCCGCGCGCTGCGCCGCAGCGGTGACAGCCAGTACCAGCAGATCATCGCCCTTGTGCACGAGGCGCAACAGAGCAAGGCCCCGACCGTGCGCCTGGCCGACCGCTTCGCCATCCCGTTCACCCTCGTCTCACTCGCGATCGCCGGTGTCGCCTGGGCGCTCTCGGGCGACCCGCTGCGCTTCGCGCAGGTGCTGGTGCTCGCCACACCGTGCCCCCTGCTGATCGCCGCGCCGGTCGCCTTCCTCGGCGGACTCTCGCGCACCGCGAAGGAGGGCGTGATCGTCAAGGGCGGCGCGGTGCTCGAACAGCTCGCCCGCGTGCGCTCGGTGGCCTTCGACAAGACCGGCACGCTCACGCAGGGCCGCCCCGAGCTGATCGAGGTCCGTCCGGCCGGAGGCATGGATGCCGACGAACTGCTGCGATTGTCAGCATCCGCAGAGCAGTACTCCAGCCACGTCCTCGCCGAAGGTGTGCGCCGGGCTGCAGCCGAGCGGGGGCTGGCGCTCGCGCCGGCCGAGCACGCCGAGGAGGTCGCGACCAACGGCGTGACCGCCGTCATCGAGCAGCGCACCGTCGTCGTCGGCAAGCCGGCCTACGTCGCCTCACTCGCCCCCGACACCGTGCGCACCCCGCTGGTTTCGGGTCAGCTCGCCGCCTACGTCGCCGTCGACGGTCGGTTCGCCGGTGCGCTCGTGCTCGCCGATGCCGTGCGGCCCGAGGCCGGTGACGTCGTCGCCGGGTTGCGCGAGCACGGCGTGCAGCGCATCGCCATGCTCACCGGGGACGCCGAGGCGACGGCATCCGCGATCGCTGCGCCCCTGGGCGTGACCGAGGTGCACGCCGAGCTGCTGCCGGCGCAGAAGGTGGCGCTCGCCGCCGACATGGCGCCGCGGCCCATGCTCATGATCGGCGACGGGGTCAACGACGCGCCCGTGCTGGCGGCGGCGGACGTCGGCATCGCGATGGGCGCGCGCGGTTCGACGGCCGCGGGTGAGGCGGCGGATGCCGTCGTGCTGAAGGACTCGCTCGAGCCTGTGCTGCGTGCGGCTGAGGTCGGTCGGCATACCCTGAACGTCGCGTACGCGGCGATCTGGATCGGCATCGTCCTCAGCGTCGGACTCATGCTGATCGCGACGACCGGCGTGATCCCGGCCGTCGCCGGCGCATTCATCCAGGAGTTCGTCGATCTCGCGACGATCCTCTACGCGTTGCGCGCCCTCACCGGCCCGAAACGCCGGGCCTCTGTCGCGCCGGTCGCCTCTCCGCGGCCTGTCGCGGCGCCGTAGGCATCCGGGTGCCGGTGCCGGTGCCGTCATCCGGCCTCCGGCCTCGGCGCGCGTCACTGAGAACAGGACGGTTGCCGAGAACAGGCTGGTTCTGTGGGAATCGTCCTGTTCTCAGTGACGGGGTGACGGGGTGGGTTGCTGTTGTGAGGCCCCGGCGTGCGCGCGTCACTGAGAACAGGCTCGTTGCCGAGAACAGGCTGGTTTCCGAGAAAAGAGCCTGTTCTCGGGAACCGTCCTGTTCTGGTTAGCGGCGCGGGAGCGGCGCAGGCGAGGGAGCGGCGCCAGGTGCGGCGCAGGGCCGGGAAAGCCGCTGGACCGGATGCTGTCAGCCGGCGACCCGCGCGGCGATGTCGTGCCGGTAGTGGGCGCCGTCCAGTGCGATGCGGCCGATGGCCTCGTACGCCCGCGCGCGGGCATCCGCAAAGTCCGACCCGGTGGCGACGACGTTCAGCACACGTCCACCCGTCGCGACCAGCGAGCCACCCGGCGCGTCCGGCGCGCCGGTCGCGGCGTGCACGAGCGTGACGCCCTCGACGGCCGCCGCCTCGGCGAGGCCCTCGATCAGGCGCCCCGTCTGCGGTGCCTCGGGGTAGCCCTCGCTGGCAAGCACGACCGTGATCGCCACGTCGTCGGAGAACTCCGGCATCGGCTCGTCCTCGAGGTGGCCGGATGCCGCCGCGAGCAGCAGGCGCGAGAGCGGCGTGCGCAGCCGCGGCAGCACGACCTGCGTCTCGGGGTCGCCGAAACGGGCGTTGAACTCGATCACGCGCACACCGGCGGGAGTCAGGATCAGGCCCGCGTAGAGCAGGCCGATGAAGGGTGTGCCCTCGGCGTCGAGCTGGCGGATCACCGGCATCGCGACGGTCTCGGTCACCTGCGCGACGAACTCGTCGACGCCGCCGAAGTCCTCGGACAGCCACGGCAGCGGCGAGTATGCACCCATGCCGCCGGTGTTCGGGCCGCCGTCGCCGTCGAGTGCGCGCTTGAAGTCCTGCGCGGGGCTGAGCGGGCGCACGGTGTCGCCGTCGCTGAGGAAGAACAGCGACACCTCGGGTCCCGTCAGGAACTCCTCGACCAGCACCGGACCGCTCGGCAGGTACTGCTCGGCGTGGGCGAGCGCCGCGGCACGGTCGGCGGTGACGATCACGCCCTTGCCTGCGGCAAGGCCATCGGCCTTCACCACGTACGGTGCGCCGAACTCGTCGAATGCGGCTTCGACCTCGGCGGCGGATGCTGCGCGCACCGCGCGCCCGGTCGGCACGCCTGCGGCATCCATGATCCGCTTCGCGAACGCCTTCGATCCCTCAAGCTGTGCGGCCGCCTTGCCCGGGCCGAAGACCGGGATGCCGCGCTCGCGCAGCACATCGGCCACGCCCGCGACCAGCGGCGCCTCGGGGCCGACGACGACCAGGTCGATGCCGTGCTCGTTGGCGAACGACGCCACGGCCGAACCGTCGAGGGCATCCACGTCGACGAGGGTCGCGTCCTGCGCGATCCCGGCGTTGCCGGGTGCGGCGAAGATCTCGTGCTCGGCCTCTTCCGACCGCAGGGACAGGATGATCGCGTGCTCGCGCGCGCCGGAACCGAGGACCAGGATCTTCATGCGGCCAGCCTACCGGCGGTCGCGTGCGGGCATCCGCCGTGTTCCGGTCGCAGTTCTGCACGCGTCTCGGCGCGGCGTCGCCACTCCGGTCGCAATTTCTCCCGCATCGAGCCGGGTGATGCGGGAGAAACTGCGACCGGAACACGGCGTACGGATGCCCTGCGCGCCGACGCCCCGCGCGTCAGCCGACGTCGGACGGCGAGACGGGGCGCTCGTGCGCCCGGTCCCAGGGCAACGCCCAGCCGGTCGCATCGAACAGGGCGTCGAGGATGCCCGCCGTGAACCCCCAAACCACGGTGCCGTCGATGTCGAACGCCGGCCCGCGATAGGTCTGCCCTCCGCGAGTGAGCGTGGCGGTGTAGCGGCTGGCGGGATCGAGCATCTGCGCCACCGGCACCCGGAACACATCCACGGTCTCGGCGTGATCGACTGCGGCCACCCGAGACGGGCGCCGCCACCAGCCCAGCACCGGCGTCACCAGGTAGTTGCTCACCGCGAGGGGGATCTCGGGAAGCGCCCCCAGCACCTCGACGCCGTGCGGGTCGAGGCCGGTCTCTTCCTCGGCCTCGCGCAGCGCTGTGGCTACGACGTCGGCATCGCCGTCGTCCTGCCTCCCGCCGGGAAAGGACACCTGCCCAGGATGCGACGACAGCGTCGCCGCGCGCCGTTGCAGCAGCACGTCGAGATCGGCCGGGACCGTCAGCTCGTCGCTGCGCGCGGGGATGCTGTCGAGCCGGCCGAACAGCACCAGCACCGATGCCGGGAGCGGGTTCACGGTGTCGAAGGGGAAGGACGGCAGCCAGTCCGCGCGACGCGTCACGGCGAGCAGGTCGTCCCTGGCGCTGCGGATCGTCTCGGCGGAAGCACTCATCGAGGTCGAGCCTATGCCTGGCACGCGAGGCGGTGCACGGAACTCCGGAGAAACCTGCCAGCAGGGTGCAGAACCGGGCTGTTCGCCCGGCCGCAGCCAGAAATCTCCGGAGTTGCGAACGGCGTAGCCTGAAGACATGGCCGGGCGAAAGATCGACGTCGGGGCGGGGCGCGACGCGCTGGCCGCCGTGAGCTCTGGTGCCGCGGCGCGGCCGCAGCTTGCGACCGCTGTGCGGTACCTGTTGCAGCTTCTTGACGAGAAGGCGCCCGGCAACAGCGTCGAGGTGCGGGTTCCGCCGTTCGGTGCGGTGCAGGTCGTGCAGGGGCCGCGCCACACGCGCGGCACACCCCCGAACGTGGTCGAGATGGACGCATCCACCTGGATCGGCGTCGCCACCGGGGCACAACAGTGGGCGCATGCTATCGCCGCGGGTCGCATCGTCGCCTCGGGCACCCGCGCCGACATCTCTGCGCTGCTGCCGCTGCGCCCCTGAGAGCCCCTATGGTGTGAGGCATGAAGCGGATCATCGGTGGCGTGCTCGCCATCATCGGAGCAATGGCGCTCGCGGGATGCTCGAGCGCGACGGCGACACCGGACGAGCTGCAGCAGTGGATGGATGATCAGCACGCGGCATCCGGTGACGCGAAGGCGCGCGTGACGGCCTTGGCTCTCGTGCCTAGTGCCGACTCCACGCTCGATGACCTCGGCGAACAGTTCCGCGTCGAATTCGAGGAGCCCGAGCAACTCACGGAGTTCGAGTTCTCCTGTTTCGGGGCCGAGACCATGGACGTGAGCGTGTATATGCACACGGAAGCCGGAATCGTCGGTACAGCGGCGGTCGACGTGCTCTGCAGTGATGGCCCGAAGACGTTGAATCCCGGCATTGGCGATGCCACTGTGCATGCCGTGACCGCCTCGGCCTTCAGCGACGGCGGCGCCGGTGCCTGGTCGCTGGCTGTCCGCTGAACACCCCGCCCATAGCGTCGCCGTGGGAGAATGAGGGCATGTCCCGCCATTCCACGCCTGAGACCGTCGAGGCCACGGTTCGTCCCGTCCCGCGCTACGGCGTGTTCATCGGCATCGGGGTCGTGCTCGGCATCATCGCCGCGGGCATCCTGACGGCGATGGGCAGCTACGAGCCTTCGCGGACGCTCGATGTCGTCTACCCTCCGGGTCAGGTCTTCGGGTTCGCGCTGCTGTGGATGATGCCGATCGGTATCGCTCTCGGCGGGGCCGTCGCCCTCATCCTGGATCGAGTCGCGCGTCGTCACGCCCGTGTCGTGCGGGTCGAGCACGAGCGGATCGCCGAAGTGGACGACGACGCGGCCTGACCCACCGGTCAGGCAAGCTCGCTGATCACCGGGCGCATCGCCGCGTCGAATGCGACCACGTCGCGTCGCAGCCCGTCGGTGACGGCCACGCTCAGAGCGCCGATCCACCAGATCCCACGCTGCGTGAATGGCAGCACCTGCACGTTCAGTTCGAACGAGTGGGCGCGGCGTCCGACTTCGCGTTCGAACTCTGCGATCGCACTGGCATAGGCGCGGTAGGCGCCGCCCGATGAGCTGACTGAGTCGACATACCGGTTGTGGGTGCTCTGCGCGTACCGCAGGGCCGTGTCGGCGTGCGGGGCGATGGCGCGGCGCAGTTCTTCGGCTCCGGTGGTGGGCAGCGCGACGAGTGTGTCGAAACCGTCGACGAGGTCGAGCGGCACCTCGGATCGATGTGCGCGCGGCTCGACGGTCATATCCCAGTAGTCGCGCCACTGCGCCTCGAGCGCATCGTCGACGTCGGCGGCCTCGGGAGGACGGACGGCGAGTCCGCGCAGGGCCGGTAGGTCGGACGGTTCGCGGATGCCGATCAGCTGGCGCAGTGCGAGCGCGACGAGCACCGATGTGCCGGCGTCTTCGCGAATCAGCCACTGCGGCTTGTCGACCATGGCCCCATCGTAGGGTGATCACCCCTCGCATATGGGGGTTGATCGGTCAAAGGGCCCGCAGAACGACTCGTCAGGGGTGCAGGTCAGCGGCGGCGGGACAGGATGCGGCGGCGCAGACGTTCTCTGCTGCGCGACGGTGGACGGGTGGCATCCACCAGCGCCTGCCGGGCGGCGGCGAGCGTCGGGTAGCTGCCGATCCGGCGGCTGTGACGGTCGTGCACCACATGGGTGCTGTTGTCGACGGTGACGAAGCCGGCGAACTCGCCGCTGTTCGTCGCCACGAACACGTCGTGGTCTGCCTGGCGCCATGCCAGGTCTGCGGATGTAGGGATGGGGTTGCTTTCGATGGGCGCGCCGGAGCGCGCGGAAGTGTCGGTACTGCTCATGTCTCTTGATTCGTGTGCGGGCGGCAGGTTGCCACCGTCATGCGGCCTGGGCGAGCGGATCCGCTTCGGTGCGGTTCCGGCCTTCACGGCCCCGGCCGGGGTGTGCGCTGCGCCGGTGAGATGCGGCGAAACATTGCGCAACCGTCTACTTTAGCAGATCTCGGCGCGGCGTCGGATGCTGCCGGTGAACGCCGGGTGACTTCCGACCTGAGATGTCCCTGCGGGCCGGTAGGCTGTTGCCGTGGCAGAATCCTCCACCAATCCCTACGCCCAAGCCGGTGTCGACACCGCTGCCGGTGACCTCGCCGTCGAACTCATGAAGGCCTCGGTGCGCGCCACCCACGGGCCCGAGGTGCTCGGTGGTGTCGGCGGCTTCGCCGGCATGTTCGACGCCAGCGCCCTGCTCGGCTACCGCCGCCCGCTGCTGGCATCCAGCACCGACGGTGTCGGCACGAAGGTCGCGATCGCGCAGGCCATCGACAAGCACGACACGATCGGGCAAGACCTGGTCGGCATGGTCGTCGACGACATCGTGGTGGTGGGTGCGAAGCCGCTGTTCATGACCGACTACATCGCGTGCGGCAAGGTCGTTCCCGAGCGCATCGCCGACATCGTCCGCGGTATCGCCGAGGCCTGCTCGGCGACCGGTACCGCGTTGGTCGGGGGAGAGACGGCAGAGCACCCGGGGCTGCTCGGCCCGCGCGACTACGACGTCGCGGGCGCCGCGACGGGAGTCGTCGAGGCGGATGCTGTGCTCGGGGCCGACCTGGTGCGCGACGGTGACGCCGTCATCGCGCTCGCCTCGAGCGGTCTGCACTCCAACGGGTACTCGCTGGTGCGTCACATCGTCGCGAATGCCGGCATCGGTTACGGCGACACCGCCGCCGACTTCGGCACGACCTGGGGCGAGGCCCTGCTCGAGCCGACGCGCCTGTACACGACACCGCTGCTGAAGCTCATCGAGAACCTTCCGGCGGGTAGCATCCACTCGCTGAGCCACGTGACCGGCGGCGGCATCGCGGCCAACCTCGCCCGTGTGCTCCCGCAGGGCAGCTGGGCCGACGTCGACCGGTCGACCTGGTCGCCGAGCCCGGTGTTCCGCGTGCTCGCCGACATCGCCGGCACGCCCATCGTCGACACCGAGGGCACCTGGAACCTGGGCATCGGGTTCCTCGCCGTCGTCGCGGCCGAGCACAAGGACGCCGCGATCGCGAACATCGAGGCCCAGGGCATCCCCGCCTGGCAGGTCGCGACGGTGCACACCGGCGCGCGCCCCGAGGGCGAGTACGAAGAAGGCGCCAAGGGCGTCGACGGTGGAGCGGTGCGCCTCGTGGGTGCATACGCCGAGACCGCTCACTGACAGAACGGATGAAGTAACACTCCATGTGCGGCATCGTCGGAATGGTCGGAAACGGCCCCGTCAACCAGGACATCTACGACGCCCTGCTGCTGCTGCAGCATCGCGGTCAGGACGCCACCGGCATCGCGACAGTCGAGTCGAGCGGCGTCATGCACATGGCGAAGGCCTCGGGCATGGTGCGCGAGGCGTTCCGTACGCGCGATATGCGCGCGCTGCTCGGTAATGTCGGCCTCGGGCACGTGCGCTATGCCACCAAGGGCACGGCCTCCAACGAAGAAGAGATGCAGCCGTTCTACGTGAACGCGCCGTACGGCATTGTGCTCATCCACAACGGCAACCTCACCAACACGCGTGAGCTCACTGCCGACATGGCCTACCGCGACCGTCGGCACCTGAACTCGTCCAGCGACACCGAGCTGCTGCTGAACGTGCTGGCCGGCGAACTTCAGACCTCGACTTCGACCGTCGACCTCGACCCGGATCGCATCTTCGACGCCGTCGAGCGCACGCACGCGCGCATCGAGGGCGCGTACGCGGTCATCGCGATCATCGCCGGCTACGGTCTGCTCGCGTTCCGCGATCCGTTCGGCATCCGCCCGCTCATCCTCGGCCGACGCACGAGCGCGGCGCCGGGCGATGCCGATGAGTGGGTCGTCACCAGCGAGTCGCTGGTGCTCGAGAACGCCGACTACGAGATCGTGCGCGAGGTCGCCCCCGGCGAAGCCGTGTTCATCTCGAACGACGGTGAGCTGTCGACCCGCCAGTGCGCGAAGCAGACGCAGCTCACGCCGTGCGCGTTCGAGTACGTCTATCTCGCCCGTCCCGACTCGGTCATGAACGGCGTCTCGGTCTACGAGTCGCGCCTGCGGATGGGCGACAAGCTGGCCGACACGATCGCCAAGCACGTGCCGCTCGACGAGATCGACGTGGTCATGCCGATTCCCGACTCGTCGCGTCCGGCGGCGATGGAGGTGGCCCGCAAGCTCGGCAAGGAATACCGCGAGGGCTTCTACAAGAACCGCTACGTCGGTCGCACCTTCATCATGCCCGGGCAGGCGGTGCGCAAGAAGAGCGTGCGGCAGAAGCTGAACGCGATGTCGACCGAGTTCCGCGGCAAGAACGTGCTGCTCATCGACGACTCGATCGTGCGCGGTACCACCAGCCAGCAGATCATCCAGATGGCGCGCGACGCCGGCGCCAAGTCGGTGATCTTCGCCTCGGCTGCGCCGCCGGTGCGCTACCCGCACGTGTACGGCATCAACATGCCCTCCAAGCACGAGCTGATTGCTCACGGGCGCACCATCCCCGAGATCGCCGAGGAACTCGGCGCCGATCGCATGGTCTACCAAGAGGTCGAAGACCTCAAGGCGGCGATCATCGAGGGCACCGATCTGACCGACCTCGACCTCAGCTGCTTCGACGGGCGCTACGTCACCGGAACCGTCACCGACGAGTACCTCGACTGGGTCGAGAAGTCCCAGACGTCATGACCCGGGTGAGTGCGCGCCCGCTCTGGCGGGGCCGCGCGCTCGCCATGCTGGGCATTGTGCTGTGCGCGTTCTCTCTGCGCTCGGCCGTGGCATCGCTGTCGCCGGTCATCGAACTGATCGGTGCCGACTTCACTGTGTCGCCCACGGTGCTCGGCATCATCGGCACGATTCCGCCGGTCTGCTTCGCGCTGTTCGGTCTGATCACTCCGATGCTCGAGCAGCGCTTGGGTATCGAACGGGTTGCCGTCATCGCTCTGCTGACGATCACGGCCGGTATCGTCTCGCGTGGGCTGGTGGGCGACTCGGTCGGGCTGCTCATGGCGACGGCACTGACGTTCGCCGGCGTCGGGATGGGCAACATTCTGCTGCCCCCGTTGGTGAAGAAGTACTTCCCCGATCGCATCGGGCTGATGATGACGTTGTACACCACGGCGATGTCGTTCTCGACGTTCCTACCGCCGATGGTGGCTGTGCCGGTGGCCGAGGCCACCGACTGGCGGTTCTCGCTGGCGATGTGGGGTGCGTTCGCTCTGGCCGGGGCCATTCCGTGGATGCTGATGCTGCTGCGCCCGGCGGATGACAGCATCCGCCACTCCACGCCGCAGGAGGCGCCGCGCACGGCGCCGGTGACCCGGCCGTCCTCGGGCGGCGACGAGCCGGCGCTGACCGGCCCGATCGCGACGGCGCCGGCCACACGGCGCATCTTCGGGCGGCTGCGGCGGATTCCGCTGGTGTGGGCGCTGGCGTTCACCTTCGGCACGTCATCGACGATGGCGTACGTCACCTTCGCGTGGATGCCGGTGATCCTCGTCGATCTGGCGGGAGTGAGCGCGGCGACCGCCGGGTTCCTGCTGTCGCTGTTCGCCACCGTGTCGTTGCCGGCATCGCTGCTGGTTCCGGTGCTCGTGGTGCGGTTCCAGGCGACGCGTCCGTTGTTCGCGTTCGGGTCGATCGGCGGGCTGATCGGTCTGATCGGACTGCTCCTGGCCCCGCTGCCGGGGCTGCTGCCGCTGTGGATGGTGCTGTTCGGCCTGGTCGGCGTGCTGTTCCCGTTGTCGCTGGTGCTCATCAGCATCCGCTCGCGCACGCCCGAGAGTGCCGTCGTACTGTCGAGTTTCGTGCAGAGCGTCGGCTACACGTTCGCCGCCGTCTTCCCGCTGCTGATCGGCGTGCTGCACGACCTGACGCATGCGTGGACGGTGCCGCTGCTGATCGTGGCCGGCGTGCTCGTCGTGACGTTCCCGGCCGGGATGATCGCCGGCAGGCGCGTCACGGTGGAGGACGAATGGGAGCGCCGGCACGGGAAGTGGTGAGGGCGATGCGGGCCGGGTCAGGCCCGGGCGCGCAGACGTCATCCGCAACAGGCTCTTTACCCAGTACAGGATGATTCGGAGCGATTCAGCCTGTTCTCGTCAACCGTCCTGTTCTCGTGCGCGGCAGGCAGACTTCAGTACTCCCGCGAGTGGCAACGACGAAACCCTGGTCGACGCAGCGGATGCTGGTCGCCAGGGTGTCTGTCGTGCACAGAAGCGGATCAGGCTCGCTCGAGCTCGTCCTCGTCTTCGTCTTCGTACATGTCGGCCCACTTGTCGACGTACTGGTCCTCGGACGAGGGATGCCCGAGTTCACTCTCCAAGGCGGAGAAATTCACATCCGGACTGTACGACTTGAGTTCGCGAGCAATCTTTGTGTGCTTCGCCTTCTGACGGCCACGGCCCATGCGCGAGACCCCCTTTTACGAGTTCAGCAGCGGGCGGTGCATGCCCGATGATATTCACGGCACCGGCTCGAGGCCGGTAAGAGTAGCATTCAGGATAGCACGCACGCCAGACCACCAGGCCGTCCTGCGGCCTTCGAGCGGAAGGATCGACATGACGGATTCCACGCCCGCAGCATCCGACGAGGCAGCACAGAACGCCGCCCTGCAGAAGGCGGTCATCGTCGGCCTGCAACCCGGCCAACCCGGGCACGTTCTCGATGAGGCAGTGAAGTACGCGAAGCTGCTCGGCTCGCCGCTCGTTGTGGTGCACGTCGACGTCACGCGGTTCGTGACGTACGAAGACCCCGACGGCTATGTGCACTCGGCGCCCATCGACCTGAACATCGACTCGGGCATCGCCGAGTTCGAAGAAGTGCAGCAGGCCGCCGAGCAGCTGTTGAAGAAGGCTGATGTCGTCTGGACCGCACGCCAGCTGGTGGGTGACCCTGCCCTGGCGATCAAGCAGCTCGCCGAGCGGCTCGATGCGCAGCTGATCGTCGTGGGTACGCGCAAGCGCGGCCTGGGGGAGTCGATCCGGGAGTTCTTCACCGGGTCGGTCGCGGCACGCCTGGCGCATCGGCAGCACCGCTCGGTGCTCGTCGTGCCGCAGGAGGAGCCTGTGCCCGACGACCAGGAAGACGTCTGGACCGAGTAGCCACGCCGCGCGCACTCGCGCCGACACCCCCAGTTCATGTCGAGACCCCCACGAATGGACGTCCATACGTGGGGGTCTCGACGATAGGTGGGGGTCTCGGCGGCAGGGGCCGGGCGCGACGCCGGGCCAGCCCAGACGCGGGCCCGACCCAGACGCGGGGTCAGTCCTGCGGCGGAGCGGCCAGGGCGCGGGTCACCGCGCGGGCCGCGTCGTCCAGTGCCTGCTCGAGGTCTGCGACGACGGATGCCGGCAGCGCGCCGCCCCGTGCCACATGGGTGCGCAGATCGGTGCGTACCTGTGCGCGGAAGGCGTTGATGGCAGCATCCGCCCGGCCCAGCTGCTCGCGGCTGGTGGTGCGCTCGTCGCTCATCGAGTCGGCGTGTGCGCGCTCCTTGGCATCCCGCTTCTCTTTCTGCGCGGCGGTGGCGAGGTCGGCGCGCAGGCTGCGCATCGCCTCTTGCACGCTGTGCCGCACCTCGCTGGCGATCAGGCGCACCGAGTCGGACAGCCCCTCTTCGATGCCCTCCAGCTCGCCCTCGCGGGCCGTGAGCTCGGCGCGGCCGGCGTCGGTGATCGCGTAGATCGTGGTGCGTCCGTCGACGGTCTTCGACACCAGGCCCTCTTCTTCGAGCTTCGCGAGTCGAGGGTAGATGGTGCCGGCGCTGGGGGTGTAGGTGCCACCGGTGCGGTCGGTGAGCGCCTGGATGATGCCGTAGCCGTGCTGCGGAGACTCGGCGAGCAGCGACAGCAGATACAGCCGCAGGTCGCCGTGCGAGAAGACCGCGGGGGTCATGATTCCCACTCCGCGTCGTCGGCGACCGACACCTGCGGGCGGCGCAGTACCGCGATCGATCCCGAGACCGAGTTGGCGCGCACGTCGACGAAGCTGCCGGCGAGCTCGCCCTTCTGTCCGGTGTAGGTGGCGGGGCCACCGCCCGAGCGCTCGATGCCGTCGACGGTGAGCTTGCCGCTCATGCTGCGCAGCACGTAGTTGGCGGGCAGGGTCTCGTCGAGGCGGATCCGGGTGGAGCCCGAGACGGTGTTCAGGTTGATGGTGTTCATGTCGCCGATGGCCTCGACGAGCACGTCACCCGAGACGGTGTCGACGGTTGCCTTGTGCATGGTGCCGGTGACGGCCATGTCGCCCGAGACGCTGTTGGCGTTGATCGAGCCGGTGAGCGCGCGCACCTGCACGTCGCCCGAGACGCTGTTGAGCGTCAGGTCGCCCGAGATGTTGTCGGCGATGATGTCGCCCGAGACGGTGTTCAGTCGCGCGTCGTTTCGGATGCCCGAGATCAGGGCTCCGGCACTGACGACGCCGAGGGTGAGGGCGATGCTGCGCGGTACGGCGATGCTGATCTCGGCCTTGGGGCCACCGGCACCGAAGTTGCGGAAGACGTCGAGGAAGTTGTCCCACCCGATCTGGGGGTGGTCGATCTCGACCTGGGTGCCGTCGGATTCGATGCGCAGGTCTTTGATGGTGACCCCGTGCACCTCGATGCGGATGCCGGGTTCGTCGTGCGCCACGACGTCGACCTGGCCGCCGACGAGCCCGACCTTGAGCCGGGACGCCGAGGCGATGTCGATGACGCGTTCCTCGCCGGGGGCGATGAGCCACTTCTCGGTCATGTCGTTCTCTCCTGAGTTCGGCGATATCGAGATATATCGCGTTGAAGCGAGAATAACACGATATATCTCGATTGCGCCTGGGGGTTTGCCGAGAAGGATTGACCTTGACGCAGCGTCAACTTCTAGCGTGGTCCTCAATGACGGAAGGGATGCCATGGACTGGTCGATCCAAGAGATCGCGCGACTCGCCGGAACCACGAGCAGAACGCTGCGGCACTACGACGACATCGGACTGCTCGCGCCGTCACGCGTCGCGCGCAACGGCTACCGCCACTATGACCGGGCGGCGCTCGTGCGCCTGCAGCGCATCCTGTTGCTGCGCGAGCTCGGGCTCGGACTGCCGCAGATCGCCGACGTGCTCGACCGCGGCGAATCCGAGGAAGGTGCGCTCGAAGCGCACCTGGCCTGGCTGCGCCAGGAACAGGAGCGGATGCTGCGGCAGATCGCTTCGGTCGAGAGCACCATTCACGCGTTGAGAGAAGGAGGGCCAATCATGGCCGAGAACATGTTCGACGGGTTCGACCACACCCGCTACAAGGACGAGGTCGAGCAGCGCTGGGGCAAGAACGCCTACGCGGCGGGTGATCGCTGGTGGCGCGGCATGAGTGCCGATGAGCGGCGGGAGTGGCAGCAGCGCGTCGCCGATCTGGCCGGTGACTGGGTGGCCGCGGCCGAGAGCGGGGTCGATCCGGCATCCGATGCCGCGCAGGACCTCGCGCGCCGTCATGTCGCATGGCTCATGAGTGTGCCCGGCACGCCGGCATCCGAGAACGGGGGTGACACGAAGGTGTACGTGCTCGGCCTCGCCGACATGTACGCCGCCGACCCGCGATTCGCGGCCAACTACGCCACCCGCGACGGCACCGCCGGTGCGGAGTTCGTGCGCGACGCCCTGCGTGTCTACGCCGAGGCGGCGCTGTAGTCCACATCGCGGGGGTGCGGGCGGCGTCCGCACCCCCGTCGTGCGCGTCTGATCGTGAGCGTTTGTGCAACGTGCGGGGCAGGGGCTAGCGTCGGATTGCTAAACGTTTCAGGTTCGATGAGGAGTCCGATGTCCATGCCCGAGTCCCGCCGCCCCAATGTGCTCGTGATCGTCTCGGACGACCACGGCTATGCCGACAGGTCCGCGCTCGGCGTCGACCCGGCGGTGCGCACGCCGTCACTTGACCGCCTGGCGGCCGAGGGTGTCACCTGCGACGAGGCCTACGTCACCGCGCCGGTGTGCTCCCCCTCGCGGGCCGGACTCATCGGCGGGGCCTATCAGCAGCGCTGGGGCGCGCACTGGTTCGACGACTCCGCCGTGCCGGGAGCCGACCACCTGACGGTCGCCGAGCGCCTGCGCGATGCCGGCTACCGCACCGGGTACTACGGCAAGGTGCACTACGGGGGCGAACGCGAGGGGGACCGCGGTACCCCGCCCCAGCATGGCTTCGAGGACTCGTTCTACGGCCTGGCCGGTCAGTCGATGGGGCGCCTGAACTACCTGCGCCATTCCGACGCCGCGGTCGCCGAGTACGGTGAGGCGACCCGCGCCATGGCCGTGCAACCCCTGTCGGCCAATGGCGAGCCGGTCGAGGTCGAGCGCTTTCTCACTGACGAGATCGCCGATCGTGCGGCGGCGTTCATCGCCGATGACGACGAGCGTCCCTTCTTCGCAACCGTCGCCTTCAACGCCGTGCACAACTTCTGCTGGCAGCTGCCGCCCGAAGAGCTCGAGGCGCGCGGGCTGCCCGCCTTCGAGGACTGGTACCCGGGCGCAGCCGAGTACCTCGACTGGTACGACGGTGCGATCAGCCCGAACCTGCCGAACGGACGCGAGTACTACCTTGCGCAGCTCGAGTTGATGGATGCCCAGATCGGCCGCCTGCTCGATCTGCTCGACGATCTCGGTATCGCCGAGGACACCATCGTCGTCTACACCACCGACAACGGCGGCTCGAACTGCAACTACGGCGTGAACACACCGCTGAGCGGGTCGAAGTACACGCTGCTCGAAGGGGGCATCCGCGTGCCCTTCCTGATGCGCTGGTCGGGGCAGCTGCCTGCGGGTGCGCACCGGCGGGGGCTGGTGAGTTCGATGGATATCGCCGGCACCGCCGTCGCCGTCGCCGGCGCCGACGACTCGGGCCTCGATGGGCGCGATCTGCGCGCCTTCCTGCGCGGCGAGGCGGATGCTGTGCGCGACGAGCTGCACTGGGACTGCCGCTGGCAGTGGGCCGTGCGGCAGGGGGACTGGAAGCTGCGGTACGTCGACGACGCGTCCGGGCACGCCGAGGAGATCCGCAGGACCGAGCACACCGAGCCCGGTGCCGGACTCTCGTTGGTGAACCTGCGGTCGGATGCTGTCGAGCAGCGCGATGTCGCCGCTGAGCACCCCGAGGTCGTCGAACGGCTCCAGGCTGCGCGCGCTGCCTGGCGTTCGCAGATGGACCTCGCCGGCGTCGGTCGCGGCTGAGGTCGCGGCCGAGTGTGTTGTGATCGTCGGGATGCTGTGATTACACTGCTGTTAATCGTTTAGATAAACGATTAACACGTATCCCGGCATCACAGCCCGACCCCAACAGATCCAAGGGAGGATCGCATGCGATCGACAGCATTGACCCGACGGGGAGGCACCGCACTCGCGGTGACCGCAGCCGCAGCACTCGCCCTCACCGGCTGCAGCAGCTCCGACGCCGGTAGCGCCGATCCGGACGAGAAGATCGTTCTCGAATACGGCATCTGGGACCAGAAGCAGGAGCCGGCGATGCAGGCGATCGCCGACGCGTTCACCGCCGAGAATCCCAACGTGTCGATCAAGCTCGTGACCACTCCGTACAAGGAGTACTTCACGAAGCTCCAGACCTCGGTCTCGGGCGGCGCGGCTCCCGACGTGTTCTGGATGAACGGCCCGAACTTCCAGCTGTACGCATCCAACGGTGTGATCGCACCGCTCGAGGGCGCTGACCTCGACCCCGCCGATTACCCCGAGGGGCTCGTTGACCTGTACACCTTCGACGGCGCCCTCTACGGTGCGCCGAAGGACTTCGACACCATCGGCCTCTGGTACAACAAGGAACTCTTCGACGAGGCGGGCGTCGCCTACCCCACGGCCGGTTGGACCTGGGATGACATGAAGGACGCCGCGGCCAAGCTGACCGACCCCGCCAAGGGCCAGTTCGGCATCGCTGCAGCGCAGGCGGGCCAGGAGAACTACTACAACTCGATCGCCCAGGCCGGCGGCGAGGTGATCAGTGCCGACGGCACCACCAGCGGCTACGGCACGCCCGAGGCGCTCGCCGGTATCGAGCTGTGGACCGACCTCATCGAGGCGGGCTCGTCGCCGACCGCGCAGCAGATGACCGATACCTCGGCGCAGGACTTCTTCCTGTCGGGCAAGGTCGCCATGTTCCAGAACGGCTCGTGGGCGGCGCACACCTACGCCGACAACGCCGACATCGCCGACAAGGTCGACGTCGCCCCGCTGGCCGCCGGCCCCGCGGGCAACCAGAGCGTGATCCACGGTCTGGCGAACGTCGTCAACGCCAAGGGCGACCACGTCGAGGCGGCTACCGAGTTCGCCGTCTTCGCCAGCAGCGAGGCCGCGGCCGACATCATGGCCGACTCGGGCACCGTGATCCCCGCATTCGACGGCAAGCAGCAGGTCTGGGTCGACGCGCTCCCGCAGTACAACCTGCAGGCGTACATCGACGCGCTCGACACGGCCGTCGCCTACCCGGCATCGCAGAACACCGCCGCCTGGACCAGTGTCGAGGGCGAGATCCTCTCCCAGGTCTGGGCGGGCAACGTCACCCCGGCAGATGGCCTGCAGGAGCTTGCATCGAAGATGCAGGCAGCCCTCGACTCCGAGTAAGGAACACAGCATGACCGACGTCGTCGCGCGCAGCGCCGACACGTCGACCGAGCGGATGCCGGAGGCGAAGACCTCCGGCATCCGCCGCCGTCGGCGCAATCCCGGTGCCTCACCCTGGTGGGCACTGGTCTTCATCGGCCCCACCGCACTGGGCCTGCTGGTGTTCTACCTGTGGCCCACCGTGCGCACCATGTTCATGTCGTTCACCGAGTCCGGACCCTTCGGTGGCTCGGAATGGGTGGGGCTTGCCAACTACGAGCGGCTGTTCCAGGACCCCGAACTGATCGGGGCGCTGCGCAACACCGCCATCTACACGGGCATCGCGCTCATCGGCATCCCCGTCGCCGTGGCGATCGCCGCGCTGCTGAACACCGCGGGCCTCAAGGGCCGCAGCGTCTATCGCACCCTGTACTTCATCCCCGTCGTCACGATGCCCGCCGCGATCGCGCTGGTCTGGCGCATGATCTACAACGGCGACTTCGGTGTGCTCAACACGATGCTCGGCTGGTTCGGCGTCGAGGGGCGCAGTTGGCTGACCGACCCGAGTACGGCGCTGGTCGCCATCGCGGTCGTCGGCATCTGGGCCGGCCTCGGGACGAACGTCGTGATCTTCCTCGCCGGGCTGCAGGGCATCCCGGACACGATCATGGAGGCCGCCGACCTCGACGGCGCCGGCCCTGTGCGCAAGTTCTTCTCGATCACCATCCCGCTGCTGTCGCCGAGCATCTTCTTCGTCTCGGTCATCAGCGTGATCGGCGCGCTGCAGGTCTTCGACCTGATCTACATGATGCTCGGGGTGAACAACCCGGCCATGCCGAACACCCGCACGATCGTCTACCTGTTCTACGAAGCCGGCTTCATCGACAACGAGCGCGGCTACGCGGCCGCGATCGCGTTCCTGTTGCTGCTGATCATCCTCGTCCTGACGGTCGTCCAGTTCCGTCTGCAGAAGAAGTGGGTGCACTATGAGTGAGATCTCGCTGGACACACGCGCCGTGGTCGACGCCTCCGGGGTCTCGCAGCAGGCGGGGCGCTCGCCGAAGAACCGCGGCGTCTGGATCGTGCACATCGTGCTGATCCTCGGCGCCGTGGTGATGGTGTTCCCGTTCATCTGGCAGACCCTGACCGCCTTCAAGACGTTCCAGGACTCGGTGCAGGTGCCGCCGGTGGTCATCCCCGACCCGTGGGTGTTCACTAACTTCGGCGAGGTCTTCGACTCGATGCCCTTCGCGCAGATGTTCACCAACTCGGTGCTGTTGACCATCGGCCGCACGGTCGGCCAGGTCGTGCTGTGCACCATGGCCGGCTACGCGTTCGCGCGCATCCCGTTCCCCGGTCGCAACGTCGTGTTCGTGCTGTTCCTGTCGGTGCTGATGGTGCCCTCGCAGCTGTACCTGCTGCCGCAGTACGAGATCATTCAGTCGCTCGGCTGGCTGAACACCCTGCAGGCGCTGATCGTGCCCGGCATCTTCAGCGCGTTCGGCACGTTCCTGATGCGGCAGTTCTTCATGTCACTGCCGGCGGAACTCGAAGAGGCGGCGCGGATCGACGGCGCAAACCCGTGGCAGACCTTCTGGCGCATCATGGTGCCGTTGGCCAAGCCCGGCATCGTCGCCTTGACGGTGTTCACCGTGCTGTGGTCGTGGAACGACCTGCTCTGGCCGCTGGTTGTCACCACCGATCCCGAGAAGATGCCCCTGTCGGTCGGTCTGGCGCAGCTCGTCGGACTGCACGGCACTGACTACCCTGTTCTGATGGCGGGAGCGCTGCTCGCGACCCTGCCGATGCTCGTGACCTTCATGATCCTGCAGAAGCAGTTCATTCAGGGCATCGCCTTCTCAGGATCGAAGGGGTAAACATGGCGGATTCTCTCAGCGCTGACGGAGTCTCGACGACACGTCGACGGCCGACTCTGCGGATGGTGGCCGAACGGGCCGGGGTGTCGACGGCGACCGTGTCGTACGTCTTCTCGGGCCGTGACGGGGTGTCCGGGGCCGGTGTGGCCCCGGACACCATCCGGCGCGTGCGAGAAGCCGCCGAACAGCTCAACTACCGGCCGAACCGCTCGGCGCGCGCCATGCGCACCGGGCGCACCGAGACGGTGCAGCTGGCCCTGCACATGCTGAGCGATCCGTGGGCGCTCGCGGTCGCCGACGCGGTCAACGCCGAGGCGAAGCAGCACGACCTGACGACGCTGATCCTCGCGGACGGCGACTGGCACGCGGCGCTCGATCGCATCGAGTGCGATGTGGCCTATCTCGATCAGGCTCCCGACACCGAGCCCGGTCGCCGTCACCTGGCAGACCTGGTCGAGCGCGGTCAGCGCCTGGTGGTGTTCTCGGAGACGCTCGAGCCCAACGGGTTCGATGTGATCCGCTCCGAGGCGCTGCCGGGCTGCGAACTGGCGATGGATCACCTGCTTGAGCGGCATGTCGAGATCGGCTGCCTGGCCGCCGAGAGCATGCTGGCCACCGATGACCGCTCCCGGTACAGCGTGTACCAGGAGAAGATGGCCGCGCACGGGTTGACGGTCGACCCGTCGTGGGTGCAGAGCTACACCACGACGCACGCGAGTGCGTTCGAGGCCGCGGTGGCGCTGCTGTCGTCGCCGCGGCGCCCGACCGCGGTGTACGCGACGACCGACTTCGCGGCCATCGCGGTGATCAACGCCGCCCACATGCTGGGCCTGCGCGTGCCGCACGACCTCGCGGTGACGGGTGTGGGCAACACGCCCCATGCGGCATCCGTCGCTCCCACGCTCACCACTGTCGGACCCACCGACTTCTACGCACGTCAGGCGAAGGTGATCGTCGACCGGGCCCTGGCCGACGACACCGACCCGACGCGCCTGCATGAATTCCCGTGGTCGCTGTTCCCCGGCGGCTCCACCGACCTCGACGCCCCGGGCGCGACACGGCTGTGACGAAGAAATCAGAAGGAGAACTCTTGGACCTCAAGATCGGCATCATCGGATTCGGTGCCCGCGCATCGCTGCGCAGAGAAGTGCATCGTCCCGAAGAGGGATCGCGCGTGACCGCGGTCTGCGATCCCGCCGAACGCGCCCGTGAAGACGCACGTCGTGAACTGCCCGACGCGCTGATCACCGACTCACTGGACGAGCTGCTGGCATCCGGCGTCGACGCCGTCATGGTGCTCACGCCCGACAACACGCACGCCGAGATCAGCATCCGCGCCCTCGAGGCGGGCGTGCCGGTGTTCTGCGAGAAGCCGCTGGCGATCGACCTCGCCGACGCCGACGCGATGCTCGAGACCGCCCGCCGCACCGGCACCCGCCTGTACATCGGGCACAACATGCGCCACATGCCCGTTGTGACGCTCATGCGCCGACTGATCCAAGAGGGACGCATCGGTGAGGTGAAGGCCGTGTGGTGCCGGCACTTCGTCGGCCACGGCGGCGACTACTACTTCAAGGACTGGCACGCCGACCGCACCCGCACGACGGGGCTGCTGCTGCAGAAGGGCGCGCACGACATCGACGTGATCCACTGGCTCGCCGGTGCGTACACCGAGCAGGTCGCCGCGATGGGTGAGCTGAGTGTGTACGGCGGCATCGACGACCGTCGTGACCGCACGGGCGAGCGGATGCCCGACTGGTTCAGCCTTGACAACTGGCCGCCGACCTCGCTCGACGGGCTGCACCCCACGGTCGACGTCGAGGACATCTCGATGGTCAACATGCGCCTCGCGGGTGGTGTGATGGCCTCGTACCAGCAGTGCCACTTCACCCCCGACTACTGGCGCAACTACACCGTGATCGGCACCGAGGGGCGCATCGAGAACATCGGCGACTCGTCGGGTGGCGAGGTGCGTCTGTGGAACCGTCGTCACCGCGGCTACGCCGAAGCCGACGAGACGTTCCCGATCGAGTCGGCCCCGGATGCCGGACACGACGGCGCCGATGGTCTGCTCGTGGCCGAGTTCCTGCGCTTCGTGCGTGACGGCGGTCTCACTGAGACGTCGCCGGTCGCCGCGCGCGAGTCGGTCGCCGCGGGCATCCTCGCGACGCAGTCGCTGCGTGCCGACGGCTCCGCGATCGATGTGCCGGCGCTCGACGAGGATCTCGTCGCCTACTTCGCCCGCGGCCAGGTCGAGGCCTGAGCCGCGAACGGCCCCGCCCCGTGCAGACGGAGGCGGGGCCGTTCTGCATTCCTCGGCGGGAGCGTTGCGGTCTGAGGCGGAGGCAGTGCGGTGGGCGACGGCGTCAGTGCGCCGGGGCAGCCACCGAGTCGCGGTGCACCAGGTAGGTGCCCAGCGTCACGACCTCGTCGGGGTCGCGCGAGAAGGCGTCGCGGTCGGCGAGAGCCGCGCGCAGCGCTTCGCGGCCGAGCTGTTCGAGCGGCACGTGCACGGTCGTCAGCTTCGGCGTGAGATCGGTGGCCAGGGGAGTGTCGTCGTATGCGGCGACGGACATGTCGTCGGGAATCCGCAGACCGGCCTCGGCGAGGGCCTCGTAGACGCCCGCGGCGATGGTCTCGTTGACCGCGAGGATCGCCGTGGCGCCGGTGCTCTCGCCCAGCAGGGCCGCCGTGGAAGTGCGGCCAGAGTGCCGACCGAATCCGTCCATGCGGATAAGCGTCTCGTCAACCTCGACGCCCCGCGCCGTCAGTGCGCGCAGATAGCCGTCGAGGCGGCTGCGCATGGCGGGAAGCGTGCGCCGTCCGCCCACCAGGGCGATCCGGCGGTGCCCGACCCCGATCAGGTGCTCGGTGATCGCGAACGCGCCACCCTCGTTGTCGTAGGCGACGGTGCGACTGGGGCTCGGCTGGGGCAGTGGCGGATGCGCGCAGAGCACGAGACGGCTGCCCATGCCCTCCAGCGACTCGGCGCGCTGCGCCAGCAGGCGGTGGTACGAGGGCTCGTCGCGGGCGCCGCTGACGACGATGACGGCGTCGACGCGCTGCTCGCGCATGCGGTCGATCAGCGCCATCTCGCGCTCCGGCTCCCCGCTGGTGGTCGCGACGATCAGCAGGCGCCCGGCCTCTGCGGCTGCCTGCTCGAGACCATGGATCAGATAGCCGAAGAACGGGTCGACGATCTCGGGCACGACGACGCCGATGATCTCGGTGCCGGCCCTGGTGAGCGCTCGGGCATTGGCATTGGCCGCGTAGCCCAGTTTCGCGACGGCCCGCATCACCCGGTCGCGGGTGGCGGCGGCAACGGGGTAGTTGCCGTTGAGAACGCGCGAGACCGTCGCCGTCGACACCGACGCCAGTTCGGCCACGTCGCTGATCGTGGCTGCGCGTCGGTGCGCGGTGCGCTGTGCGGGGTCAGCTGGTGATGACACGTTCCCTCGAGACGAAGCGGCTACGCCATGATCGCGAAGTCTGCGGGGCGCACTTCGTGGTCGAATCTATCATCGGCGGCGAAGCGGGCCACTTCTGCCACGGCCAGCTCGCCCAGCCGCGAGACCTCGTTGCCGAGCGCGCCGGCGATGTGCGGCGTGATGGTGACGTTCGGCAGCGTGTACAGCGGCGAGTCCGCCGGCAGCGGTTCGGGGGCGACGACATCGAGGTAGGCGTCGATGCGCCCGGCGACCGCCTCACGGGTCAGGGCGTCGGTGTCGATCAGCCCGCCGCGGGCGGTGTTGATCAGTACGGCACCGTCGCGCATCAGCGCCAGTTCCCGTGCGCCGATCATCCCTGCGGTGGTGTCGGTCAGAGGGGCGTGGATGCTGATGACAGCGCTGCGCCGGCAGAGCTCGTCGAGGCCGACCAGCTCTGCGCCGAGCGCCTGTGCCTCTTCGGCCGAGATGTAGGGATCGCTGAGCAGCACGTGGGCGTCGATGCTGCGCAGCATCCGCAGCATCTCCCTGCCGACGCGGGACGCGCCGACCACGCCGACGGTCACTCCGTAGGCGCCGATCGGTGGCATCCGCCGGGTGTCCCGCGTGCCCTTGGTGGCGTGCAGTTGGGCGACGAAGCGGTTGGTGCGCTTGAGCCCGAGGATCGTGCAGGCGAACGCGAACTCGGCGACGGGTACGGCGTTGGCGCTGGCGCAGCTGCTGACGCGGATGCCCCGCTCGAGCACGAGAGGGTCGAGGAACAGGCGCACAGTGCCCGCGGCGTGGACGATCGCGCGCAGCGCGGTGGCGTCGTCGAGGGTGGTCAGGTCGATCGACGGTGCCCCCCAGCCGGTGATCAACAGATCGGTCTGCGCGAGAGCCGCTCTCGCGCGGTCGGAGCGCAGGTCGCCGAGCGGCGCGGGGTCGACGACGGTCGCGATGCGAGCGAGGCGCTCGAGCGTGTCGGGCAGGAAAGCCGCGGCGTGCGCTGCCGGGTCCATCGCGAAAGCGACGCGGGGCGGCCGGTTCATGTACATCTCCATCGATCGAAAATAGTAACCGTTTTCTATCAGGGTTTCGAGCGTTGGGGCAAACCGCGCCGCTGGAAACGGGTTCAAACGCGCATATGATCGCCGGCTTTGACAGGTTGTGAGGATCTGGGCTACGTTGCATAGAAATCGCTTACTACTCGGTACCACCCCACGACGACGTTCGGAGGATCGCGGTGACATCAGCACCCGTCGCGAGCAGACCTGCACCGTCTGCGCCTGATTTGCCGCAGAACACCCCGCCGCCCGGCGCGCCGAAACGACCGCGGCGCGGCCGCAGGGCCGACACCAAGCTGAGCTTCCGCGCGCACCTGCGGCGCGACCGGATGATGCTGCTGATGGTGCTGCCCGGATTCCTGTACTTCGTGGTGTTCCACTGGCTGCCCATCCCCGGCAACATCATCGCCTTCGAGGACTATCAGCCCTACCTCGGCTTCTTCGACAGCGTCTGGGTCGGCCTCGACAACTTCGCCGTCGCGTTCACGGACCCTGCGTTCTGGTACGCGCTGCGCAACACGCTGGTGATCACCCTCATGCAGCTGGTGCTCTTCTTCCCGGTGCCGATCATGCTCGCGTTGCTGCTGAACAGCATCATGTCGCCCGGGCTGAAGAAGTTCGTGCAGAGCGTGATCTACCTGCCGCACTTCCTCGGCTGGGTGATCATCATCTCGATCTTCACGCAGATCCTGGGGCCCACGGGGGCGATCCCCAACCTGCTCGACTCGATGGGGCTGCCGCGCATCAGCCCGATGACCAACCCCGAGACCTTCCCGCTGCTGGTGACCCTGCAGACGATCTGGAAGGACGCCGGCTGGGGCACCATCATGTTCCTCGCGGCCCTCGCCAGCATCGATGAGGAGCTCTACGAGGCCGCCGCTGTCGACGGCGCGGGGCCGTGGCGGCGCATGTGGGCGATCACCATCCCCGGCATCATGCCCATCGTCATCCTGCTGCTGATCCTCAACCTCGGCACGGCCCTGTCGGTCGGCTTCGAGCAGATCATCCTGCAGCGCAACAACGTCGGCGCCGAGGCCGGTGAAGTGCTCGACACCTACGTCTACTTCCACGGCATCGTCGACGGCCAATGGGGCACAGCCGCCGCGGTCGGACTCGTGAAGGGCGTCGTCGGACTGTTCCTGGTGCTCGGCGCCAACAAGCTCGCTCACATGTTCGGACAGGATGGGGTGTACTCCCGTGACCGTTGACGCACAGACGACCGTCGTGAACCTCGGCGAGAAGAAGGCCCGCAAGCTCACCTCCAGTCGGCGACCGGTATGGATGGAGAAGCCCTCCGCCGCCACGCAGGGGGTCAAAGGCCTGGTGCTGCTGCTGATCTGCATCGCCGTGATCTATCCGTTCATGATCGTGATCGGCACCAGCCTGTCGACGCAGGAGGAGATCGCCCGCAACAACGGCTTCGTGCTGTTTCCGGCCGAACCGACCCTCGCGGCGTATCAGACGATCTTCGCCGGCGGCATCGTCACCGAGGCGCTGCTTCGCAGCATCGGCATCACGCTCGTCGGCACGGCGCTGTCGGTGACACTGACCGTGCTGATGGCCTACGGGCTCTCACGCCGTGGCCTGCTCGGCGGCGGATTCTTCCTGATGACCGCACTGCTGACCATGCTGTTCACGCCCGGCATCATCCCCACGTTCCTGGTGGTCAAGGAACTCGGCATGCTCGACACCTATGCGGCATTGATCCTGCCGACGGCGCTCTCGGCCTTCAACCTCGTCATCGTGCGCTCGTTCATGATGGGCATCCCCAGCGAACTCACCGAGGCGGCACGCCTCGACGGGGCGGGTGACCTGCGCATCCTGTGGCACGTCGTGCTGCCGCTGTCGAAGGCCGTGATCGCGGTGGTCGGTCTGTTCTACGCCGTCGGCTACTGGAACGCCTTCTTCAACGCGATGCTCTACGTCGACAGTGACAAGTGGCCGCTCGCCATGGTGCTGCGGCAATACGTGCTGCTGGGCTCATCGATCGACCAGAGCGCCGCGGCCGAGATCGCCGCCCCCAGTCAAGCGATCCAGATGGCCGTCATCGTGATCAGCATCGTGCCGATCCTGTGCGTCTACCCGTTCCTGCAGAAGTACTTCACCAAGGGTGTGCTCACCGGAGCCATCAAGGGCTGAACACCCATTCGTCAGAGAGGACTGAACATGTCAATCAGTGATTTCACCGCCGACCGGCGCACCTTCTTCAAGGTCGCGGGCCTCGGCATCCTCGGCGCCGCTGCGGCGGGGTCGTTGGTCGGCTGCGGAACGCGGCAGGAGCTCGTCGTCTCGAGCGCCGACGCCGTGAAACTGCCCACATTCGTGAAGGCGGAGGGTCTGGCTGCCGACCTGGCAGGCACCGCCGAGGGCGTACCCGCCGCGTTCTTCAACTACCCGAAGAACCCGGTGCGCACGGTCAGCACCCCGCCGCTCAAGGGCGAGACCTTCTCGGCGATCACCAACATCTTCGGACCGCCCCCGAACGGGCGCGACAAGAACCCGGCCTGGCAGCAGATCGAGAACCGCCTGGGTGGCAAGCTCGACATCTCGGCGGTCTCATCGGACGACTTCACGGCGAAGATCAACACCACCATTGCCGGCAATGACGTGCCCGACATGCTGCTCGACAACGGCTACTCGATCCCGGACATCATCGGGTTCCTGCAGGCCAAGTGCCAGGACCTGACGCCGTTCCTGTCGGGTGACGCCATCAAGGACTACCCGAACCTCGCAGCGATCCCTGAGCTGTACTGGCGTCAGACCGTGCGCGACGGCAAGATCTACTTCATCCCGATCCCGCGCGGTGGCGCGGGTGGCCTCGGCTTCTACAACGGCAACCGCTTCGCCGAGGTCGGCGTCAGCGACACCTCGAAGATCAAGAACGCCGACGAGTATCTGTCGATCATGAAGGAGCTCACCAACGCCAAGGCGAACCGCTGGGCGTTCGGATCGAGCAGCTTCGGGCTGAGTGTGTTCCAGCAGCTGTTCGGCGTGCCCAACGTGTGGCGCGAAGAGAACGGCAAACTGACGTACTTCGCCGAGACCGACGAGTTCCTCGAGGCGATCCAGTTCGTGCAGAAGGCTGCCGCAGCCGGCTACATCGTGCCCGGTAGCGAGGCCTGGACGAAGTCGCAGATGGTCAACGCGTTCACCAACGGTCAGGTCGCACAGGTCTACGACGGGCTGCCGGCGTACTTCAAGTCGGACGGCTACGGCGTCACCGTGCCCGGTTCGGCGCCGTTCGTGCCGTTCGCCGCGGCCGGTGGCAAGCCCACCGCGTGGCTGGACAACGTCGTGTTCGGCCGCACCATGTTCAAGAAGAACGATGAAGCGTCGATCAAGAAGCTGCTCGGCATCGCCAACCTGCTGGCCGCCCCGTTCGGCAGCGAGGAGTACTTGCTCGTCAACTACGGCGTCGAGGGCACCGACTACACGCTCGACGGCAACGGCAACCCGTTGGCCACCGCCGATGCGCTGGCCAACACGACCGTGCCGTGGAAGTACATCGCCGCGCCCAGCCCGGTGCTGTACCTGCCGCAGCAGGAGCAGGTGATCCGCACGACCCACGAGGCATACTCCGCGCTGATCCCGATGGGCGTCGAGAACCCGACCGCCACCCTGTTCAGCCCGACCTTCGCCAAGAAGGGCAGCACCATGCGCCAGGGCATCATGGACACCGCGATCAGCTACATCGCCGGCCGCAAGTCGTTCGACGACGTCAAGGCCTCGGTCGAGTCGTGGCGCACCGGCGGCGGAGACAAGGCCCGCAGCGAGTACGAGAAGGCGCTGGGCGCCTGATCATGCGCCACGCGGCAGACGGCGCGTCCGCACGCGCACACTGGAACGGCATCGCCGACCTCTGGCTGAGCGCCGTGCTGCAGCGTGGCGCTCACAACCCGGCCGGGGTGATCCTCCCCGGCCGGGTCACGGCCGACGGTGTGCGCCGGGAATCGATGGAGACGATCGGGCGCAGCTTTCTGCTCGCATCCTCCCGCATCGCGGGAGCAGAGCCGTCGGATGCTACCGCCGACGCCCTGATCGAGTTCTACGCCCAGGCCATCGTCGACGGCACCAGCCCGGAGCATCCCTCGCGCTGGCCGCTCGGCGTCACATGCCGGCCTCCGCTGACGGGGATCACGAACTCGATCGTCGAGGCTGCCAACCTGGCCTTCGGGCTCTACACGGCCGGTGACCGCTTCTGGCAGCGCTTCAGCGATGCCGAGCAGCAGCAGGTGCTCGGGTGGCTGCGCCATCATGCTCAGCGCGAGGTGTGGCAGAACAACTGGCAGCTCTTCCCGGCCATGGCCGAGGCCTTCATCCGGCACCGCGGCGGAGACACCCGCGGGCTGCGCAACGAGCGCAACATCGCGCGGGTCGAGGGGTGGTACCTCGGCGACGGGTGGTACACCGACGGCCCGGGCCATGCGATCGACTACTACAACGCGTGGGCGATCCACCCGTATCTGTGGGCCTGGTACCGCATGACCGACCGCACCCAGACGCCCGACGGGCAACGGCATCTCGAACGGCTGGCACAGTTCGTCGATGGGCTGTCGACGTTCATCGCCTCCGACGGCGCCCTGGTGCACTTCGGCCGCTCGCTCACATACCGCACCGCCGCGCTCGCGCCGCTCTGGTGCGCCGAGATCTCGGGTGTGAGCCCGCTCTCTGCTGGCCGCACTCGGCAGCTCGCGACCTCGGTACTCGACGGTTTCGTCGACCACGGCGTCGGCGCCGACGGTCAGCTCAGCCTGGGCTGGTACGACGAGTGCCTCGACAGCATGCAGGACTACAGCGGGTTCGGCTCGCCCTATCTCGCCGGCATCGGCTTTCTCGGACTGAGCCTCGGCGACGGGCATCCGGTGTGGAACGCACCTGCCGAACCGGTCGCGGCCCCGCCGCGCACCCGCGCGTTCGACGACACCGGACTCAGCATCAGCACGGCGGGCGGCGACGCCCCGGTCGTGCTGATCAACCACGGCTCAGACCACGCCGACCTGCCGGTGCAGAACCACGGCATCCCCGACGGCGACGACCCGCACTACGCGTCGTTCGCCTACTCGACGCACACCGCCCCCGAGGTCGGTGCGGGGTGGCTGCAGGCCGTCGACGGGCACATCGCGCTGTTCGACGGTCAGGGGCGCCCAAGTCGACGGGTGAAGATCCGCGGCACGGCGGCCGAAGGGGCCATGAGCGCCTCGGTGCATCTGCCGCAGATCGACGGGGCACTGATCCCCGGCGCCCATATCGTCACCGCCTCGGTCGTGAACCGCGGCATGGAGGTGCGCGCGCACCTGGTCACCGCTCCGCTCGCCCACGACCGGCTGCGCGAGGGCGCGTTCGCGCTCGCCGCGGACGCGCCGCCGGCGGTGTCGTCGGATGCCCGCGCGCTCACCGCCGAAGCCGTGGGCGACGCGCATCGCGTCGTGCTCACCGGGCTGCACGGCTGGGAGGAACCGGCCGTCGTCGAACACCGCGGCGTCAACGCCATGGGCGAGTACTCGGCCATTCCGACCCTGTGGGCGACGCGCTCCTCGGCGCAGACGGTGCACGTCGCGCTGCATCAACTGCTCGGCGCCGACGACGATCCGGTCGCCGCGCGTCGGGATCTGCAGGTGTCTGTCGACGGAACGCGCATCTGCGTGCAGTGGCCCGACGACGGCATCCGCGTGGATCTCGATCTGTGCACGGTGGTGCCGTGGGACGGCCAGCCCGGCCGCATCGGCGGCGCCCGGGTCTGACATCCGCCTCTCCTGACGATGCCCGCATCGGCCGATGCGGGCATCGTCGTGACAGGAGTGTCACATGAAGGCGTCGGCGCGGTCGGCGTTCTGTGCGGTCGGCCGCCCGAGGGCGAGCTCGATCACGAAGGCGCGGCCTGTGGCGAAGTCCGCCGGGATGAGCACGTCGTAGTGGATCGCGGAGTCGAGGTCGTACCCGATGTCGCGGCGGTGCAGCTCGAGCGCGGCGCCGGTGGCGAGTAGGCGGGCAGAGACGGGCACCAGGGCCGCGTCGGCGGGGAAGCGCAGGCGGGCGACGCCTGTGACCGGCCGGTGCGTCACGGTGACGTACACGCTGTCGTCGTTGCCGGTGAGGTGCCCCATGCCGGTGGGCTCGAGGTCGACGTGCGAGGCGTCGTAGACGGCCGCGGCGTTCTGTGCCACCCAGTCGCCGAGATGCTCGGCAACCCGGGTCTCGTGCGCCGTCATGCGACCCGAGCCATCGGGGCCGAAGTTGACGACCAGGTTGCCGCCCATCGATCGGCACCGCATCAGCAGATCGACGAGGTCGTCGGCGGTCTTCTGGTAGTGCCCGGAGGTGTCGTGCATGTACCCCCACGCGTTCGGACCGATCGTCATGGCGCAGTCCCAGTCGTTGCCGTCGAGCATCTCGCGGTTTCGCGGAAGCTTGCGCTCCCAACCCTGCTCGTAGTCGCCGAGGAGCGCCCCGGCCGAATCGAAGTGGCGGGCGCCGTGCTCGTCGTTGCGAAACCGCGACCCGATGATCAGTCCCGGGCGGCGTTCGCGCAGCTCTTGCTCGAGACGGTGGGTGAACTCGTGCGAGGCGATCCACGACTCGTCCCACGTGCCGTCGAACCAGAGGCCCCGCGCGGCGGGGTACCGATCGAGCAGTTCGAGCAGCTGTGCGCGGGTGTAGTCCAGGAAGTCCTGCCAACCGGCCCGACTGTCGTCGCAGGCGGGCACGGTGCGGGTGTATCCGGGATGCGACCAATCGAGTACCGAGAAGTACAGGAAGACGTCGATGCCCTCGGCCGTGTACGCGTCGACGACCTCGCCGACCAAGTCGCGGTCGCAGGGCGACGAGGCGACGGTGTACTCGGAGTACGCCGACGGCCACAGCGCGAAGCCGTCGTGGTGCTTGGTCGTGAAGATCGCGTACCGGGCGCCCATCTGCTTCGCCTGCCGTGCCCACGCGCGGGCGTCGAGCTCGGTCGGGTCGAACACCTCGTTGAGACGGTCGTACGTCTCGGTCCAGTTCTCGGGGGCGTCCGGTCCGCGCCAGGAACGGATCCACTCCGGAGCTGGCGAGGTCGAGGTCTTGCCGTTCCACTGGTTGCCGGGGATCGAGTACAGGCCGAAGTGGATGAACTGGCCGAGCCCGTAGGCGCGGAACCGGCGCATGGCCTCATCGTCCCGGCGGGTCACGAGCGGACCGTACTGCACCGGCCGTGCGGCCGTTTCGTCGCGGCGGCGATCGGTCCAGGGGGAAAGAACGACGGGCATGGCGGCCTCTCGATAGTTGGAAAGCGCTTACCTGTAATTCTAGGCAACCGCGTCTCGGATAGGCAACGTTCCGGTCGTCGGTGAGGGCCGCGGGTAGTCTGTCAGGACGATGAGCATCACTCGCCGCACCCTGCTCGCCGGCGCCGGTACCGGTGCCGTTGCGGTGCTCCTCGCGGCCTGCACGCCCGAACCGGCGCCGGCGCCGACCCGCACCAGCACCCCGGGGCCGAAGCCGTCGCCGCCGGTCGGCGTCCCCGCACCCGCGGCATGGGCGCGATCCGCCTGGTCCACCGACCCGTACTCCCTCGGGGCGGTCAGCTACCTGCCCGTCGGCTCCGATCCGCAGCGCCGCGAGACCCTTGCCGCTCCCGTCATGGACCGGCTCTTCTTCGCCGGCGAGGCCACTGATGCCGCGTACCCGGGAACCGTGCTGGGGGCCGTCGACTCCGGGCGCCGCGCGGGCCAGGAGGTGCTGACACGGGCATCCGACACCGAACGCGTCGCCGTCATCGGCGCCGGCGCAGCCGGAGTCGCCGCGGCACGCACCGTCGCCGACGCCGGCCACACCGTCACGATCTTCGAGGCTCGCGAGCGCACCGGAGGGCGGTTGCTCACCCGCGGGGACGACGACGGCTGGCCGTTTCCCGTACAGCTCGGCGCCTGGTTGCTCTCCGTCGAGGACGTCGCGGCACTGGAAGCGCGACTGATCACCGTCGGTGAGGGGCGGATCGCGTTCGACAGCGCCACCGGGTGGACCGCCGACGGGCCGACCGACACGCTCGATGTCGAGCCGGTTGTTCGTGCCATCGAGCAGGCGGGCGAGCTGCCGACCGACGTCCCCGTCGCCGAGGCCGTCACTCTCAGCGGCGCCGACCCGACCGATCCCGCACTCGCCGCGGCACTGGCGTGGATGTCTGCCACCACCGGCGCCGACCCGGAACGGGCGTCCAGCTGGTACGCGCCCGATATGGCGCCCGATGCGCTCACCGGCGTGACCGGCGACCTCAGCGCCTTCATCGACGAGAGCCTCACCGGCATCGCCGTCACGCTCGCCTCTCCGGTCGTGCGCGCCGCCTACGACGAGCGCGGCGTCAGTCTGCGCATGGGCACGGGCGAATCGCTGTCGTTCGACCGCGTCATCGTCACTGCGCCGCTCGGCGTGCTGCAGCAGCAGGGCATCGAGTTCGCGCCCGCGCTGCCGTTCGCGCACCGCGGCGCGATCGCCGACCTCGTGGCCGGGTACGTCGAGACGGTGTGGATGCGCTTCGACGAGCCGTTCTGGGACGCCGAACAGACGATCTGGCACGTCATCGGCGGCGATGGCATGATCCGCACCTGGCTCAACCTGCTGCCCATCACGGGCGAGCCGGTGCTCGTGGGTCTGGTCGGCGGTGCCCCCGCGCAGAAGTTCGCCGGGCTCAGCGACCAGGATGCGAAGGACGCCGCATGGGCGTCACTGGCGTTCTTCGCGCCGGTCCCGGACGCGCAAGAGCAGTGACCGCCCCGTCGCCCGCGGTCGGACGCAGCCGGCTCAGCAGCACCAGGACGGTCGCCACGAGTGCGAAGATCGACAGTGCGACCAGGCAACTCAGCACCATCTCGACTAGGCCAGACACCTGCCGTGGGTCGAGGAAGTAGTACGGGTACCAGCCGATCACGCTGCCGCGCCAGATCGTGAACGCTCCCCACAGCAGCGGGTACAGCAGCACGAACGGCACCACGCGCCAGGGGGCGCCGCGCCGGCCCGGCCCGAGCACCCAGGCCGCGACCGACCAGGTGGGTAGTACGAAGTGCAGTACGACATCCGACCACGGAACGGTGATCGGAATGCCCCGCACACCCGCCTGCCAGACGATCAGGGCGAAGGCGAGGCCGGCGGTGATCGTCCAGCTCAGCACCAGCGCGCGTGCCGTGGTCAACCAGGCCGGATCCTCATCCGCGCGCAGAGCGATGATGCCGGCGACCAGGGCGAGCGCCGCGAAAGCGGTGTTGGACTGGATCGTCAGATAGGCGAAGAAGTTGTCGCCGGCGACCGTCTGGGCGCCCATGCCCCACAGCATCCGATGCACGAGCGCGACGACGCACACGACCGCGGCGAGCAGTCGCGACCACCCGAAGATCCGTCTCGTCAGCACTCGGTCGTCGTCCTCCTGACGCTGTCGCTCGTCCGCGCGGGCGTCTCCCGAGTCTACGGAACCGACGCCCGGGCCCCGGCCGTCACCCGCCGCGGCTAGAGTGGCGCAGGTGACGAACCCCACGCCCCCGCGCGCCGTCGTGCGCCGGGCCGCGCTCGCCGCGGCGGGCGGTGCGATCGGCACCGCCGCGCGGCTGGGAGTCGGGATGCTGGTGCCGGGGGCTCTGGCGCACGGGGCGGCCGCCGGCGTGGTCGTGGCCAATGTGCTGGGCTCGCTGCTGCTGGGGGTACTCGTCGCCCGCCTGCCGTTCTCGGATCTGCGGATCTTCGTCGGCACCGGCATGCTCGGCGGGTTCACCACCTACAGCGCGTTCGCCGTCGACACCGTCACGCTGTGGGCGACCGCCCCGGCGCTCGCCGTCGGCTACGTCGTCGTGAGCATCGCGCTCGGTCTCGCGGCAGCCGCCCTCGGGCTGCGGCTCGGACGTCGGCCGATGCGGGGGAGTGCAGCATGACTCCGTTGCTGTTCGCGCTCGCGGCCGCGTGCGGAGGTCTGGGAGCCGGCGTGCGCTATCTCGTCGACACGATGGTCGCGCGGTACGCGGGCACCCGTTTCCCCTGGGGCGTGATGCTGATCAACGTCACCGGATCACTCGCTCTCGGGGTCGTGGTCGGTGCGCTGCCGGAATCCGCGTTCGTCATCGGCGCCGGATTCCTCGGCGGATACACGACCTTCAGCACCGCCATGGTCGACACCGTCGCACTGTGGCGCGACGGTGCGCGACGGGCATCCGCTCTCAACGCGGTGGGGATGCTGATTCTGGCCGTCCTTGCGGCAGGCGGCGGATTGCTCATCGGTCGGGCGCTGTGAACTGACGCGCTGCGGCTGGTGTTCCCAGCGACCTCCAAGCTCTGCAAATGTACAAATGTACAGAAGGGGGTGGGGATGCCCGAGACCGCACCGCGCCGACGGCGCGACCCAGAGAGCAGACGTCGCGCCATCGTCACCGCGACGGCCGAACTGATCGTCGAGATCGGCGTCGGCGCCGTCACCCATCGCCTCATCGCGGCTCGCGCCGACGTACCGCTCGGCGCCACCACGCAGTACTTCGCCACCCTCGATGACCTCCGTGCCGAAGCGCTGCGATTCCTGGCATCCGAAGTGGATGACCGCGTCGATCGCATCCGCACCGTCCTCGCCGAGCACGGCGCCACCCCGGCAGTTCTCGCCGAACTCATCGAGCGCGGACTCGACGACGCCCGCGCGCTCGAAGCCGACCGTGCCGTCGTCACCGCCGCTGTCAACGACCCGCCGCTGCGGGAACTCGCCCGCCGCTGGTCACAGCGCATGCGCGACTTCCTCGTCGACGACTACGGCCGTGACCGCGCCACCGCCGCCGCGATCTTCATCGACGGCGTGCTCTGGCAGGCGCGTATCAGCGATGAACCGCTCACGCGCGACTTTCTGCAGAGCTCCCTCGCCGACATCCTCGGCGTGCCCACCGACTGATCCGCCCGCCCCGCCCGCCGACACCACCGTCCACGCACACCGACCCAGAGAACGCACATGTCGAAACTCGCCGTCCTGAGCCTGCGGAACCGCGCGCTCATCGCTCTCATCACGATCGTGTCCGCCGTCTTCGGGGGCCTCGCGCTCACCAACCTCAAGCAGGAGCTCATCCCCTCGCTCGAGCTGCCCGCGCTGGTCGTCATGACCAGCTATCCCGGTGCGTCACCCGAGGTCGTCGAGAACGACGTCTCGACCCCCATCGAGCAGGCCGTGCAGGGGGTGCCAGGGCTGGAATCGACCACCGCCACCAGCACCACCAACGCCTCGATCGTGCAGGCGATGTTCACCTACGGCACCAACCTGGCCACCGCCGAGCAGAAGATGCAGCAGGCCATCAACCGCATCGCGCAGCAGCTGCCCGAAGAGGTCAGCCCGCAGGTGCTGTCGGTGTCGATCGACGACTTCCCGGTGATCCAGATCGCCGTGACCGGATTCGATGACGTCGACACCGCGCAGGCCGACCTCGAGAACGTCGTCATCCCGAACATCGAGGATGTCGACGGGGTCAACGCCGCCGAGGTCGTCGGCGGCTCCGGGCAGCGCATCACCGTCACCCCGGACGACGCGAAGCTCGCCGAGCACCAGGCCACCGCGCAGCAGATCACCCAGGCCATGCAGCAGAACGGCGTGCTGTTCCCCGGCGGCTCCATCACCGAGGGTGACGAGACCCTCACGGTGCAGACCGGTGCCAAGCTCACGTCGGCCGACGAGATCGCCCAGTTGCCGCTGGTGGGCACCGACGTCACGATCGGCGACGTCGCGACCGTGGCTCAGGAGACCGACCCGGTCACCTCGATCTCCCGCGTCGATGGAGAGGATGCCCTCTCGATCGCCGTCACCAAGCTGCCGGCCGCCAACACCGTCGAGGTCTCGACCGGTGTGCTCGCCGCCATCGACGACCTGCGCAAGACCTTCCCCGACGCCGAGTTCACGGTCGTGTTCGACCAGGCGCCGTTCATCCAGCAGTCGATCGACACCCTCGCCGTCGAAGGCCTGCTGGGCCTGGTCTTCGCCGTCGTGGTGATCCTGGTGTTCCTGATGTCGATCCGCTCGACGCTGGTCACCGCGATCTCGATCCCCACCTCGGTGCTGGTCACCTTCATCGGCCTGCAGGCGTTCGGCTACTCGCTGAACGTGCTCACGCTGGGGGCCCTGACGATCGCCATCGGACGCGTCGTCGACGACTCGATCGTCGTCATCGAGAACATCAAACGGCACTACGTCGAAGGCGCCGACAAGGGCGACGCGATCCGACTGGCCGTGCGCGAGGTGGCATCCGCCATCACCGCATCGACCCTGACGACGGTTGCGGTGTTCCTGCCGATCGTGTTCGTCGGCGACATGGTCGGCGAGCTGTTCCGTCCGTTCGCGATGACCGTCAGCATCGCCATGGCCGCCTCGCTGCTGGTGGCGCTGACGATCGTGCCCGTACTGGCCTACTGGTTCCTGCGCCCGGGCAAGCCGCTCGTCGACGACAACGGCGTGCGCATCGACCCCGAGGACCCCGCCGCCCCACCGACGCCGCTGCAGCGGATGTACCGGCCGATCCTGAGCTGGACGCTGAAGCACTCGCTCACCACCGTCGCCCTGGCTGTGGTCGTGCTCGTCGGCACGCTCGCGATGGCACCGCTGATGAAGGTGAACTTCCTCAGCGATTCCGGCCAGAACACCATGACCGTCACCCAGGATCTCGGCCCCACGGCCAGCCTGCAGGCGAAGTCCGACGCCGCGCTGCGCGTCGAAGAGGCACTCGACGACGTCGACGGCATCGAGCACGTGCAGGTGTCGGTCGGTTCGAGCGGTTCGGCGCTGATGGACGCGTTCTCAGGTGGGGCCGGCGTGACCTACTCGATCCTGACCGATTCCGACGTCGATCAGGAGCAGCTGCGCGCCGATGTGCAGGACGCCGTGAACGAGCTCGACGACGTGGGAGAGATCAGCGTCGCCGGTTCGTCCGGGTTCGGGTCGTCAGACATCACCGTCACGGTCACCGCCTCGAACGGCGAGGACCTGCAGACGGCCACCGACGCCCTGGTTGCAGAGCTCGAAGGTCGCGACGGTGTGGGACAGGTCACCGACAACCTCGCCGCGTCGCTGCCCTACATCGCCGTCGTCGTCGACCGTGAGGCCGCCGCTCAGCGCGGGCTTTCAGAGGTCGCGGTCGGCTCGATGGTCTCTGACGCCATGCGTCCCCAGCAGATCGGCTCGGTCGAGATCGACGACACCGCGTTGACCGTCTACCTCGCATCCGAGGAACCGCCGACGACCGTCGCCGCGCTGCGCGAACTGACGATCCTCACACCGCTCGGACCGACCGAGCTGCAGGACGTCGCCACGATCGAGGAGCGCGAAGGCCCCACGACGATCACCACCCAGCAGGGGGTGCGCACCGCCACGGTGACCGTGCCACCGGCATCCGACGACCTCGCGGTCGCGACCGCCTCGGTCACCGCCGCCATGGAGGCGGTCGACCTTCCGGCCGGCGCCGACGTCGAGATCGGCGGCGTCGCCGAGCAGCAGGCCGAATCGTTCTCGCAGCTCGGACTCGCGATGCTCGCGGCGATCCTGATCGTCTACGTCGTCATGGTCGCGACGTTCAAGTCGCTGCGTCAGCCGCTGCTGCTGCTGATCTCGGTGCCGTTCGCGGCAACCGGCGCGATACTGCTGCAGATCATCACCGGTGTGCCACTCGGTGTGCCGTCGCTGATCGGTGTGCTGATGCTGATCGGCATCGTCGTCACCAACGCGATCGTGCTCGTCGACCTGGTCAACCAGTACCGCGAGAAGGGGCTGACAACGCACGACGCCGTCATGGCCGGTGGCGAGAAGCGTCTGCGCCCGATCCTGATGACCGCGCTCGCGACGATCTTCGCGCTGACCCCGATGGCGCTGGGCATCACCGGGCACGGCGGGTTCATCTCGCAGCCACTGGCGATCGTCGTGATCGGTGGCCTGGTGTCGTCGACGGTGCTCACGCTGATCGTGCTGCCGACGCTGTACAACCTCGTCGAGGGGGCGCGCGAACGTCGTGCGGCACGTCGGGCTGCTCGTGACTCTGGTGACTCGGGTGGTGGTTCTGGTGACTCTGGGGACTCTGGGGACTCTGGTGACTCGGGTGATGGTTCGGGTGTCACACCCGGTGGTGCTGCGCTCGCGCAGCCGCCGGTTGCGGATGCTGGTGACGGTGCTGATGAGCCGGCCGTGTCGGCTGCTCCGGCGGCGCCGGCGTCGGATGCTGCGTCGGATGCTGCGGAAGAGGAGACGGCCGGTGTCGTCGCCCCGCGCACGACGGAGACGGCGGTCGTGGTTCCGCAGAGCGCGCGCAGCGGGCATCCGATGATGGCGGCCGCCGCGGCAGCTTCGGCGGCGGCTGCCGCTGCGTCGGCCGCTGCTGCTGCGGCGTCGGTGGTGGCGTCGGTTGCGGCGGAGGAAAGCGAGTACCATCCCACCCGCCGCGAGCTGCGTTCCCGTGGCCTGCCCTCAGCGAACCACGTCGACTGATCGTTCGTGCGGGCGCTTGGCGCTTCGCGCTTGGCGCCTGGCGTACTTGGTGCCTCCGCTCCCACGAGGGGTCAGAAAGAACGCTTTCCCGCGCGATAAAGCGACACATTTTGACCCCTCGTGGTGAGGGCGCAACGTCCCACCTCACGAGGGGCCAGAAAATGCGCCTTCCCGCGAGATAAGGCGACAGATTTTGACCCCTCGTGGTGGGGGCGTGGGGTGCGTGGTGGGGGCGTGGCGCGTGCGCGCGCGTGCGCGACCGCTCAGGCGAAGCGGATGCCCCAGGTCAGCGTCCACGACTCGCCGGCGCCGAGGCGGCGCACACCGCGACCCGAGTTGAACGCCTCGGCGGGCGCCGTCATCGGCTCGACCGCCACGGTCAGCGACTGCCCCGGATACCCGGTCGTCGTATAGGCCTGGATGTAGTCGAACCCCTCGCCCTGATGCAGCGTGACCGTGCGTCCGTCCGGCGCCGACAGCGTCGTGCGCACCTGCCCGTCGGCGTCACGGTGCAGGTTCGCGAAGCCGGTGTCGAGCTCGACGTCGCCCAGGCGGCGTCCGTCGCGCAGATCCGTGGCGGCCGACACGGGAGATTCGCCGATCGGCAGCATCCGATCATCCGTCTCGAAGTAGGTCTCGGCGGGCAGACGCAGCACGAGATCGCGCGGGTCGACGCCGCCGATGGTCAGGAACGGATGCGTTCCGAGGGCGACGGGAGCGGATGCCGTCGACTCGTTGATCAGCGTGTGCGCCACATCGATGCCCGTGTCGGTCAGGGTGTAGGTCACGCTCGTCTCGACGAGGTACGGGTACCCGGTCTGCGGCACGATCGACGCGCGCAGGGTGACGCTCTCGTCGGACTGCGACGCGATCTCGTAGGCGGTGAAGCGCAGCAGGCCGTGGCTGGCGTTGCGCAGCTGGGGTTCGGTCACCGCGAGCGCGCGGGTGGTGGGGCCGTCCTGCCAGATGCCGTCGCGGATGCGGTTGGGCCAGGGCGCGAGCACGACACCCGAGCATGACGGTGTTGCCGCATCCTCGGGGTACGGCGGCACGATCTCGGTGCCCGCGACGACGAGGTGGCGGAGCGAGGCACCGACCTGGGCGATCTGCGCGGTAACCGCGCCGCGGCGGAGGTGGATCTGGACGCCGGTGGGGGAACTCATCTGCACATCGTACGACTGGGGGCTCTCCCAGGTGGGCCCGGTAACATGGCGGGGTCGGCTTCGGGCAGCCGCGGTTCCTGTGCGGAACGCGGGCGTGTGACGAGTGTGAGCCCAGGGGCCGATGGTTCATAACCATCACATGAATGGCCCCGGCCGACGATTGCCCGGGTATGTCCGCCGTGCGCTGATCTCTGTGCGCCGTCGCGGACGCTGTTCTCGTGTCAGAGACAGTCAGGAAGCACCATGCCCAAGAATGGCAAGCCCAAGGGCGGACGTCCGTCCCGCAACTTCGAGCCGCGCTACGCGAAGAAGACCTCGTTCCACGACCGCCACGCCGGCGGACGTGACGGCGGTCGCCCCGTGCGCGAGGGCGGTCGCGACGAGCGGTCGGATGCCGGTGACCGGCGCTACGCGGATGCCCGTCAGGGCAACCGCCCCGGCAGCCGCAGCCCCAAGCACCGCGGATACCGTGCGGCTGAGGAGGGCGCGGCTGCGCCCAAGCGCCGGTGGACGGATTCCGAGCGTGCCGGACGCGACGAGGCCCGTAGCATCCGCAATCGCGCCGAGTCGGGACGCCGTGAGGCGCCGCACCACCGCGACGACCGTGATCGCGGTTTCGGCGGACGCCGCTTCGAGGGCGGGCAGCGCCCCGATGCGGGGCGGCGGTTCGACGACCGTCCGCGCCGTGACGACCGTGGCGAGCGTCGCTTCGACGACCGTCCGCGCCGTGACGACCGTGGCGGCGGGCCTCGCAGCTATGACCGCAACGACCGCCCTTCGCGTGATGACCGCTCGTTCTCGCGCGATGGCGGTTCGCGCTTCGACCGCAACGACCGTGGCGGCGACCGCGCCCGTTTCGGGCGCGACGAGCGTCCGCGCTACGACCGCGACGCCCGTGCGCGTCGGGATGACCGCGGCGACCGCCGCTTCGATGATCGTCCGCGTCGTGACGAGCGTGCAGGAGGCCGTGGCGGGTATGACCGCAACGACCGTCCTTCGCGCGATGACCGCTCGTTCTCGCGCGACGGCGGCTCGCGCTTCGACCGCGGTGGCGACCGTCCGCGTTACGGGCGCGACGAGCGTCCGCGCTTCGACCGGGATGACCGCGCGCCGCGTAGCGACCGTCCGCGCCGTGACGACCGGGGCTTCGAGCGCAGCGATGAGCGCCCGCGCCGCGACGACCGTGATTTCTCTCGCCCGAACCGCGACGAGAAGCCGCGCTTCGACCGCAGCGACCGGCCCGCGCGACCCGCTCGTGAGGACCGTCCGAGCCGTAGCGACTGGAACCGCACCGAGACGGCCAAGAAGCACGAGGAGCACGTCGACGTCGTGCACGAGCGCCTCGAGGCGCAGGCCGTGCAGGCCACCGAGGTCGCCGATGTGACCTTCGCCGACCTCGGCCTGGGCTCGAACATCACCGAGACGCTCGGCAACATGGGCGCCCAGACGCCGTTCCCGATTCAGGCGGCGACCATCCCCTCGATCCTCGCCGGACGCGACGTGCTCGGCCGCGGTCGCACCGGCTCGGGAAAGACCATCGCCTTCGGTGCACCGCTGGTGGAGAGCATCCTGAAGTCGCAGGCGGGTGCCCGCCGTGAGATCGGACGCAAGCCGCGCGCGATCATCCTCGCGCCGACGCGTGAGCTCGCCCTGCAGATCGACCGCACGATCCAGCCGATCGCGCGCAGCGTCGGTCTGTTCACCACGCAGATCTACGGTGGTGTGCCGCAGGCGCGTCAGGTCGGTGCTTTGCGTAAGGGCGTCGACATCATCATCGGAACCCCGGGGCGCATCGAGGACCTCATCGAGCAGCGCAAGCTCGACCTGTCGGAGGTGCGCATCGCCGTGCTCGATGAGGCCGATCACATGACCGAGCTGGGCTTCGTCGAGCCGGTGCAGCGCATCCTGCGCAAGACCGCCGAAGGCAGCCAGAAGCTGCTGTTCTCGGCGACGCTCGACCGCGAGGTCGCGTCGCTCGTCGATGAGTTCCTCGTCGACCCGGCCGTCTACGAGGTCGCCGGTGAAGACCAGAACTCGGGCACGATCGAGCACCGCGTGCTCGTGATCGAGCACCGCGACAAGGCCGAGACGCTGACCTCGCTCGTCGACCGCGACGGCCAGACCCTCGTCTTCGCGCGCACCCGCGCGTACGCCGAGATGCTGGCGGAGCAGTTCGAGGATGCCGGTATCGCCGCGGTTTCGCTGCACGGCGATCTGAATCAGGGCAAGCGCACCCGCAACCTGCAGAAGCTCACGTCGGGCAAGGTGAAGGTGCTGGTCGCGACGGATGTCGCAGCCCGTGGCATCCACGTCGACGACATCGACCTGGTCGTGCAGGCCGACGCTCCTGACGAGTACAAGACGTACTTGCACCGTTCGGGCCGCACCGGTCGTGCCGGTCGTTCGGGTCGCGTGGTCACGCTGATCACCCGCCACCGTCGTCGTCGCATGGAGGACCTGCTCTCGCGCGCCGAGATTGACGCGCCGTTCGAGACCGTCGAGCCGGGCGATGAGGTCATCGAGGAGATCACCGGCCGCGTGCCCACCGCCGCCGAACTCACCAGCTGACGTCGACCTCAACTCACCCCACCCACGAGGGGTCAGAAAACGTCGCGTTGGAGCCTTCCGACACGACGGATTCTGACCCCTCGTGCGTTCGTCTGGCAGCTTGCGGGCTTGCGGGCTTGCGGGCTTGCGCAGGCTTGCGCGCGTGCGGGGGTGGGCGTGCGCGCAACTCCGGAAGAACCACCGGAATCTGGGCGCAGCTGCCAGGATCAGCCGATATCCCGAAGAATTTCCGGAGTTGCGTGCACAGGGCCGGGTACGCACAGGCCCGGGCGCGTGCTCAGCTCAGCGAGTGCTCGTGCACTGCGGATGTGAGCATCGTGCCGTTGAGGTCGAGGTAGAGCATCCGCTCGGTCACGGTGATCGAGCAGGTGTTACGCCTCTCGAGCTGGGGCGTCGCCTGCTCGATGAAGCCCGGGTCAAAACTGAACACCTTGATCTCGTCGGAGCGGTGGATGCGCTTGCCCGCCCACGCGGCGATGACCTTCGCCGGGTCGCGGTGGGTGTAGACGACGGTGCGCTCGGCGAGTCTGCTGCCGCGGTGAAGGCGCTCGGCGTCGGGTGCGCCCACTTCGATCCATGCGGTCACGCTGCCGGTGAGGTCGCGCACGAGTACCGCGGGTTCTTCGGCCTGCGAGATGCCGCCGCCGAAGTCGATGCCCTCGGTGTGCTCGAGCGCGTGAGCGAGCACACGCGTCAGCATGTACGCATCTGTCTCGGACGGATGCTGCGCCACCCGCAGCGAGTAGTCCTCGTACACACCCCGATCGGTGTCGGCCAGCTGCACCTCGAAGGTGATGATCGTCGAACCGATTGCCATGGTGATCGAGCCTACGCGACCGTCAGAACAGCATCGGCGCCGCCGGTCTCACCACCTTGGCGGCCGCAGCCCCGACTTGCACCCGGCGCATGCCGCGTATCCGGTCGTGCTCGGGTTCGGATTGCACCTCGAGCCCGTGCACACGGATCAACGGGCGCATCCGCCGGCCGAGCCACTGCCGGTACGCCTTCGGTGCTTCGGCCGAGCTGCCCGGGTACAGTCCGCGGTACGACGACAGCAGTTCCGGATGCTCGCGCTCAAGCCACTGCAAGAACCAGGGCTTCACTCCGGCGCGCAAGTGCAGCGCGCCATAGACGACATGGTCGGCGCCAGTCTCTTTGATGCGCCGCAGTGCTTCATCGATGGCCGCGATCGAGTCGGTGAGGTGCGGCAGTACCGGCATCAGGAAGACGCCGACCCGAAAGCCCGCGTCGGTTAGCGCGCGCACGGTGTCGAGTCGTGCCTGTGTCGATGGGGTGCCCGGTTCGATCGAGTGCTGCAGCTCATCGTTGTACATCGCGATCGACATCTGCACGTCGATCGGCACACGCCGGGCTGCTTCGGTCAGCACGGGGATGTCGCGGCGGATCAGCGTTCCCTTGGTGAGGATCGACATCGGTGTGCCCGACTCGGCGAGAGCCGCGATGATGCCGGGCATCAGTCGGTAGCGGCCCTCGGCGCGCTGATAAGGGTCGGTGTTCGTGCCCAGGGCGACAGTCTCGTGCTGCCATGATCCGCGGCGCAGCTCGCGCCGCAGCACGTCGACCACGTTCGTCTTCACGACGACCTGGGTGTCGAAGTCGGCGCCGCCATCCAGATCGAGGTACTCATGTGTGCCGCGGGCGAAGCAGTTGTGACTGATTACTCCGTTCGCGATGAAGTCACCTGTTCCGGTGGTGATGTCGATGAGTTCGCGATCGCCGTCGAGCGGTTCGATGGATACAACCCTCAGGTCTGCCGCGGTCTTGACAGCGCTCCCCACCACGTCGAGCTTTCGCGTGATGGCTGGATCGGCGACAAGAAAGAACCGCTGTCGCATCGGTAGCCCTCCCGTGACCCGTATGTCGGTGACTCCGTTCGTACGCGCACGCTCCCGAGTGTGCGTCACCCCGAGAAGGTCGCAACTGGAGCCGATCAGGTCAAGCAGTTCGGGGTCCTTGTTGCTGATGCGAAGGATCCCGCGTGAACAACTCCCTTCAGCGTCAAAGATGCCTCCCAGGAAACCTCGGTGCCACTCGACAGACGGCGAGGCCGGGGTCAGCACGAGTGCCTCGATCGCTGCAACGTTCATTGCAGCCGCGGTGTGAATCGCGTTCAACGCCCTATGCTTGGCAGTCGCCGGCGCGAACTGTCGCGCATGCGTCTTCACTCCTTCTTGTTCGAGGTACTCACGCGCTCGTGTGAGTGCTTCGTCATCGATCAACGCCAGCCGGAACGAGTTGATCCTTCTGGTCTGCTTGCCGACACGGTACTCGCCGTGGAAGATGGCAGCGTCGCCTCGGATGATCCCAGCAAGGTAGCCGCGGCGATAATCTCGGCAAAGCGTCGCGTTCTCCGATGACGGACCGACGCCGAAGCCCATCAGCCTGTTGTTCAGCGTGAGGTGAGGGCGTTTACCGACCTCAGCATCCGTGACATGCTTCCATCCGCGATCCGTCAGAAACCGATGATCACCGCTGGCGGTCAGCGTCGTTCCGTCCGCGAGTGTCACCTTGAAAGCCGGTTTCGTTGTCTGCCACTTCGCTTCGATACGCGTCTTCTGGTAGCGACGGTGGGAGCCCTGCTTCACGGTGCCGATAACCTCGTCGCCGACTTCAAGCGCACTGAGTGCGCGCTGTCGGCCATCCGCACAGAGGATCAGGGTTGCCGGATCTAGGCAGTACACGCAGGCATGGCTGCATCCGCGATAGGGGTTGATCGTCCACCGGAACGGCATCTTCGATGGTCCGGGAACACTGTTCAGCGCCGACTTCGCCAGCACCTCGTGAAAGGTCATCCCCGCGAATTCGGGCGTCGTGACCGAGCGCACGATGCCGCTGCGGTTCTCCAGCCCGGGCAGCGCAGCGGCATCCGTGTCGTCGAGCGTCTGTCCCTGCCATCGCATGCATTCATTCGAACAAACAATCGAGGCTCTGTCAATCCTGAATCGAACAGGCTTTCGTCACCCCTCAGCCATGAACGTGGGCCACAATGGAGCGGTGAGTGCCGTGCAGCCCCGCCATGCGGCGCGTGAATCGCTCGCCGTCCGGATCGCTGTTCCGTTTGGCGTGCTGTTCGCCGCGCTGGCGTCGTTGTCGACGATTCTCGGCGGCATCGAGATCGAACCCGCGGCGGCGCAACAGCCTCCGACTCCGGCTGCCGTGTTGCGCCTGCCCGCCGTCGATGTGCTGGCGGCCGAGGCGGTCGATCCGTGCGCCGACGAGGTGGTGATCGCCGCGCTCGCCGCGGATGATGACGATGCCGCTGTCCGCGCGTTCGGGGGTGGTGCCGAGTTCCGCGCCGCCGTCGCCGCGGGTAGCGCCCCGTGCGTCTCGCTCGACGATCCGAACCGCATCTGGGTCGTCGTAAACAAGCAGCGTCCACTGCAGCCAGAGGGCTTCGCTCCGGCATCCCTCTCCGGCACCGACCTGCGCGCGACGTCGCGTTCGAACGAGATGCTTCCCGAGGTGACGGTCGCGCTCGAGCGCATGGCGGCGGCCTCGGCCGCCGAGGGTGCCGGAACCCTCGGTATCAACAACGGCTACCGCTCGTACGACGTGCAGACCCGCACCTATGAGTCGCACGTGATCGCGCGCGGGCAGCCGGGAGCGGATGCTGTCTCTGCGCGCCCTGGATACTCGGAGCACCAGAGCGGGCTCGCGTTCGATCTGATCGCGTGCACGGTCGAGTGTGGCGTGCATGAGGAGTTCGGCGGGACCTCGCAGGGGGAGTGGGTGGCCGCGAACGCGTGGCGGTTCGGATTCATCGTGCGCTACGTGCAGGGTGAGACCGGAACGACGGGTTATCTGCCTGAGCCGTGGCACATCCGCTACATCGGACCCGAGCTCGCGGCGGCATATCATCACGGCGGGTTCCGCACGTTGGAGGAGTTCTTCGGCTTGCCGGCGGCGCCCGACTACGCGCACTGACGGCGCTGTTGCGGCATCCCACAAATGCGGAACGCAGTGTCACGTTTGGTGAGACGCATTCCCACAATGGACTGTTCCGCGTCGGTGTCTCGCCGTAGACTCGCGGTGCGAAGACGCACCTACCCCCACGACGTTCAGGAGGACGAAATGGAACGCGACATCTACGAAGAGGACCACGAGGCCTTCCGCGACCTGGTCAAGGACTTCGTCAAGCGTCATGTCTCGAACGAGTCGATCGAGAAGTGGGATGCTGCGGGCGAGATCGACCGCGCAACCATGCTCGCCGCAGGTGAAGCGGGTCTGATCGGACTGTCGGTGCCCGAGGAGTTCGGCGGCGCGGGCATGCTGCAGGACTACCGCTTCCGCACGATCGTCATGGAAGAGGTCATCGCGGCCGGTGCCGGTTCGCTCGCGGGTGCGTTCGGCATCCAGGACGACCTCGCGGTGCCCTACCTGGTGCACATGGGCACGCAGGAGCAGAAGGAGAAGTGGCTGCCGCGTATGGCCACCGGTGAGGTGCTCGGTGCGCTCGCCATGACCGACCCCGGCGCGGGTTCCGACCTGCGCGGCATCAAGACCAACGCCAAGAAGGTCGACGGCGGTTACATCGTCAACGGCGCCAAGACGTTCATCTCGTCGGGCACCACGGCCGACATGGTCGTCACGTTCGTCAAGACCGGCGAGGGCAACCGCCCCGACGCGTTCAGCCTGCTCATCCTTGAGAAGGGCATGGAGGGCTTCGACCAGGGCAAGAAGCTCAGCAAGATGGGCTTCCACGGGTGGGACACCGCTGAGCTCAGCTTCACCGACGTGTTCGTGCCCGACGAGAACCTGATCAGCGGCAAGGAGGGGCAGGGCTTCATCCAGCTGATGATGAACCTGCCGCTTGAGCGCCTGTCGATCGGTGTCGCCGCGGCGGCCGCCGCGCAGGCCGCGACCGACTGGACGATCACCTACACCAAGGAGCGCGAGGCGTTCGGTGAGCGCATCGCCGACTTCCAGAACACCCGCTTCCAGCTGGCCGACATGGTCACCACCACCGAGGTGATGTGGGCCTACATCGACCGTGCGCTGCTGGCGTACAAGGATGGCAAGCTCACCGCCGAGGATGCTGCCAAGGTCAAGTACTGGGCGACCGAGCGCGAGTGGGAGCTGCTCGACATCGGCGTGCAGCTGCACGGTGGCTACGGGTACATCATGGAGTACCCCATCGCCCGGGCGTTCACCGACGCTCGCGTGCACCGCATCTACGGCGGCACGAACGAGATCATGCGCGATCTCGTCGGTCGCCAGATCGCCGGCAAGCGCTGACCTCCCGCTGACAAAGGGCCGCTCGGAAACGAGCGGCCCTTTCCGCGCCCGCGTCCGCGCCCGCGCGCGCCCCCGCCGCACCCTCGCCCCCGTTGAGAAACCACTTTCCGTACGAGAAACCACCTGCGGCGTGATTTCTCAAACGACAAGTGGTTTCTCAGCGGCCGCTGCGGGCGGGATCAGACGGCGAGCCAGGGCCAGGTGAGGGTGAAGAGGGCGGCGGATGCTGCCAGCAGAGCCACCAGGAACACCGTGTCGCGTGCGCGCCACGGCACCAGGTGCCGCTCGGTGCGCGTGGGGTGGGCGCCGAAGGCGCGGGCATCCATCGACAGTGCGACGCGTTCGGCGTGGCGGATGCCCGAGGCGAGCAGCGGCACGATGTACCCCCATCCGCGCATCAGACGGGCGATCGGTCCGCGCCCGCCCCACCGTCCGCCGGCGCCGCGCACACGGTGCGCCGCTCGGATGACCGACAGCTCGTACCCGAACCGGGGCACGAACCGGTAGGCGGCCAGCGCCGTGTAGCCGACGCGGTACGGAACATGCAACTGCTGCACAGCGGCGCGCACCAGGTCGGGGCCGTTCGTCGTGAGTCCGCCGATCAGGGCGAGCGCGAGGATCGCGCACAGGCGCAGCGCAGTGGCCAGGCCGATCGCCAGGGCGCCTTCGTAGAGCACCCAGTCGCCGATGCGCAGCACGGCGGGGGTGTCTGACACCAGGGTGTCGTCGATCCAGATCGAGAAGCCGAAGGTGAGCAGGGCGACGCCGGCGGGCACGGCCAGGAACAGCAGCGCCACGACTCCACGGCTCAGGCGAGCGCCGGTGAGCAGCAGCAGATACGACAGGGCGATGAACGCCAACGGGGTGTCGAGGTCGCGGGTGAACGCGAGCAGCACCATGGCCGGTACGACGGCGGCGATCTTCGTCAGCGGGTTTAGGTGGTGCAGAAAGTGCGACGGCGCGGCCACCGGAGTCGCGAACGGATCGACCGGGGTCGGGGCGGTGGCGACCGAGACGGGCATACCGGTCATGCCGCCCTCCCCTCAGCGAGCACCCGCAGCATGGGCGGCAGTCGCAGTCCGGCGGCGGCGAACACGGCCGGGTCGGCGAACAGGTCGGCTGTGCGTCCGGCGGCGTGCAGGGCGCCGTCGCGCAGCATCACGGTGTGCGTGCTGTACTCGGCGACCAATTGCAGGTCGTGCGTGACGATCAGCACCGTGGTGCCTTCGGCCTGCAGCTCTTTCAGCAGGGTCAGCAGTTCGGTCGCCCGTGCGCGATCCTGTCCGAAGGTGGGCTCGTCGAGGGCCAGTACGCCGGGGCGTGCGATCAGCGCCGTTCCCACCGACAGGCGCCGCTTCTCGCCGCCGGAGAGCAGAAACGGGTGCACGTCGGCCTTGTGCATCAGCCCGAAGCGGGCCAGCATCCCGTCGACGCGTTCGTCGATCTCGGTCGCGGGCAGCCGTTGCATGCGCAGGCCGTGCGCGAGTTCCTCCCGCACGGTTCCGGCGATGAACTGGTGCTCGGGGTTCTGGAAGACGAATCCGACGCGCGACGCGAGCTGGCGGGGAGCTGCCCGACCGGCGTCGAGGTCGCCGATCATCACGGTGCGGCGCGGGGCGGGTACGACGCCCGCGAGCGCTTGCAGCAGGGTCGTCTTGCCCGCGCCGTTCGCCCCGACGATGGCCGTGAACGAGCCCTCGGGGATCTGCAGCTGCGGCACCATCAGCACGGGTTCGCGACGCTTGACAATGGTCATATCGCGCACCGTGATCGCGCTCGGAGCATCGGCGAGCGGCATCTGCGCAGGGGCGGGAAAGAGGTCAGCGGGCAGGTGCGCGAACTCGTCGGGCGTGACCGGCAGCACCGGGATGTCGGCGCCCGCGGCGCGCAGGCGCAGCGCTGCCAGCGTGCTGGACGGCAGCCACACGCCGAGCTCGAGCAGCGCGTCGGCGTTGTTGCGGATTGTGTCTCGTGCCGGGCCGTCGAGCACGACCCGGCCGTCGTGGTCGAGGACGACCGCCCGGGTGGCGAAGCGCATGGCGGCGTCGAGGTTGTGCTCGACCAGCACGATGGCGCGGTCGGCGTCGTGCGCCAGCTCGCCGAGGGCGTCGTAGACGTCGTCGATTCCCTGCGGGTCGAGGTTTGCGGTGGGCTCGTCGAGCACGATCACGCGCGAACGCATCGCCAGGGCGCACGCGATGGCCAGGCGCTGGCGTCCGCCGCCCGAGAGCAGGTCGGGGTTCCATGAGCGCTTGTGCCACAGGCCCATGCGTCGCAGCGCCTGCTCGCTGCGGGTGAGCACCTCATCGACCGGCAGCAGCAGGTTCTCCAGACCGAAGGCGACCTCGTCGAGTACGGAGCCGGTCACCAGCTGCGAGTCCGGATCCTGGAACACCATCGAGATGTGCCGGCTCAGTTCGGCGACCGGGGTCACGCGGGCATCCATCCCCGCCGTCTCGACGCGACCGGCGACCTCGGCAGTCACCGACTGCGGGATGAGCCCGTTCAAGGTCAGAGTCAGGGTGGACTTGCCGGATCCGCTCGGTCCGAGCACGAGTACGACCTCACCCGGATGCACGTCGAACGAGACGTTCCGCGGGGAGGGATGCGCGCTGCCCGCGTGCGTGACGCTCAGGTCGCGCACGCGGAGGAGAGGGTCGGATGCCGGCACGGCGGGCCTTTCTCAGCGTCGGGTCATCTTCTAACTTAGTCGGGCCTTACCTTTCCAGGACCCGTGGGATGAGAGGATCGTCCGGATGACTGCACAGCCCCCCGCACCGCGCCTGATCACGATCGGCGAGACCATGGCGCTCGTCGCCCCGACGGCTGCCGAGCCGTTGCTCACCGCCCAGGACTTCCGCCTGGGGATCGGCGGCGCCGAGTCGAACGTCGCGGTGCATGTCGCCGCGCTCGGGCATCCGACGGCGTGGGTGAGCGCTCTCGGTGACGATGTGCTCGGCGAGCGCGTGCGCGCGGCGATCGACGGCTTCGGCGTCGACACGCGCTGGGTGGCGACCGATGCGACGGCGCCCACCGGGGTGTACTTCAAGGATCCCGGCCGCGGTGTGCAGTACTACCGGGCCGGGTCGGCGGCGTCGCGGATGCGCCCTGCCTCGCTCGATGGCGTTCCGCTTGAGCAGGCCGAGATCGTGCACATCTCGGGCATCACCCCCGTGCTGTCGGCGTCGTGCGCCGAACTCGTCGATGCGGTGCTCGACCGCATGGCGGATGCACCGGGCATCGTCAGTTTCGATGTGAACCATCGTGCCGCGCTGTGGTCGGCCGCCGAGGCAGCCCCTGTTCTGCGGCGGCTCGCCGAGCGCGCCGACCTCGTCTTCGTCGGTCGTGACGAGGCCGAGACGCTGTGGGGGTGTGAGACGGCGGCGGATGCCAGGGCGCTCCTCCCCGGTGTACCGACGCTCGTCGTCAAGGACGGCGACGTCGGCGCGACGGAGTTCTCGGATGCCGGTGAGGTGTTCGTCCCGGCGATTCCGACCGAGGTTGTCGAGGTGGTCGGTGCGGGGGATGCCTTCGCGGCCGGTTACCTGGCCGCGCTGCTGGCCGGTGCTTCGGCATCCGAGCGTCTTCTGGCCGGTCACCGGCGGGCGAGTCTGGTGCTGCGTTCGACCAGCGACCTCGGCTGAGGAGGATTACTTCGGGGCGACGCCGGCGCGACGCAGGGCGTTGCCCACGGCGATGCCGATCGCGGTCCACACCACCGGCCCTAGCACCGACACCGTGAGGTACATCACCTTCGCCCAGGGGTCGAGGGCGTCCATGTGCGCGGCGAACCACACCACAACGGCGACGATCACGCCGATCACGAACGCCGAGACGAAGAAGCGCCAGCGCCCCCAGGCCTTGTAGCGGGTGAGCGCTGCCACGCCCTCCTGGATCGCGCCGAACAGCAGCGCGGTGCCGATGAAGCGCAGCGCCCAGACCGGGTTGAATGCGCTGGCGATCAGCGCCGCGAACACGTGCGTGATCAGGGCGACCAGCGGGCGTCGCAGCACCTCCTGCGCGATGATGCCCGGTAGCACGTGCGACCCCAGCACCAGCCCGTACAGGTACGGAGCCACGGCGAGCACGCCCAGCGTGACGGCCCCGGCGATGCCGCCGAGAATGCCCGTGGCGACACCGATGGCGGCGCAGACGAGGAGTGTGCGCGTGCTCAGAGCGGGTCGGGATGCCACCCTCTCAGGCTACCGGCACGAGGGGCGCGAACCCGTCAGGTGTTGGGCCAGCGCACCTGCGCGCCGGGAACGTCGTTCTTCTTGAGGTATCGGGCGATGTAGGGGCAGTACGGCACGATCGTGTCGCCGGACGCCGCGGCGTCGGTGAGGGCTTCGCCGGCGAGCCGGCCGGCGAAGCCGCGGCCCTGGAAGGCATGGTCGATCTCGGTGTGCGTGAAGCGGATCTCGCCTGGGCGCCGTTCGAACTCGGCGAAGCCGGCGAGGACGGTGTCGGAGTGGATCTCGTAGCGTGAGGCGTCATCGTTGCGGGTGACGGTCAGTTCGGGCATGGCTCCTCCTTCGATGTCCCACCCAACCTATGCCGGATCCGGGGTGGATGGGCTGTGGAGGGCATCCGCGGTGTCTGTCGCGCTGGCTACGCTGGAAGCATGCCGCAGACCCCTCGTGACCCCTATGAGGGGCTGCCGTACCCGGACGAGCCGTGGGACACCGAGCCCGGCGATCCCTCCGAGCCGATGGACTGGGAACCGCCGGCCGACGGCTGGGAGCCACCGCTCGACTGGGGAACCGCGCCGATGACCCCGGCGGCGCCGCCGGCGACGGTGGCGACGGTGGCGACGCCGGCTCAGCATCCGACGGCAATCGATGCGCTGCGCACCGTGTTCGGTTACGACGCGTTTCGCGGCGACCAGGCGGCCGTCGTCGAGCACGTCATCGCCGGTGGCGATGCGGTCGTACTGATGCCCACGGGTGGCGGCAAGTCGATCACCTACCAGGTGCCGGCGCTGGTGCGCGAGGGCACGGGGCTGGTCATCAGCCCGCTCATCGCGCTCATGCACGATCAGGTCGATGCGCTGCGCGCCAACGGCGTGCGCGCCGCCTACCTCAACTCGACGCAGTCGATCGACGAGCGCCGCGAGGTCGAACGCGCCTACGTGTCTGGCGAACTCGACCTCATCTACGTCGCCCCCGAGCGCCTGTCGTCGCCGCAGACCACGCAGCTGCTGCAGCGCGGCGTGCTCAGCGTGATCGCCATCGACGAGGCGCACTGTGTGTCGCAGTGGGGGCACGACTTCCGCCCCGACTACCTGGCGCTGGGCGATCTGGCAGAGCGGTTCCCCGGTGTGCCGCGCATGGCGCTGACCGCCACCGCCACCCGCGCCACGCACCGTGAGCTCACCGAGCGCCTGCACCTCGAGCGCGCTGAGCACTTCGTGGCGAGCTTCGACCGTCCGAACATCCAGTACCGCATCGTGCCCAAGGTCGATCCGCGCAAGCAGCTGGTCGAGTTCATCCAGGCGCAGCCCGCCGGCGCGGCGGGCATCGTCTACGCCCTCAGCCGCAAGTCGGTCGAGCAGACCGCCGAGTATCTGGCATCCCGCGGCATTGAGGCGCTGCCGTACCATGCCGGACTCCCCGCCGAGGTGCGTGCGGCCAATCAGGCGCGCTTCCTGCGCGAGGACGGCATCGTCATGGTGGCGACCATCGCGTTCGGAATGGGCATCGACAAACCCGATGTGCGCTTCGTCGCCCACATCGACCTGCCCAAGTCGGTCGAGGGCTACTACCAAGAGACCGGTCGCGCCGGCCGCGACGGTGAGGCGTCGGTCGCATGGATGGCCTACGGGCTCGGCGACGTCGTGCAGCAGCGCCGGCTGATCGAGCAGAGTCCCGGCGACCGCACGTTCAAGATGCGCATGGGGCAGCACCTCGACGCCATGCTGGCGCTGTGCGAGACGGTGACGTGCCGCCGGCAGAATCTGCTGGGCTACTTCGGGCAGGACAGCGGGGCCTGCGGCAATTGCGACACGTGTCTGCAGCCGCCCGATACCTTCGACGGGCTCGTGCCGGCGCAGAAGCTGCTCTCGACGATCGTGCGGTTGAAGCGTGAGCGCAACCAGGCGTTCGGCGCCGGGCAGCTGATCGACATTCTGCGCGGGGCCTCGACCGATCGCATCCGCAAGATGCGCCACGATCAACTGGCGACCTACGGGATCGGGGCCGACCTGTCTGATCAGGACTGGCGCAGCATCGTGAGGCAGCTGCTGGCCCGTGGCATCCTGCTCGCCCAGGGAGACTACGGCACGCTCGCGCCGGGCGAGGCGGCCGGGGGAGTGCTGCGCGGTGAGACTCCCGTGCCGCTGCGCCGCGACACGATCGGGCGCACCACCGCGACCCGTCAGCGCAAGGCGTCGGCCGCTGACGCGCTCGCCGAGGGCGACCGGGGGCTGTTCGAGGCGCTGCGCGCGTGGCGTGCGGAGACCGCTCGCGAGCAAGGGGTACCCGCCTACATCGTCTTCGGCGACGCGACCCTGCGCGCGCTTGCCGAGCACCGGCCGGCAACGACCGGGCAACTCGACGGCATCAGCGGTATCGGTGCCAAGAAGAAAGAGGCGTACGGCGATGCCGTGATCGCCGTGATCGCCGAACACTGAGTGCGAACGCGCGCCCGCATCTGTGGTGAGGTGACAACGTCGGATGCCGTCGCGACGGCATCCGATTGTGGATGCTGCACATGCGACTTCCGGAGTTGTTGTCGGAGTTCTACCGTTGGGTGTTCCCACCCCAACCGAGAGGACCCGTCATGGTCGACGCAGCCGTCCGCAGCGAATCCACCTCGAACGCCGCCGAGCACACCGAGGCCGAGCCCGCGATCGACGTGCAGCGGGTCAACGATCTGCTGATGGGCACGTGGGCGCACACGCGCCGCACGTCCCGCGAGATGATCAAGGACTCGGCGTTCTGGCGCGACGACAGCCTCGGCATGGACGCGCACCGCGAGCGCGTGCTCTCGCAGTTGCACCTGCTGGTGCAGAACAGCGCCGTGCACCGCGCATTCCCCAAGGCCTTCGGCGGTGAAGAGGACAACGGGGCGAACATCGCCGGCTTCGAAGAGCTGGTGGTCGCCGATCCCAGCCTGCAGATCAAGGCGGGCGTGCAGTGGGGGCTGTTCGGGTCGGCGGTGCTGCAGCTGGGCACGGCCGAACACCACGAGAAGTGGCTGCCGGGCATCATGAACCTCGACATCCCCGGTGCCTTCGCGATGACCGAGATCGGGCACGGGTCGGATGTGGCGTCGCTGGGCACGACGGCCACGTACGATCCCGAGACCGACGAGTTCGTCATCCACACGCCGTTCCGCGGTGCGACGAAGGAGTACCTCGGCAACGCCGCGCTGCACGGTATCGCCGCGACGGTGTTCGCGCAGCTGATCACCAACGGCGTCAGCCACGGCGTGCACTGCTTCTACGTACCGCTGCGCGATGAGAACGGCGTCGACCTGCCGGGCATCACTCGCGAGGATGACGGACACAAGGGTGGCCTGAACGGCATCGATAACGGGCGTCTCTCGTTCGACCAGGTGCGCGTTCCGCGCACCAACCTGCTCAACAAGTACGGCGACGTCGACGCCTCGGGCACCTACTCCAGCCCGATCGACAGCCCCGGCCGCCGCTTCTTCACCATGCTCGGCACGCTCGTGCAGGGCCGCGTCTCACTCGATGGGGCCGCTTCGTGGGCGTCGGCGCTCGGGCTGAAGATCGCCATCACCTACGCGACGCAGCGTCGGCAGTTTGACGGAGCCGACGGCCACGAGACCGTGCTGCTCGACTACGGCAAGCACCAGCGGCGGCTGCTGCCGCGGTTGGCCACGACCTACGCCCAGTTGTTCGCGCACGACGAGTTCCTGCAGAAGTTCGACGCCGTTTTCTCGGGCCGCTCTGACACACCGGATGACCGCGAAGACCTCGAGACCCTCGCCGCGGCGCTCAAGCCGCTGTCGACGTGGCACGCCCTCGACACCCTGCAGGAGGCGCGTGAGGCCTGCGGCGGGTCGGGTTTCATGTTCGAGAACCGTCTGGTCGGTCTGCGCGCCGACCTCGACATCTACGTCACGTTCGAGGGCGACAACAACATCCTGCTTCAGCTGGTCGGCAAGCGTCTGCTCACCGACTTCGCGGCTCAGTTCAAAGACAAGGACGCTGCCTCTCTGGCCCGCTACGCGGTTGAGCAGACGGCGGGCAGGGTGTTCCACGGTGCTGGACTGCGTCAGTTCGGTCAGGCCGTGGCAGACCTCGGTTCGACGGCGCGTTCGGTCGAGTACGGGCTGCGCGAGGAGCAGCAGCACGAGATGCTCGCCGATCGCGTGCAGCAGATGGTCGCCGATATCGCCGGGCGCCTGCGCCCCGCCGGCAAAGACAAGGTGCTCGGCGAGAAGCTGTTCAACGAGAACCAGGCCGAGCTCATCGAAGCCGCCCGCGCGCACGGCGAGCTGCTGCAGTGGGAGGCGTTCACCGACGCCGTCAACGACGTCGACGACGAGGACACGAAGCAGGTACTGACCTGGCTGCGTGACCTGTTCGGCCTGCAGCTGATCGAGAAGCACCTCGCGTGGTACCTGATCAACGGTCGCCTGTCGGCACAGCGGGCGGCATCCGTCTCGCGCTACATCGACCGGCTGTGCCGGCGGCTGCGTCCGCACGCGCTCGACCTCGTCGACGCGTTCGGGTGGGAGCCCGAGCACATCCGCGCACCCATCGCGAGCGGCGCCGAGCAGCAGCGTCAGGATGAGGCCCGTGCGTACTACGCCGAGTTGGAGGCATCCGGTCGCGCGCCGATCTCGGAGAAGGACCTCAAGGCCAAGAACAAGCGCTGAGTGCGCCGCTGTCGGCGGCCGGCGATAGCGTGAGGAGATGAGCTCATTGCACGCCGGCCCCGATGATCGATTGCGCTGCGGATGGGTCGGTGACGACGACGAGTACCGCCGCTACCACGACGACGAGTGGGGCCAGCCGTTGCACGGCGACCGCGCACTGTTCGAGAAGATGGCGCTGGAGGGCTTCCAGGCGGGGCTGTCGTGGATCACGGTGCTGCGCAAGCGTCCGCGGTTCCGTGAGGTGTTCGCGGGGTTCGACCCGCAGGCGGTGGCGCAGTTCGGTGCCGACGATGTGGAGCGTCTGATGGCGGATGCCGGCATCATCCGCAATCGGGCGAAGATCGTCGCGACGATCTCGAACGCGGCACTCGTGCGCGACATGGCCGACGGTGAGCTCGACTCCTTGATGTGGTCGTTCGCGCCTGGCGCAGGGCGGGCGCGTCCGCGCGAACTCGGAGACGTGCCCGCGGTCACGGCCGAGTCGACGGCGATGAGCAAGGCGCTCCGCGCGCGCGGGTTCCGCTTCGTCGGCCCGACCACGATGTACGCGCTCATGCAGTCGACGGGCATGGTCGACGACCACGTGGCGGGCTGCTGGCGCGCCCACGGGTGAGCCGATCGGGGGATGGGGAGTTCTCCCCATCCTGACGATGCAGCCGCGAACTTCTACGCGGGTAGTATTGCCCCGGCGCGTCGTGCATGCATAGCGGGGGGAACTTGCTAGTAGGACCGTCGAGGTCTCGGGGTCACCCGTCCGCGCTCGCCGCCATCATGCTGACGATGACAGCCGGAGGAGACCGCGATGAGAGCCCTGACGTGGATGCGCACGCACCCCAAGACTCTCGCGTCAACCGCAGGCGTCATGATCGGCGCCGTCGCTTTGACCGGCATGGCAGTGGCCTACGACGGCCTGCCGACCACGAAGGTCGACTTGAACGACGCGGGCGTGTGGCTCACCAAGTCGTCGAGCCTGCTCGTGGGACACTTCAACAACGCTTCGACGGTGATCGACGGCGGCCTCCGCACCAGCGGTGACGAGTTCGACATCGTGCAGGACGAGCAGCACGTGCTCGTCGTCGACTCGGGCAACGCCACCGTCACGGCGGTCGACCCGGCGACCGTCTCGTTGTCGGACTCGGCTCCGATCCCCGGGAACGCGAAGGTCACGCTGGGCGGCACGACCACGGCGATCCTCGACCGCACCTCCGGCTTTCTCTGGGTCACCCCCGTCGATGAGCTGTCGGGCTTCGACCTGAAGGTCGCCGACCCGGTCGCGAAGCTCGGAAAGAACGCGGATGCCACGGTCGGCCGTGACGGCACGGTCTATGCCGTCTCTGCCGAGGACAGTCTGGTCTTCAGCGCCACGATCGACCCGCAGGGCGAGATCAGCACGGCCGAGAACGGACTTCAGGAGCTCGGCAAGGGGGCCGTGCCGACGATCACCGCGGTGGGCAGTACTCCGGTGGTGCTCGACGCCACGAGCGGGGTGGTACAGACCCCGGGCGGGTTCCGTACCGAGGTCGATGGCGCTGAATCGGCGGTTCTGCAGCATCCGTCCGCCGCGGCGGATGCCGTCACGCTCGCCACGACGTCGCACCTCGTGCACGTGCCGCTCGACGGCGGCGATGTGCGCACGATCTCGACCAACGCTCAGGGCAATCCCGCAGCTCCCGTCTCGTTGCGCGGCTGCACCTACGGCGCCTGGGCGGGGTCCGCCCGCTTCGTGCGCGACTGCGTCGGTGATTCAGCCGACGTCGACGAGACGATTCCGGGCGCCGACAAGGCTGAGCAGTTGGTGTTCCGGGTCAACCGCGATGTCATTGTGCTCAACGATGTGTTGACCGGTGCGGCGTGGCTTGCCGACGAGAGCCTCAAGCAGGTTGATGACTGGAGCGTCCTGACGCCGCCGGAGGGCAACGAAGAGGACGAAGAGAACACCACCGAAGAGACGGTGGAGACGACCCTTCCCGAGCGCAGCGAGAAGAACACCCCGCCGACGGCGGAAGACGACCGGTTCGGCGTGCGTCCGGGTGGGACGACGATGCTACCCGCCGTCGACAACGACAACGACCCCGACGGCGACGTCCTTGTCGCCTCGCTGGCCGACAGCCAGCCGACGGTCGGCGACGTGCAACCGATCTTGGGCGGCGGCGCCCTGCAGATCATGACGGACGAGGATGCCACGGGCTCGGCCACATTCCGATACCAGGTCGATGACGGCCGTGGCGGAACCGACACCGCGAACGTGACCGTCGATGTACACGACTGGGACACGAACGGGGCACCCGAACCGCGACGCGTGACCAAGCTCGCCGTCGAGTCGGGTGGCACGGTGTCGTACAACATCCTGCCCGATTGGATCGACCCCGACGGGGACGACATCTACTTGCGTTCGGTGACCCCGGCGTCTGGCGACGAGGTCGACTTCACCACCGATGGGCAGATCACCTATCGTGCGGTGGCGAGCCTGCAGGGACGCAAGAAGGTCGAGATCTCGGTCGCCGACGCCCTCGGTGAGGTCTCCAGCAATTCGATCTACATCACCGTCAAGCCCCAGGGCACGATGGACCCCCGGACCAACGCTGACCATGTCGTCACCCGGGTCGGTGAGTCGGTCACCGTGTCGCCGCTCGCGAACGACTCCAGCGCCGGCCGTGAGTTGCTGCGACTGACCAACGTCGATGCGGTCGAGGGCGCCGAGATGACCCCCGACTACCCGAACAAGCAGTTCACCTTCAAGGCCCCGACGGCCGGTGTGTACTACGTGCAGTACCTGGCATCCGCCGGCGCGAAGAGCGCCATCGGCATCGTCCGAGTCGACGTGCTCGACGAGAACGAGAGCGAGCAGCCGCCGGTCGCCGTCCGCGACGTCGCGCTGCTGCCCAGCGGCAAGGAAGCGCTGATCGGTGTGCTCGCCAACGACTCCGACCCCGGCGGTGGAGTCCTGGTGGTGCAGTCGGTCACCGTGCCGCCCAGCAGCGGCATCTCGGTCTCGGTGCTCAACCACGAGACGCTGCGCATCACCGATCAGGGCGCCCTGGACGAGCAGGTGCGCATCCGCTACCGCATTTCCAACGGCACGCACACGGCCGAGGGAGACGTCATCGTCGTTCCGATCCCCGCGCCATCGAAGCTGCTGCCCCCGGTGGCGAATGATGATGAGGCCTTCGTGCGCGTGGGCGACGTGGTGACGATCCCCGTGCTCGACAACGACACCCACCCGAACGACGACGCTATGCACGTCGCGCCCGACCTCATCGAGCCGCTCGTGGATCCCGAGGTCGGCGAGGCGTTCGTCTCACAGGACGTCGTGCGGTTCCGTGCCGGCGCAGAACCCGGCACCGCCTACATCACGTACGAGGTCGTCGATTCGCTGGGCCAGAAGGACGCCGGCTATGTGACCGTGCAGATCCTGCCGATCGACGACGACCGCAATGCCGCGCCCAACCCGCGCGATCTGACCGCGCGAACCGTCTCGGGCACGACGGCGAACATCATCGTCCCGCTGCACGGCATCGATCAGGACGGCGACTCGGTCGAGCTGCTGGGGCTGGCGACGGCACCATCGAAGGGACGTGTTGTTGAGGTCGCCCAGGACCACCTCGTGTATGAGGCGTTCGATGACGCCACCGGCCTCGACACCTTCACCTACAAGGTGCGCGACCGGCTCGGCAAAGAGGGCATCGCCAGCATCCGCGTGGGAATCGCCCCGCCCGAGACGGTCAACCAGGCGCCCTACGCCGTGAAGGACGCCGTCGTGGTGCGCCCCGGTCGTTCGGTCGCGGTGCCGGTGCTGGCCAACGACTCCGACCCCGACGGCGACGAGATCGCCCTCGTCGACGGGGGACTCGAGCTGCCCGATGCCGACGGACTCACCGCCGAGGTCTCGGGCGACCGGGTCGTCATCGACGTGCCGGAGCGCGAGCTGGAGACGTCGCTGCAGTACACGATTCGCGATGCGCGCGGTGCCGAGGCCATGGCGCCGGTACTGGTCACCGTCGACGAGGACGTCCCGCTGTTGTCGCCGATCGCTCGCGATGACCGGGTGATGGTGTCGGATGTCAAGGACACGCTGAGCGTCGACCTCGACATCATCGCCAATGACGAGGACCCGGACGGCACCGCCGAGGGGTTGAAGATCGATATCGAGGAGGGCGCAACAGCGCTGCCCGGCGGCAAGGTCAGGGTCACGATCGGCGAGAAGCGGCAGTTGATCCGCTACACCGTCACAGACCAGGACGACCTGTCGTCGTCGGCATTCGTGTTCGTTCCCGCACTGAAGGAGCTCAGCCCGACCCCCAGCAGCACCACACCGGTGACGGTGAAGAGCGGCGAGACTAAAGAGCTGCCGCTGTCGGAGTACGTCACGGTGGCCGGTGGAGGGACGGCGCGGATCACCGAGGCGGCGACCGTCAGTGCGATTCACTCGGACGGTTCCGAGCTGATCAAGGATCCACACACGCTGGTGTACACGTCGAAGGAAGGCTACTTCGGTCCGGATGCGCTGACCTTCGAGGTCACCGACGGCGCCGGCCCCGACGATCCGAATGGGCGCAAAGCGACCCTGACCATTCCGATCGAGGTGCTTCCGCCCGAGAACCAGCAGCCGCAGTTCGTCGACGGGCAGATGCAGGTCGCCCCCGGCGAGGACGCCGCCTCGATCGACCTGGCGGCGTTGACCACCGATCCCGACCCCGAAGACGTCGACAAGATCGAGTACACGATCACGGGGCAGCCCGGTAGTGGCGTCTCGGCGCGCATCGAGGGAACCACGCTGTTGGCCGAGGCCGAGTCCAATGCGCGCAAGGGCACATCCACGGTCATCGAGCTGCGCATCGATGACGGCACCACCGAACCGGTGCGGGGCCGCGTGACCGTGATGGTGACGGCATCCACTCGGAGCCTGCCTGTGGCCAGCCCTGACACCGTCGAGCGTGCCGATCAGGGCGAGACGATCCGGGTGCCGGTGCTCGCCAACGACATCAACCCGTTCCCGGAGACGCCGCTTGAACTGACCGCGTCCACGCTCGAGGGCGGTCAGGGTAAGCAGACGATCGTCGGTGATGAGATCGAGATCACACCGGACTCCGACTTCGTCGGAGTGATGGTGGTGCGCTACCGGATTCAGGATGCGACCGAGGACCCGGACCGTGAGGTCGACGGCCGTGTCACGGTCATGGTGCAGGGTGTTCCAGATGCCCCGGGCCAGCCGACGGTATCGAGCATTCAGGACCGCACGGTCGTGTTGTCGTGGTCACCCCCGGCCAACAACGGCGCTGAGATCACTGAGTACACGGTCTCTTCGGTGGGCGGTAACGCGTACACGCGGACGTGCGCATCGACGACGTGCACCCTCGACGGCCTGACGAACAACGTCGAATACACGTTCCAGGTGACGGCGACCAACCGGGTCGGCGAGGGGCCCGCCTCACCTGCGTCGAACCCGCCGGCGCGTCCCGACGTGCGACCCGATACCCCGCTGGCTCCCAAGCTCGTCTTCGGCGACCGATCGCTCGATGTGTCGTGGACGGCGCCGAAGTCCAACGGTTCGCCGGTGGAGTCGTACACGCTGCAGATCTCGCCCGCGCCGCCATCAGGTTCCGCCGAGAAGACCGGCGTGACGGGAACCTCACTGGTGTGGGAGGGCCTCGAGAACGGTACGAGCTACAGCGTGCGCGTCCAGGCGCACAATCGCGCGCCCGACCCGTCGAGCTTCAGCCCGTGGTCGGTCAACGAGATTCCGGCGGGGCCGCCGTTGCCGCCCGCGCAGCCGACCACCAAAGAGCTCTCGCCCGTGGGTAAGCAGGCCCAGCTGGAGGTCAGTTGGCAGCAGCCGAACACGAACGGCGACGCGATCCGCGGTTACCAGATCCAGGTGTTCAACGGCGGCGCGCCGGGTGCGGTCGTCACGGCAGGCGCCGATGCGCGCTCGCAGGCCATCGTCGTCAACACCAGCGAGAACGGCTACACCTTCAAGGTTCGGGCCGAGAACAAGGCGGGCTGGGGCGACTGGAGTGACGCATCGGCCGCGCGTCGCGGCGTCGTCGCGCCGGAACCGCCCACCGCGGTGACAGCGACGGCAGAGGACCGCGCGATCAAGGTCGGGTACACCCAGGGTGCACGCAACGGCGCCAAGGCCACCGAGATCAGCATCCAGTACGACATCGGCGGTGGCTGGAAGAGCAACTGGGACGGGAAGACCATCGGCGGCCTGTCCAACGACACCACTTACACCGTCCGGTTGCGTGCGGTCGCGACGGTCGACGGTTCGACCTACGCCAGCGGTGCGTCCGGGGCTGCGAGCGCCAAGCCGTACGGTACGCCGCGGGCTCCCGAGGTATCAGCCAGAAATGCGGGCAGCGAGGTCGTGCTGTCGTGGAATGGCAGCAACTCGGACAACGGCCGTCCCGTGACCGTGCAGGTGAGCATCGACGGCGGCGGGTGGCAGTCCGTGTCGACGACGGACGAGCGGCGGCTGGGCGGTGGCTACAGCAAGACTCACTCGATCAAAGCGCGCGCGGTTGCTGATCCCGGAGGAACCTCACCGGAGTCGCCCACGCGGTCGGCGACGACCGATCCGAAACCGACGCCTCCGCCGGCATCGGCGTGGACCAGCCGTGGGCCTAACTCGGGCAAGTGCTCACCAGACACCTGCTACTACCTGAGATTGAACGTGAGTAACTTCCCAGCCGGCGAGTACGTGCTGACCTGCCTGGAGAACGGCGTGAAGTTCGCCGGCGGGTGGAAGCACAACGTTCCAGCGAATGGCTACGTCGACACCGGGTGCTGGCACGGCGGCTACAACAGTCAGTACGAGCTCTCGGTCCGCATCGAAGGATGGGGAACGGCCTCAGGAACCAGGTGGGACTAGTGACAACGCGACCCGAGCACTTCAGCACACAGACAGGAACGAACGCATGAGCATGACCCCCGAACAGGCCGCCTGGTTCCAGGGCACCTTCACCCGCCTCGTCGACAACGTCGACAAGGCGCTGCAGGGCAAGCGCGACGTGGTGGGGCTGGTGGTTTCGGCCATGCTGGCCGAGGGACACGTGTTGCTCGAAGACGCCCCGGGTACGGGCAAGACCAGCCTTGCCAAGGCGCTCGCCGCCACCGTGCAGGGCACCAGCTCTCGCATCCAGTTCACGCCCGACCTGCTGCCCTCCGACGTCACCGGAGTGACGATCTACGACCAGCAGGCTCACCGGTTCGAGTTTCATAAGGGGCCGATCTTCGCGTCGATCGTGCTGGCCGATGAGATCAACCGTGCCTCGCCGAAGACCCAGTCGGCGCTGCTGGAGGTCATGGAGGAGTCGCGGGTCACGGTCGACGGTGTCACTCACGAGACGGGCCGCCCGTTCCTGGTGATCGCGACGCAGAACCCCGTCGAGCAGGCCGGCACGTACAAGCTGCCCGAGGCGCAGCTCGACCGTTTCTTGATCAAGACGTCGATCGGCTACCCCGATCTGGCCGTCGCCGAGCGCATCCTCGCGGGGGCATCGCAGCGTAACCCCTCGGCGGCGCTGTCGGCCGTGATCACGACGGGTGCTGTCTCTGACATGGCCGATCTTGCCGCGACCGTTCACGTGGAGGGCGCTGTACTGCGCTACGCCGCGGAGCTTGCCGAGGCGACCCGCAACGACCCGGCGATCCGACTGGGTGTCTCGGTGCGGGGTGCCATCGCGATGGTCCGTATCGCGAAGGTGTGGGCTGCGGCGCAGGGGCGCCACTATGTGCTCCCGGATGACATCAAGATGCTCGCGCGTCCGGTCTGGCAACACCGACTGCTGCTCGACCCCGAGGCGGAGTTCGCGGGCACGACGGCCGAGACCGTCATCGCCCGGGTCCTGGAGGGCGTCGCGGCTCCGCAGGCGCGCACCGCAGCCTGATGACGCAGGCGACGGCGGCCCCGGTGGGGGAGCAGCAGGCGGGGTGGCGCGATGTCGCCGCCCTGCTCGGTGCGCGTGCGCTGCGCCGGCTGCAACTCATCGCTTCGGCCGTACGCCCTCTGGGATGGACGCTGATCGGCCTGACCGTGCTGTTCTGGGCCGTCGGCGCCGTGTGGGGCTGGCGTGAGCTGATCGTCGCGGCGTGGATGCTGGGCATCGTGCTGCTGATCTGCGCGGTGTTCCTGATCGGTCGCACCACCTATGACGTGACGCTCGATCTGGCGCGCACGCGGGTGGTGGTCGGGGAGCGGGCGATCGGCGCACTGACGCTGGCGAACCGCAGCACTCGGGCGATCCTGCCCTCGCGCGTGGTGCTGCCGGTCGGCACGGGGCGCGGCGACTTCTCAATCCAGCGACTCGCTGCGGGCGAAGAGACCGAAGAACTGTTCACGATCCCCACTCAGCGTCGCGGTGTGGTGCAGGTGGGGCCGGTCAGCATCGTGCGCGGCGACCCGCTGGGCGTGTTCGAGCGGGCGCATCGTCGTGATGAGCCGGTCGATCTGTACGTGCATCCCAAGACGGTGCTGTTCGGCGGTCAGTCACTCGGCTTCTTGCGCGACCTGGAGGGGCTTCCGGCCGCCGATCTGTCGCGTGATGACGTGTCGTTCCACGCGCTGCTCGAGTACCAGCCCGGTGACGACCTGCGGCATGTGCACTGGCGTTCCACTGCACGCACGGGCGTCATGATGGTGCGGCAGTTCGAAGAGACCAGGCGTTCACACTTCGTGATCGGTCTCTCGCGCTCGCGGGCCGACTACCGCACCGACGACGAATTCGAGCTCGCGATCTCGGCTGCCGGCTCGATCGGGTTGCGCGCGCTGCGCGACTCGCAGCCGGTGGACGTGCGCGTGCAGGGCAGGGAGCTTCCGGCGAGCACCGGCAAGCGCCTGCTCGACTCGCTCGCGCTGGTCGAGCAGTCCAAGCCCCGCGAGGGCGGTATCGCCGACCTCGCCGGTGTGCTGGCCGCCACGATGCCGTTGGCGAGCATCGTCGTGCTGGTGTGTGGTTCGAGCGTGCGCGCCGAGGATCTGCGGCAGGCGTGTGCCCGGATGCCCTTCGGAGCCAGAGCACTCGCGGTCGTTGTCGAGTCGGGGCGTGAGCAGCCCGCGCTACGCCGTATCGGCGAGGCCGACGTCGTCACGATCGGTGCCCTCGACCAGTTGCCCCTCGCACTTCAGAAGGTTCTCGCATGACCGCCCCCGTCACGCCCGCGTTGCCGGTGCGCCGCCTGGCACTCGACCTCGTCAGCGTCGGCGTGCTGCTGCTGGTCGCCCTGATCGGCTTTTGGTCGACGTTCGCCGGTCCGTCCTTCCTCATCGCCGCGATCGGCGGAGTACTGCTGGGGCTCGGCGTCGCGGCGGTGTGCGCGTGGCGGCGGTGGGGCATCCTGATCGTTTCGGGCCTGACGATCGTCGTGTACTTCGTCTTCGGTGGTGCGCTGGCTCTGCCGCACACGACCATCGCCGGGGTCGTGCCGACGTGGGACACCCTCAGCGGGCTCGCGCTGGGCGCGATCACCTCGTGGAAGCAGTTGTTGACGACGGTCGCCCCGGTCTCGGCGCACGACGGGCATCTGCTCGTGCCCTTCCTGATCGGTCTCGTGTGTGCGGTCACGGCAGCATCGCTCGCACTGCGGTTGCAGCGCGCCGTCTGGGCGCTGATTCCCGTCGTCGGCGCCATCGTGCTGGTGATCGCCCTCGGCGTTCCCCAGCCGGCGTTCCCGATCGTGCAGGGCATCGTCATGGCGGCGGTCGCCGTCGTCTGGCTCTCGCTGCGCGCCTGGTGGGCTCCGCAGGCGTCGGCTGTCGACGTCGCCGAAGCCGACCCGAGGCGTACCCGGCAGATGCGTACGCGCCGCCTGATCAGCGGTGTCGCCGTGATCGCGGTGGCCGCCGGCGTCGGTATCGGCATCAGCGCGGTGACCGAGCCGTCGCAGCCGCGTCACGTGTTCCGCGACGCGATCATCCCGCCGTTCGACATCCGCGACTACGCCAGCCCTCTGCAATCGTTCCGCAAGAACGTACGCGACCAGAAGACCGAGACGCTGTTCGCCGTCGAGGGCCTGCCCAAGGGCGCACGCGTCCGTATCGGCGCGATGGACCATTGGGACGGCGTGGTGTACAACGTCACCGATGGTGGGCCCGGTTCGTCCAGTGCCTTCACCCCACTGCGCTCGGACATGGCGCCCGAGGCGCAGGGCGTTCCCACCACGCTGCGTTTCACCATCGATCAGTACGCCGGGGTCTGGGTGCCCGGTGCCCCGGCGATCGACGACATCACCTACACCGGGTCGCGGGGCGAGCAGCTGCGGCGCAGCAGCTACGTCAACACCACCACCGACACGGCGGTCGCGACCGCCGGCCTCGAGAAGGGCGACACGTACACGATCGAGGCGATCGTGCCCGTGACGCCGACCGATGCGGAGCTGAAGGATGCGGCGTTCGCGAACGTCAAGCCGCACACGCCCGCGTACGCCCCCGAGGACCTCGCGAAGATCGCGGCGGATGCTGTCGCCGACGCCGAGACACCGATCGAGCAGGTGCGTGCGCTGGAGGTGCACTTCTCGAAGGAGGGTTTCTTCAGCCACGGTCTTGAAGGAGAGGTGCTGTCGCGGGCCGGCCACACGGCTGAGCGCATCAGCACGCTGCTCGGGGGCGATCAGCTGGTCGGCGATGACGAGCAGTACGCGGTGGCCATGGCGCTCGCCGCGGGCGAGGTCGGCATCCCGGCCCGCGTGGTGATGGGCTACTACCCGGGCGACGACCGCGCGGGCAAGGACGTGTTCGAGGCGACCGGCGACGACGTGCACGCCTGGGTCGAGGTGCCCTTCGAGGGCCTCGGCTGGGTGGCGTTCGACCCGACGCCGCCCGAGGACCAGGTGCCCAGGAACCAGAACACCAAGCCCCGGGTCGATCCGAAGCCGCAGGTACTGCAGCCGCCGCCTCCACCGCAGGAGCCGGTCGATTTGCCGCCGACGGTGCCCGACGAGCGCGAACCCCAGGACGAGAAGAACAACATCCTCGGCATCCTCGGGATGATCCTGGCCATCGCCGGACTCTCGCTGGGCGCACTGTTGCTGCTGCTGTCGCCGTTCATCGTGATCGGGGCGTGGAAAGCGGCGCGCCGCCGCGCTCGCCGCACCGCGGGGACGCCCACGGATCGTATCAGCGGCGGATGGGACGAGCTCACCGACCGCGCCATCGACCACGGCGCCCGGCTCACGCCGGGGGCGACGCGGGGTGAGGAAGCGGCCGTCGTCGCCTCGGCCGTCACGGTACCCGCGGCCACGGCGCTCGCCGACCGGGCAGACCGACAGGTCTTCGGTCCGGGCGAGCCGACCGCTGAAGAGGTCGACCTCTTCTGGCGCGAAGTGGACGAGGCGGTCGGCGGCATGCGCGCCGGCGTCGGGTTCTGGGCGCGGGTGAAGGCGCGCCTCAGCATCCGCTCCCTCGCGGGCGGCACCCGTCTGGTCGAGCGCGTGCAGGATCTGCGCGCGGCTGCTGCCGCGCGCATGCGCCGCGAACCTGGCAACATCGATACGAACCGCCCGAGCTCCGAGAGTGAGACCCGATGACGATGCTTCCCTTCGGCGAGGTCGCACCCATTCAGCGACGCGTCATCGCGTACATCCTCGACGCTCTGATCGCGGGTGTCATCCCGGTTGTGGGCGCGATCATCGTCGTCGGCATGCTGACTGCGGCGGCCACTTCAGACGACCCGACGGCAGGGGTGCTCGCGGCGACATTCGTCGTCATGCCGATCATCGGGCTGGCGCAGTTGGCCTGGCTCATCGTCTACACGCTGATGCAGGCGGGATCGGGGTCGATCGGCATGCGCGCCCAGGGGCTACGGCTCGCCTCGGCGCGGGACGGCGAACCGATCGGCTTCTGGCGCGCGCTGCTGCGCAACATCGTGTTCGCCCTGGCGGGCTCGATCGTGGTCGGGTACTTCTCGCCGCTGTTCGATGGTTCGGGGCGGTATCAGGGGTGGCACGACAAGGCGGCGGATGCCGTGATGCTGAACGCCCGCGCGGCGGTGCCGGAGGCGTCCCTGAGCACCATGGCGATGCCCGTTCCCGAGACCGGCGCCCCGCTGCCCCGGCCCGGTGCCGGGTTCGCGACCCCGCCGATGCCACCGATGCCCGCTCCGCCGCTGCCGACAGCCTCGGTCGGCCAGCCGATCGCGCCGGAGTCGTTCGCGCGTCCCGCGTCGTCGGATGCGGCAGCACCCGGCGTTCCGGAAGAGACCGTCGTTGCTCCGCACCGTACTGAGGCGTTGCCCGATGACCCGCTCATCTCATTCGTGCCCGGCGTGACACAGCAGCCGCCCGCGGCGCCCTCAGCACCGCCCGCGACCGCAGCACCCCCAGTAGCGCCGAGGCCCGCAGCGGCCCCAGCACCGCCGGCGCTCGCAGCCCCGGCCACTCCGCCGACCCCTACCGCGCCCGCTTCCGATTCCGCGCCCGCTCCCGCCCCGGCGCCCGAGCAGTCCGTGGCATCCGCTCCGGAGCCGGCGTCGTTCCACGCCGAGGGCGATCTCGACTCGACCCGTATCAGCATCCCCGGGCACCGGCTGGTGTTCACCTGGGATGACGGCCAGCGCGCGACGGTCTCGGGCCGCACGCTGTTCGGACGCAACCCCGAGGCCGAATCCGGCGCGGCGGTCGTCGCCGTGCGCGACGAGACGCTCTCGCTGTCGAAGACGCACTTCGAGGCCGTAGCCGAACCGACCGGCGGCTGGATCATGGACCGTGAATCGACCAACGGCACCACCGTCGTGCGCGACGGTGTGCGCATCGCATGCCCTCCCGGGCAGCGGATCCCGGTACGGCTCGGGGATGCGATCGAGATCGGTGACCGCATCGTCACCATCGGCGGTTTCGCATGACCGCACCGCTGACGGTGGTCGCCGGTTCATCCACGCATACCGGCCGACGTCGAGCGCTCAACGAGGACTCCTCTCTGGCGTGCGCGCCGGTCTTCGTCGTCGCCGACGGCATGGGCGGACACGAGGCGGGTGAGCGTGCCAGCGCCGCAGTCACGACAGCGTTCGCTGCGCTGATCGGGCGCGAGGCGCTAGGTCTCGACGACGTACGTCAGGCGCTCGCGCGTGCCCGCGGGGCGGTCGATGCCCTCGTCACGACGACGTCCTCCCGCGCGGGTACGACGCTCAGCGGTGTGGTGATCTCGTCGGTCGACGGTCTCGGCTACTGGCTGGCGTTGAACATCGGTGATTCGCGCACGTACCGGTTCGCCGGTGGTGAGCTGGAGCAGATCACGGTCGATCATTCGGTGATCCAAGAGCTCATCGATGCCGGCGAGTTGACGGCCGAGACGGCCATGCACGACACCCGGCGCAACGTCATCACCCGCGCGATCGGGGGCGGTAGCAGCGGAGACGCCGACTTCTGGCTGTTCCCGGCCGATGCGGGTGATCGGATGCTGGTGTGCTCGGACGGTCTCACCGCCGAGGTGCCCGATGCACGCATCCGCGAGGTGCTCGCGCAGGAGCGCGACCCGCAGCGCGCGGCGGCCGTGCTCACGGCCGAGGCAGTCGAGGCGGGCGGACGCGACAACATCACGGTCATCGTCGTCGACGCGACGGCGGTGGCCGCACGACCGGGGGCGGTCGTGCTGTCGGATGAGGTGGATGAAGCCACTCGTCCGCGTGAAGTTCTGAACGGAGGGGCTCGATGACTCATTTCTCATATCGATCCGGTACCTGGCAGGTCGTCGTGGAGGACGGCGGCGTGGTCGCCGTCCCGGGCGACGTCGCGATCGATCGCGTCGTGCGCCTGACGCGGATGCTGCAGCAGGGCACCCCGGCGCTGACCGACGTCATCGATGTGCTCGCTGCCGGCTCCATCGCCTCGCTGGGCTCGTTCGCCATCGCGCTCACACCGGGAGGTTCCGTGCGGTTCGCCGTGCGCGGCTCTGTCTCGGTGAGCATCGAGGCAGAGACGGGCACCGAGAGTGTCTCGGGTGCGGATGTCAGCACCTGGAGCGAGCGTTTCGTCGTCGACCCGAAGGGGTTCGCTCTGACGCTGGAAGAGGCGCGCGGCCACACGGCGCTGCCGATCCGCTCCGGAGTGGTGCTCGCCGCGTCCATCACGACGGGGCAGGACGCCCCCGCAGAATCCGTCGTTGCCACGGCGGATGCCACGGGCGCAACATCCGCGCCGGCATCCGACGTTGTGGCCTTACCCCCGGCGCCGGTCGTCGCCGCCGACGGCGCGTACGCGCAGCACACCCTGATCCCGGCGGAGTACACCTTCGGCTCGGAGACCGAAGCGCTTCTCGGGGCGGATGCCGCAGACGAACCCGCCGCTGATGAGCCCGCCACCGAGGATGCGCCGGCCGCGCCCGTGCCGGCGGTCGATGCGGCTCCCGTGCCGGAGGCACTGTCGGATTCGGCGCTCGAGCAGACGATCCACAAGGCACCGACGCCCCCGCCGCCTCCGGCGCACGTTGTCGATTCGACGCCTCCGGCGCCCGGTGTCGCTTCGCCGCCTCCGGCGCCCCCTGTCGCTCCGCCTCCCGCGCCGCCCGCGCCCGCGGCATCCGCTCCGTTCCCGACCATCGCCCCGCCCCTGCCACCGGCACCGCCCGCGCCGTCCGCGCCGGTCGGTCTCGGCGACCACGACGGGGCGACGATCTCGCTCGCCGAGGCGCGTCGGCTGCGCGCCGAGGGGAGCCTTGCGCCCGCCGACCCCGAAGCGCCGACCGAGATGATCCCGACAGTTGACGAACCCGCGGCCGCACACGGGACGGCGCGGCTGTCCACCGGCCAGGTCGTCGAACTCGATCGCACCGTGATCATCGGGCGCCGTCCACGCACGACGCGTGCCAGCGGTGAGTCGATGCCGCACCTCGTCGCGGTCGACTCGCCGCAGCAGGACATCTCGCGCAGCCACCTCGAGATCCGCCCCGAGGGCGACTCGGTCGTCGTGATCGACCTGCGCACGACCAACGGGTCCACACTGATCCGGCCTGGAACCGACCCGGTGCGCCTGCACCCGGGTGAGCCCACCCTGGTGCTCGGCGGCGACGTCGTCGACCTCGGCGACGGCGTCACGGTCACCTTCGAGGGGCTTGCATGAGCAGGCCGCCGTCCGTCCCGCCCCAGCTGCCGGGGTTCACGTTCGTCCAACCGCTGGGGGCCGGCGGCTTCGCCGATGTGTTCCTGTACGAGCAGCAGATGCCGCGCCGTCGCGTCGCGGTCAAGGTGCTGCTCGCCGACCGCATCACCACCGGCGCCGCGCAGGAGTTCACCGACGAGGCGAACGTGATGGCGATGCTGTCGACGCACCCCGCGATCGTCACCATCTACCAGGCGGGCGTTGCCGGCGACGGACGCCCGTACCTGGTGATGGAGTATTGCCCGCGTCCGAACCTGCAGGTGCGAGCACGCAAGGAGCCGTTCTCGGTGGCCGAGGCGCTGCGCGTCGGCATCCAAGTAGCGGGTGCGGTCGAGACCGCGCACCGCGCCGGCGTGCTGCACCGCGACATTAAGCCGGCGAACATCCTGGTCACCGAGTACAACCGGCCCGCGCTCACCGACTTCGGCATCGCCTCGACCGCCGGGGCCGTGACCGAGGCGGCCGGGATGTCCATTCCATGGTCGCCGCCCGAATCGTTCGCCGAGCCGCCGCGCAGCGGACCCCGCACCGACGTGTACGCGCTCGGCGCCACGGTCTACACGCTGCTGGCCGGGCGCTCGCCGTTCGAGCGGCCGGGGGAGCGCAACACCAGCGCCGATCTGATCGAGCGCATCGAGCGGATGGCGGTGCCGCCACTCGGACGCCCCGATTCCCCGGCCAGCCTGCAGGCCGTTCTCGAGCGCGCCATGGCGAAGAAGGCCGATGACCGCTATCCCAGCGCCGTCGCCTTCGCCCGCGCCCTGCAGAAGGTGCAGATCGAGCTCGCCCACTCGGTCACGCCGATCGACATCGTCGACGAGCACCACGCCGGTGACGACCACGAGGATGACGACGACGGACTCACGCGCGTACGCGAGGTCACGTCGATCCAGCCGAACGCCCCCGGCGAGACGCGCCCCTCGGCAGCCACCGAACCCCGCTATCAGCCCGTGCCCGAGGCGCCGCGCTTTGACAGTCCGCCCGCGGCGGTGCCCCTCGAGCAGACGCAGGTGCGCGCGCCCGCCCCCGTGGCGCCGGAAGCCGATGATCGTACGCAGTTGCGTGCGCCGGCCGTGGTGTCTCCGACGGGCCCGGCCGCTCCAGCGGCGTCTGCCGAACGGCCCGCGGCCCACGCCGCCGACGGGGCTCCCGCGGCGGCAGAACCGGCACGACCACGGCGACGCGGCTGGATCGGCTGGACCGCCGCGGCTGTGGCGGTCGTGGTACTCGGCGTCTTCCTGGTGTTCAGCGATGCCATCACCGGCGCGCTGATCCCCGCACCGCAGCCCGTGGCATCCGACGAACCGCAGCCGCAGGACGTCGTGTCGAAGATCGTCCCCCCGGTCGACGATGTGCAGGGCACGCGGTCGGGTGACCAGGTGACGTTCTCGTGGGTGAACGCCGAACCGCAGGACGGTGACACCTACATCTGGCAGCAGGTCACGCTCGACGGCGGTGAGTCGCCGATGAGTACCGAGACGACGACGGTGACGCTCGACGGCGCCCATCCCGCGCGCACGTGCATCGAGGTCACGCTGGTGCGCAGCGATGCCAGGGCATCGCAGCCTGTTCGGGGGTGCGTCGATTGAGTACTGTGACGATCGAGTTCGCGGGGGAGTACTTCACGGTGGAGGCGGACTCGTCATTCACCGTGGGGCGCGAGGGCGACCTCGCGCTGGATGAGAACCTCTACCTGCACCGGAACTTCCTCGAGATCGTGCACAACGGCGACCTGTGGTGGCTGGCGAACGTCGGCAGCCGGCTCACCGCGACGGTGACCGACTCCCAGGGCGGGGTGCAGGCCTGGCTCGCGCCCGGGGCGCGGCTGCCGCTCGTCTTCGAACGCACCACGGTGGTCTTCGCCGCCGGGCCGACCACGTACGAGCTGACCGTGCACGCGGCCGAGCCCGCATTCCGGGCGACGCGTCGGGCCTCAGACGGCGACGGCGTGTCGACCATCGGTGAGGTGCCGCTGACCGAGAGTCAGAAGCTGCTCATCCTGGCGCTCGCCGAACCGCAACTGCGTCGGGACGGCACCGGCATGAGCGAGATCCCCACGACGGCGAAGGCCGCGGAGCGTCTGGGCTGGACCGTCACACGGTTCAACCGCAAGCTCGACAACGTGTGCCAGAAGCTCGACCGCGTCGGCGTGCCCGGTATGCGGGGCGGCCAGCGCAGTTTCGCCACCAACCGCAGGGCTCGACTGGTCGAGCATGCCGTGGCCACGCGGCTGGTGACCCGCGCCGATCTGACGATGCTCGATGCGCCCCAGGCCGACCCCGAAGGAGAACTGGAGTGATCTGGGAGATCGACGACGGCGCGAAGGCCATCGAGGGGCTTGACGCGTACGGCCGCGCCGACCCCGCCTACGCCGCCGCGCTGGGGCTGCGCCCCGCGCCGGGCGGGCGCCGCGCCCTGGCCGCACTGATCGAGGTGTGCATTCTGCTGGTGCTGGCACTCCCCGGTGTGCTGGCGATGGCACCGGTCGCCGTGCGGGTGGCGTCGGGCGATGCCGACCTGGAGCGGATGCTGGCGCGGGCCGAGTTCGCATGGCCGATCACGGCGATGATCATCTCGAGCGTCCTGGTGACGATCTTCGTCGTGGTGCAGCTGTTGCTGCACGGCCGTAAGGGTGTCACGGTCGGCAAGGCTCTCTGCGGCATCCGCACGGTGAACGTGCGCACGCTGGAGCGCCCCGGGTTCTGGCGCGGCGCCGTCGTGCGGTACCTGGTGCTGAGCGCGTCGTTCCTGATCCCGCTGCTCGGACCTCTGCTCGTCGTAGCGTTCTCGCCGCTGTTCGACAGTGAGCGCCGCGGTCGCGGCTGGCTCGACCAGGCGGCGGCGACTTGGCTGGTCGACACCCGGCAGGGGCTGAACCCCTACGACGTCAAGCGCATGCGCATCGCCCGCAAGACGCTGAGGACCCCGGAGCACAGCCAGAAGCCCGCGCTGCCGTCGCTGGCGACACCGGTGGACCGCGATGCGCCGTCCGAGTACATCCCCACGGGACGATTCTCGGGCGGAGTGATCGGCGCGCACCGCACCGCCTCCGCCCCGCGGACGGGGGAGGCCGGTGCGATCCCGCCGGGCGCGCCGGCCCCTGTATCCACGGACGCTGTCTCCGCGGCCCCGGTCTTGTCGGATTCTGGGGCGGGCTTCGCACCCGCCGCACCGTCGGGGATGGTGGATGCTGTACCCCCGCCGCTCGCATCGGGGCAGCTTCTGGACTCGTTCGCCTCGCGGGCATCCGATGCGCCGGCACCGGCAATGCCTGCCGCTGCGCCGATTACACCGACCGCCGCGCCCGCTGCGCCACCCGCCCCGGTGCCGGCACCCGCCCCGGTGCCGGCACCCGCCCCGGCGCCGGCACCCGCCGTGGCCAGTCCTGCCGAGGCCGCGTCTGCAGCATCCGACCCCACGCCGAGCGGTGCGGTCAGCGCCGCCCGCGCCGTGCTCGTTCTCGACACCGGCGTACGCGTCGAGGTGCGCGGCGCGACACTGCTCGGTCGCGGCCCCGCACCGGTCGCGGGCGAGGGGCCGGTGCAACTTGTGCCGGTGCCCGACGACACGCTCTCGGTCTCCAAGACCCACCTGGCGTTCCTGCCCGCACGGCGGGGAGTGCTCGTCGTCGACCGAGGATCCACCAACGGCAGCAGCCTGCTGCGCGCCGGCGGCGAGATCCCGCTGACACCCGGAGACCCGACACCACTGCAGACCGGCGACATCGTGCGCTTCGGCGATCGCTCGCTGAGCGTCGAGCGCGCATGACAATCGTGAAGATCCAGGAGAACCGATGAGGGTCAAGCTCACCCTGCGCCGGCCCGGCGCACCGCTGACGGACATCGTCATCATGGCCGATTCGACAGCGACGGTCGCCGACGTCGCGGGGCAGATCGCCACCGCTGACCCCCAGCGCACCATCGCCAGCCGCGACGGCGATGTGCTGAGCCTCGCCGTCGCACCGCCGACGAGCGATGATCTGGTCACGCTGAACCCCGACCTGCTGATCGGCGACGCCCCGGTCGGCTCGGGCTTTCTCACCGAGATCGTCAACCTCGGGCCGAATCGCGCGGCAACCGCCCCGACGAGCAACCGACCCGCAGCGCTGCTCACCGTGCTCTCCGGGCCGGCGGCGGGGCAGGAGTTCCCGCTGCCGGTGGGGCACTTCTTCATCGGGCGCGATGCGGCCAGCGACGTCACCCTCAACGACCCGCTCGTCTCGAAGCGCCACGCCCGCATCGAGGTCGCCCCGACCTTCGTCGAACTTGTCGACCTGAACTCGGCCAACGGCATCCTCGTCGACGGCGGACTCGTGCAGCGACTGCGTGTGATCCCCGGGCAGAGCTTCACGATCGGCGACTGCGAGCTCGTCCTGCGCCTCGTCGGTGACTTCGACGGCTCGGCCGAGACCGACCCGGTGCTCGAGCGCGGTGGCGCACTGCTGTTCAACCGCAGCCCCCGTGTCGAGGAACGCTACGTGGGCGACGACCTGCCCGAGCCGCGCTACCCGAAAGACCAGGTGCAGCGGCTGTTCCCCTGGCCGATGCTCATCGCGCCGATCCTGCTGGGCGCGGCGATGTTCTTCATCTTCGACAGCCCACGCTCGCTGCTGATCATGGTGATGTCGCCGATGATGATGTTCGGCAACTTCATCTCGCAGCGCACACACATCGGCCAGCGACTGCGCAAAGAAGTCGAATCGTTCGAAGAGCAGTTCGAGCGGCTCGAAGAGAAGCTGTACCACGCGCATCCTCATGAGCGTGAGGTTCGTCAGAACGAGGTGCCCGCCGTCGCCGTCGTGTTCGACGAGGCCATGCGTCTGGGACCCCTGCTGTGGACCCGACGACCCGAGCACTGGAACTTCCTCGCGGTGCGTCTCGGGGTGAGCGAAGACCTCGCACGGACGCGCATCAAGCGGGCGGAGACGCCCGAGGCGCTGGTGGAGTACGTCGAGCGCGTCGACCGCCTCGAAGAGCGCTACAAGATGATCGGTGACGTGCCGATCCTCGAATCGCTGCAGAGCGTGGGGTCGATCGGCGTCGCCGGACCCACCTCTGTGGCGAGCGATGCCCTGCGCGGACTGGCCGTGCAGCTGTTCGGCATGCACTCGCCCAATGAACTCGTCGCGGTCGCCCTCACCGAACCCGGCTGGGCTCAGGAACTCGACTGGCTCAAGTGGCTTCCGCACACCTCCAGCGAACGCAACCCGTTCAAGGACGTGCCGCTGGCCGATTCGGCATCAACCGGCACAGCCCTGCTGAGCGGGCTCGAAGAGCTGATCATGCGCCGAGCCAAGGCAGCGAGCTCGCCCCGCCCGCCCTACGGCGACGACTGGGATCCGACGTACTTCGGCACCGACGTCAAGCGCGCGGCCGAGGAAGCGAGCTTTCCCGGGCAGACGGCCGTGCTCGTCATCGTCACAGGAGACGCCCCCGTCGACCGCGCCCGCCTCACGCAGATCCTCGAGCGCGGGGCCGACGTGGGCGTGTATGCCCTGTTCGTGGCGCCGGTCGTCGAAGCGCTCCCCGCGGCGTGCCGGAGCTTCATCGATGTCACCGGCGGACTCGCGGATGCCACCGTCGGCACGGTGCGCAACGGCGTCGACTACCAGCAGGTGCAGGTCGAGGGCGTCTCGCACGCGTACATGACGATGCTCGCCAAGCGGCTCGCGCCCGTGGTCGATTCCAGCACCGTCATCGAAGACTCCTCAGACATCCCGGGCTCGGTGATGTTCCTCTCGCTGGTCGGCTCGGATGTGGCATCCGACCCCGCCGCGGTCATCGACCGCTGGCGACAGAACAACACGATCATCGACCGCTCGGGCAAACCTCAGCCGCGCCTGAAGAAGGCCGGCACCCTGCGCGCGATCATCGGGCAGTCGCAGACCGACGCCATGACGCTGGATCTGCGCACCCAGGGCCCGCACGCCCTGGTCGGCGGTACCACGGGTGCGGGAAAGAGCGAGTTCCTGCAGGCGTGGGTGCTCGGCATGGCCGCGGCGCACAGCCCCGACCGTGTCACGTTCCTGTTCGTGGACTACAAGGGTGGTTCGGCCTTCGCCGACTGCGTCGACCTGCCGCACACGGTGGGCCTGGTCACCGACCTGAGCCCGCATCTCGTGCGCCGGGCGCTCACCAGCCTGCGTGCCGAGCTGCACCACCGTGAGCACTTGTTCAACCGCAAGAAGGCCAAGGACCTGCTCGAGCTCGAGAAGCGGCGCGACCCCGAGACGCCGCCCGCGCTGGTGCTCGTCATCGACGAGTTCGCCGCGCTCGCCGGGGAGGTGCCGGAGTTCGTCGATGGCGTCGTCGACATCGCCCAGCGCGGCCGGTCTCTCGGCATCCACCTGATCATGGCGACGCAACGGCCCGCCGGCGTCATCAAAGACAACCTGCGCGCCAACACCAACCTGCGCGTCGCACTGCGCATGGCCGACGAGTCGGACTCGAAGGATGTCGTCGACGACCCGATCGCCGCGTCGTTCCCCCCGTCGATCCCGGGGCGCGGTATCGCGAAGACCGGGCCGGGGCGGCTGGTGCCGTTCCAGTCGGCGTACGCCGGCGGCTGGACCACCGACGAGGAGCAGGTCGCCGAGGTGAAGGTCGCCGAGTTGCGCTTCGGATCCACCCAGTTGTGGGAGGCCGAGCAGGAGCCGGAGTCCGACTCGCACGATGAGGATCTCGGACCCACCGATCAGAAGCGCATCGTCGCGTCGCTCGTGAAGGCCGCATCGCAGGCCGGCATCCCGGCGCCGCGCCGCCCCTGGCTGGACGACCTCGAGCACGCCGTCGACCTGCGTGATCTGCCGTTGCGCGGCGACGGCGAGATCGTGCTCGGCAAGACGGACGTCCCGGCGCGGCAGCTGCAGGAGCCGACGTACTTCGTGCCCGATAAGGACGGCTCGTTGCTGATCTACGGCACCAGCGGATCGGGAAAGTCGACCGTGCTTCGCACGATGGCGACCGCGGCCGGTCACGACCCGGCGTCGCACGTCGAGGTGTACGGGCTCGACTTCGGGTCGGGGGCGCTGCGCGCGCTCGAAGTGCTGCCGCACGTCGGCTCGATCATCGCCGGCGACGATGCGGAGCGTGTGCAGCGCGTCCTGCGCTCGCTCGCGCGCGTGCTCGACGAGCGCGGCAAGCGCTTCAGTGCGGCGAATGCTGCGAACCTCACCGAGTACCGTGAGCTGACCGGGCGCGACGAGTCGCGCATCCTGCTGCTCATCGACGGATTCGCGCAGTTCCGTTCCGAATGGGAGTCGACGACCGCGCGGATGCCGTTCTACCAGACGTTCATGCGGATTCTCGGCGAGGGGCGACCGCTCGGTGTGCACGTGGTCGCCACCGCCGATCGTTCCGGGTCGGTGCCGACGGCCGTCAGCGCGAACGTCTCGCGACGCGTCGTGCTGCGTCTTGCCGAGGAGTCCGCGTACGGCATGCTCAACGTGCCGAAGGATGTGCTCGATGAGCGCTCCGCGCCCGGACGGGCGATCGTCGACGGTCTCGAGACGCAGATCGCCACGCTGGGTGGAACGCCGAATGTGGCGGAGCAGACCAAGCTGCTTGAGAAGCTCGCCGCCGACCTGCGGGCGGCCGGTGCCCGCGAGGTCGCCGAGATCGGCGCACTGCCGACCAGGCTCTCGGCGCGCGAGCTGCCGGACCGCGTCGGGGAGTTCCCGGTGCTCGGTGTGGCCGAGGACACCCTGGCCGCGCGGGACTTCGATCCGGTGGGAACGTTCGTGGTGGCGGGCCCTCCGCTGTCGGGCAAGACGAACGCGCTCAAGGCGATGGTCACGTCGATGCGCCGCTTCGACCCCGAGGTGAAGCTGTTCCACTTCGGCGGTCGACGGGCACAGCTGAAGGACTGGGCCGACTGGACCCGCAGTGCGGTCACGCCGGATGCCGCCAAGGAGCTGGCGAAGGAGATCGCCGAGCTCGTCGCCGACGAGTCGATCCCGATGCGGCTGATGATCGTCATCGAGGATGTGCCGCAGTTCGCCGACAGTCCCGCCGAGCGCGACATGAAGGCGATGTTCCAGGCGATAGGCCGCAGCGATCACTTTCTCGTCGGCGATGCGGATGTCACGCAGGTCACCAGTGGGTTCGGATTCATCGGTGACTTCAAGTCCGGCCGCAAGGGCATCATCCTCAAGCCCGACGCCTTCGACGGTGACTCGGTGTTCAAGGTGCCGTTCCCGAAGGTCAAGCGCACCGACTTCCCCGAAGGTCGAGGCATCTTCGTGCAGGCCGGCCGCCAGGTGACGGTGCAGATGCCGCTCATCGAGGGGGAGCGGCTGGGATGACTCGGATGGGGAGTTCTCCCCATCGAGGGCACTGACCGAATTTCGTAGAGTGATTCAGCCGGACCAGGGGTCGGGCACCGGAGGAACCATGGCATATGACGACATTGACATCCCGCTGCACAGCATGCAGGAGCTGGAGACAGCTCTGACGAACATCATCGCCGAGTTCGAGGGGACCGGGGGGCGAAGCGAGTCATTCGAGTCGGCGATCGGCAGCCCGCTCGGCAGATCGGAACTGCGCTCTGAGGCGCAGCGCTTCGAAAAGGCGTGGAATGACAAGCGCGATACGTTGCGCGACCACCTCGCCGACCTCAAGACCCGCACCACTGACACGAAGAATGCCTGGCAGGACCTGGATCGCGAGCTTGCCACCGCATCAGAGGTCTCAGACGGAAACGACGGGAAATGACGCAGAACGGTCCGCACTACCGCGCACACGCCATGCCGCCGACACCTGGGGGCGGGCACGACCTCGTCACCATCTACGGTGAAGCCGATGACATCATCAGTAGGGGCAGGGAGATGGTCGCCCTCGGCGATCAGATGCAGAAGGCAGCGAACACGCTGAAGCATCTCGCTGACGGCACTGTCGGCAAGGGGCTGTCGATCGACAAGCTTCAGGAGAGCGCTGAGGGCGTCTACGCCGACCTCAAGAAGGCCGGCATCCGATACTCGCCGAGCGGCGAGGTGATCACCGCGTACGGCGAGGCTCTGACCACCGTGCAAACGCCGATCGTCACGATCGTGTCGAACTGCGAGTCGCTGTGGCACACGGTGCGCACCGCGTCGACCGCGCTCGATGAGGCCGAGAACGCGGGCGACGACACGGCAGCGCTTCAGACGGCATTCGACGAGGCGGTGTGGGCCTGGAACGCGGAGGCGCGCAGATACAACGCTCACTACGACACGTGGAGCGCCGCGTACGAGAACGCCCGATCAGGGCTGCAGGACGCCAATGACAATGGTGTCGAGGACTCGCTCCTGGACAACATGCTTCCAGCGCTGGACGTCATCTCCGTGGTGCTGACCTGGGCGGGCATCGCTCTGGCCATCGCCGCCTGCATCCTGGGCGGCCCGTTCATCCTCGCCGCCGCACTGGTCGGTCTCGCGGCTCTCGGCGTGACGCTACTGCGCGCCGCCGGCGGACGTGCGACCGGTGAGGACATCATGTGGGCCGCAGTCGGGGTATTCCCGTTCGGCAAGGCGTTCGGAGCGATCAAGGGTGTGGCCGCTACGTCCGGCTTCGTGGGTCGCTTCTCCGCCGCCGGCCGAGGGGGACTCTCGATGCTCGGCGACGTCTTCGGGCTCGGCGGCGGTTCCAGCATCCGATCGCTGAACGGCCTGCTCAGCAGGGGGAACGTCGCAGAAGTCTTCCACGGATCCGGCGCCGTCAACCGCAACGGCAGCCGGGTGCTGCAGGAGTGGTTCTCGAACACCGGCGGACCGAGCGTGTTCAACAGGCTGATGCAGGGCTTCGATGGTGCCACTGGTGCGCATCTTTCCGACGCGGCATCCACCCTCTCAAATAAAGCAGGAGACAACCTGATGCAGTTCCTCACCGGTCCGAACGGCAGCCAGCCGATCGCGGATCTGATGACGGCAGGTGGCGGGACAGTCGACAACGTGCTGAACTTCGTCGACGGCATGGGCAAGAGCGGCGCCGGCTTCGCACACGACATGGGCTGGACCTGATGCACGGATCGAGGGGCGACGTCGCCATCGAGGTCCCGTTCGACGAGCACCTCTTCCTGGCAGTTCCCATCGAACTCCGCGGGCCCTCGGCCGACGGCACGCAGTGGGCGCGTGAGCAGATCGAGACGCTACAGGTGCAGCCCGACCGGGTGTCCGACCTCAACGGCGTGATCGCGCAACTGGCCGGTCAGGCCTCGCTGCTGTCCCCGCAGGCATTCGCAGCGTTCTTGTTCTGCCCCAGCGGACTCCCGGGGTCGGCGCTAGTTGAGGTCTTCATCGGACGCACCGAGCGCACCTCCTTGGCCGACGTGACCGTGTCCTACCCGGTGGCGCTGCCCCAGCGGGAGCATCCGATTTACTCGCCATCGTTCGGCACTGGGCGAGCCATCTCGTCGCTGTCGAAGCTTCCAGATGGCACCGCGCTGGGCCAGATCCGGTACCAGCATCTGGATCACGGCATACTCGTGGACATGAGTGTCACCGCATCCGATCTGACCGCACTCGGCGCGGGCATGCCGGCTTTCGAAGCGCTGGTGAACGCGGTCTCCTGCCGCCCCGCTGACGCGGCGGCGCACGCATGACGTCGCTTCGCCAGCAGATTCTCGGTCTTCCCCAAGATCCCGGCATCCGGCTGCTGCTGCCGAGCGGCTGGGAGGCGCTTCCGCTGGACGACGAGCATGTGGCAGACCTCACGAAGCGACTTCGCCCGGTCTTCATGCGCGCGAATCGGCCCGATCTGGACGCATACGTCTCGGGTCTGATCGACCGCTGGCTGACGGAGCTTCGGGCTCAGGGCGGTCTGTTCGCCATCCTCCCGAGCGACGTGGACACCGTCCTGCCGATGTCCTTGGTCGTCTCGGTCGTCGCCGAGCACGACGGCTCTCAGCTGGACGGCTGGGTGGCGAACCGCTTGCGCGGTGGGCGCGCGGAGTTCCTCGACGACGAGCAGAGCATCCTCACCTGGAGCGCGTCGACCCTCGGCACGGGTGAGATGTCCGGCACCGTGACTGATCAGTACAACTATCTGATCCCGGTGCCCCGCGCGGACCGACGCCGTGCACTGCTGCTCACCGGCTCGAACCTCGTGGCAGCGGATGCTCCGCAGGAAGACCCGGCGCGGGTGGCGGCGCAATCCCTGTACGACGCAATCGCCCTGGCCATGGTCTGGGTCGACCAGGAGGCATGATCGGTATGGCTACGGTAGGAATCGTGCGTCTGAAGGGCGAAGACGAAGAGGTGGTCGCGATCGCCGTCGCGGCGAAGCGGGCCGTCGCCTCCCACCGTGACCTGCAGCGTGAGCTGATGCCGCAGCTCAGCGCGCTGCACGCAGCCCGGCGCGAGATGACAACTCCGCATCCGCAGTTGCAGATGCTGTCCGCAGAGACCGATGCCCGGGGGCGCGGAATCGTGTGGACCTTCCTGTTCGCGGTGAGCCTGGTGGCGGCAGTCGTCGCCGTTGCGATGCTCTCTCCGCTGGGTCCGCGCACGAAATGGGTGGCCCCTGATGTCGCGGTGCAGATCGCCATGCCGGCGCTGATCATCGCCGCGATCGCCGGGGTCGGTGCACTGATCTTGCGACCCGCACGAGGACGCGCCGCAGTCGCGACCGTGCTCTCGTCCATCGTCACCATTCTGCTTGCCGCCGTCTTCCTGTTCCGCCTGGTCGGTGGAGGAGGGGACAGAGGCTTCACGGCCCAGCAGCTCGGCCCCTGGCTTGCTGGCGCAGGCATCCTGCTCGTGCTCCTGATCGCCCTGACCTGGCGGCTCGACCGCCTTCGCCGGAGCGATGTGTTTGCCGAAGGAGGCATCCCGAAGGGCAATCGCGAGGCGCAGGCCGACGCTCGTCGTGTGAGGGAGTCCGCGCGGCGAGCGGCGAACCTGACGCCAGCCACCGCCGCAGCGCGGGATGAACTCCGACAGCAGTGGGCGCATGCGCTGCAGCAGCGCGGCGCGCACACCGAGGCCGCGGACCAGGCGGCAGAAATCGGGCCGGTGGCCTGGCTCGTCTGGACGGTGTACGACGGCGACCTGGATGTCTCCCTGCTGCTTCGCTGACGGCCTGCTGGTCGCGGTCGAGAACGATGGAAGCTGAGCGGCACCCATGAGCGCTGTGAGTGCGGACGTGAGTCGGGAGATCGTCGAGAACGCCGATCGCTGGGACGGGCTGAACTGGTGGGAGCTCGAGGCCGGGCTCTTCCGCGATCATCCGAAGATCCGCAGCGCACTCAGCACGATGTCGCCGACTGCGGCCCGACGCTACTTCGCCAAGGGCAGGATCGATCCTCTGCAGCCGATCATCGCGCTCATGCACCTCGCCGCACCGGTGCTGCCGGCGGTCGCGCTCGTCGTGCTCGCCTCCCTTCACCTTCCGCGTCCGGACGGTGCGAGTTTTCTGCCGGCTGTGATCCTCATCGCGATCGCGGTGCTGCTCGGAACGATCAGCCTGATCGGCAATGTGCGTCATCGCGATGAGGTCGAACCGCGCACCGCGATCATAATCGGCTGGGCCCACCTCGTTCCGTCGCTGATTCTGCTGGTCTTCGTCGTTCAGGCGCTGGCGACCGGCCGCTCGGCCGATGCGCAGCCGTGGATGGTCGTCGTGTTCGCGCTTGACGCCATCGTTGGTGTTCTCTACCTCGTGCTCACACCGCGGCCGAAGGATCGCGCTGCAGCGCGGGTCGAGCGTGCGCGTGCGCTCTGGCGCAACGCGATGGCGACGCTGGTTGCGGCGGACGAAGAGAAGGTGCGCGCAGAGCTCGCCGGCGCGATCGATGTCCTTCTCGAACGCGACCTCATTGACCGGGAAACCGCCGATCGTGCGCGGGAAGCGCCGCTCGGCCTGCTGGGCGTTGCGCTCGCGCCCGCAGCTTGATGGCGAAGGCGAGCTCTCCAGGAGGGCATGATGCAGAGAGTCGGCCGCTCGCTCCCCTGATCGAAGAAGCCGAGGAATGGACACCGCTGGCCTGGTGGAAGCTCGAAATCAGGTCTTTCATCGTGGCACCTGCCGTTGTCCGCGACCTGTCGATCATCGCGCCGCAGGAGGCCGTGCAGGCTGAGTATACGAAGATCACGGGTGCCAGCTGCCTGCGCTCGCTCAGTTACCTGTACGCGATCGTCGGCCCGCTCGTCGGCGCGGCGATGATGATCCGGTGGGCGTGGACCAGCGGCGACAACTTCGACCTGCCTCTGGCCGCGGCCGGCATTCTCACAGCCCTCGCTCTCATCGTCGGCGTCTACGGTCAGATCCAGGAACACAGGCACCCGCGGGCGGTCATGGCAGCCAGCCTGCGCACGCTTGCGCTGTTGCACATCATCCCGGCGGCCGTGTCACTTCTCATCGCCGCAACTGCGGGCCGGAGCCAGCTGACCGGGCCTGACGTGCTGTGGATCGTCGTCATCGCGGCAGATGCGCTCCTACACGTCGTACTCCTGGTGCGCGGTCCGGTGCGACCAGGTGGTCCGCAGAACGAAGTCGACAACATCAGACAGGGCCTCACCGAGACGCCGCAGCACGTCCTCGATGAAATCCAAGATCGGCGCCGTTCCGCGATCGAGCTGCTGCGTTCGCGCGACCTCATCGACGCTGGGGTCGCCGCGCGGGCGAATGCCGCGCCGATGGGTGAGCTCGGTCTGACGATGGCGCCCGAACTGGCCAGACATGTGCCTGACGCGCCCGCCGGCGCTCCTCCCCAGGCGTGAGGTCGATGGGGAGTTCTCCCCATCGACGGGTTCTGTGGTCGGCCCGTAGTGTGGTTGTTGTCGGGCCGGGGTGGTCCGGTTCGGGTGATTTTCGGAGGTGTTGTTGATGGCCGATTTCGGTGCGTCTTATGCGGAGATGGAGCAGGTGGCGTCGTCGCTGTCGCAGGCTCGTGATGACATTCAGGGTCAGCTGGACACCCTGAAGGGTCAGGTGGACACGCTGCTGGGTGAGGACTTCAAGACGCAGCACGCGTCGGGCAAGTTCGGTGAGGGCTATGGCGAACTCACCACCGGTCTGAAGACGGCGGTGGATGGCATCAATGACATGTCGGAGTCGCTGCTGGGCATGATGCGCGCGATCCAGGACCTGGATCAGCAGCTCGCCGGCGGCTGAACACCAACAGAGTCTTCTCCAGAAAGGGCCGACCATTTCGGTCGGCCCTTTCTGCATCTGACGGAGTCCGACGCCGCGGGGTAAGGAGAGAGATCGCATGACGATCGACGATGATGCGCTCCAGCGGGCACTGACCGGATTGCACGTGCGCATTCCCCGATCGGAAGCGGATGCCGCGCAGCTGCGCGCAGAGGTGCGCGCGGCGGATGCCGCCCTCGGCGCCGCATTGCGCGCTGCCGACCGGCGACGCGCTCACACCATGCCGGCGGAGGCACCGGCATCCGAGAGAGGACAGGACCAGACGTGAGCGACGTCCGGATGGATCTTGCCCAGCTCGAGTCGACCGCCCAGGCCGCCAAGGGACTCGCCACGACCTTCGATGGAGCGGAATCGTTCGCTGCCGACGTGGGATCGCTCACAGGGCACAGCGGGCTGAGCGCCAAGGTCGACGACTTCGGCGGCAAATGGGACATCGCCAGGGAGGACCTGAGTGAGAGCCTGCGTTCGCAAGCCGACTTCATTCAGGCGATCGTCGACACGTTCCGTGACCTCGACGCGAAGATGGCTCAGGGGGAGTAGAACATGACGGTGCTTCCGGGGCATCCCGAAGAACTGAGTGCTCGCGCGACGACCCTCGTTGCCTCGGCCGACGTCATCCTCGAGGTCATCGGTGCGCTCCGGGGCATCGTCGCCGACGACGAGGGCAAGGCCGTTCACGCGCTCTACGAACAGAACGAGCAGATCTCGGCTGATCTGGAGCGCATTCATCCGCGCTACCGCGGCACGGCCGATGCGATCACCGAGTACGCCGTGGTGCTCACCGACGCCCATGCTCGCGCAGAGAGCGCTCAGGCAGACCTGGACGATGCGCTTGTCTCGCACGGCAACGCCAGCTCGGCACTGAGAGATCTGACTGCACGTGTCAGCGCCGCAGACGATCCGCCGCCCGCGCTCACCGATCAGGTACCCGGCGCCCAGCGGGCCGTCGACGCCGCTGTTGCCGCCATGGACGATGCGCTCGCGCGCATCCGCGCTGCGCGGGACGACATGGATGCCGCCGCCGAGACCGCGATGAACCGGATCGACGCCGCCATCGACCCGTCCAACGAGGGGTTCTGGGACGGCGTGGGTGACTTCTTCGCCGGGGTCGGGGACTTCCTCTCGGGGATCGGTGAGTGGATAGGCGACTTCCTGCAAGACGTCGTGAACCTGCTGAAGGCGATCGCCGACACGCTGGTGGCGATTCTGGGTGTGCTGGCCGTGCTCGTGCTGATCGTCGCCGTCGGAGCACTGTTCGGCACGGTCGGCCTCGTCATCGGCGCGGTGATCGCAGTCGCGCTCGCCGCCTTCTTGATCTGGAGCGTGCTATCAGACGTGCTGCGCGACACGCCCGCTGTGGCGGGCAAGAACCCCTACGCGGATGCCAGCAAGAAGCAGATACCCGACGACCCGAGCCTCGCCAACGTGCTCGATGGCGCCGGTGAGGTCGATGCCCTCGGCCTGGAAGACGAGAGCGTGGTGAAGATCTCGAAGGTGCTGGGCCCGGACGGCTGGCACTACACGGTCACCTTGCCGAGCACGCAGGAGTGGCTCTCGCGATTCGGTGATAAGGGAGCGGTCAACGACCTCGACAGCAACCTCGCGCTCATGCTGACGCCAGCGCTGCAGACGCAGTACGAGCGCGCTGTGCTCGATGCGATGCGCCAGGCGGGAGTCGGCCCGGACGATCCGGTCATGCTCGTCGGCTTCAGCCAGGGCGGGATCATGGCCGGGCATCTCGCGGCGTACAACTCCGACTACAACTGGCAGGCCGTTGTCGCAGCCGGGGCTCCCATCGATCACATGCCGATTCCCGGCGACATCGACGTCGTCTCGGTGCAGCACAACGGCGACCCGGTGCCGAGGTTGGATGCGATTACCGGCGACTTCGACAGCGTTGAGCACGGGGCGAACTGGACATCGATCCGAGTCGACCCGCCGAACCCGAACGCTGTTCTCGGCGTCGACGTCGGCGCGCACAACGCCGACAAGTACTCCCAGACCTACCAGGCTCACCTCGACCAGGTGCAGGCAAGGCATCCTGGGCTGGCGGACTTCTTCAACGATGATGGCTACACCGACGTCTCGTACTACCACTGGAGCGAATGACAATGCAGCATCGAAGCGTGCGCGGACGGCGATTGCTCGCTGCGGCTGTGGCAGGAGCGTTGCTCTCCGGCAGCGTGGCGGGGTGTGGGGTGCTGCCCCCGAGCGGCGGACAGACAGAGGAGCAGACTGTGGACTACGGTGACGTGTCGAGTGCGGTGGTGGCGGGCGTGCCTCGCGTCACTGCTGTTGACGGCTTGGAACGATCGCGCAATGGCTTCGGGCATCGACTCAGCATCGGCGTGGTCACCGATTCGCCTGAGCCGTTCACCAGCGATGAGCTCGATGCGCTCCTCGAGGCCGTGTGGCGCGCGCTTCCCTGGGAACCGAACACGATCAAGGTGGTCGCGGGCACGAGCGCAGCCGAGGGGGAGGAACCGGTCGATCTCCGAGCGGCGGCGGCCGAGCTCAGCCCGCTCGGCGTGACCAACGCCGGTCAGGGCGGAGTCAGCCTGACCGATATGGATGCCCGCTACGGTGCGTGGACGGGACCGGAGTGACCGGTCCAGAGCTGCGGTTTCGTCTGCCGGGACGCTGGTTCTCGGTGGATCTCTCCGGGGGCGAGGCCACACGGGCATCCATTCAGGCGATCGCGAAGAAAGCCATCGGCGTCGCCGACGATCGTGCCGCCGAACGTGCACGGGTGCGCACCCAGTTGCAGGAAGCGGTGTCGGCGGGCGCGCGGGGAGAGACCCGCGCCATCATGTTCTCCACCGAGATCGCGCCCGGCACGCCACTGCCGGTGACGCTGTTGGTCTTCGAACCGGCCGATCTGCGGATGAGCCCGGCGATCGGTACGGCGCCGCAGGCGGTGCTCGGCGTCATGGCAGAAGGGCTGAAGCAGATCGATCCCGCCGCGCACGCGTCGCTGGCCGAGGTGCGGGGGCCGGGCAATCCGGCGCTGCGCACGCATCGCGTTGAGACGATCGACGACGGCAGCGAATCGCAGGGGATCACGCGGTTGATCGCCGACTACTGGGTGCCCGTGCCCGCATCCAAGCGCCTGCTGATGGCGAGGTTCTCGACCCCGCTCGGTGACCTCGAGAACCTCATGCTGTCTCTGTTCGACGAGTTCGTAGCCGCCGCCCGCTTTGTCAGTTCCGGATCTCTGCGCGACGAGCTGATGGGCTCGTCATCTGTCACCGCGCGGTAGCGGCGCTCAGGCCTCGACGTCGACCAGGTGGCGGGACTGGTGCCCGAGGATCTTGACCATGATTCCGTGCCGACGCAGCTCGGCGACCGTGCGCGACTCCTCGTCACGGTCGCGGCCCAATGCATGCACGTTCGCGACCACCAGCACGTCACCGCGCTGCAGCGTCTCGATCAATCGCGCCAGGCGGTCGCCCCAGCTCTCCAGGATCTCGGGCGCGGGATGACGGAAGCCCTCGATCGGCACACCGAAGCGGGTGAGGTCCTCACGCTGCTGGGTGACCGAGGGCATCCCCTCGCGCGAGACGACCAGGCCGACCAGTCGGGCGCTTTCGGGGCGCATGGACCACCAGCCGTGGTCATCGTGGGCCAGGCACTTCGGGCATGACGCGGCCGCGTGCGGCAGTGTCAGCGGACTCGTCAGAGCAGCATCCGCGTGAGTCTTCGGCACACTCATCCCCTCGTTCATCGACGTACCTCCCGTTACCATTCTGCCCGAGCGGCCGGGCTTCAGAGCATCCCGAGCGCGCGCACCGCGTCGCGTTCGTCGGCGAGTTCGGCGACGGAAGCATCGATGCGCGTCCGTGCCCACTCGTCGAGCTCGAGTCCTTCGACGATCTGCCAGGCGCCGTCGACCGATCGCACGGGGAACGAACAGACCAGCCCCTCAGGCACGCCATACTCGCCGCGCGAGACGACGCCCGCACTGGTCCAGTCGTCGGTGCCGAGCATCCAGTCGCGCATGTGCTCGATCGTGGCGTTGGCTGCCGAGGCGACCGACGACGATCCCCGCACCTGGATGATCTCGGCGCCGCGCTTCGCGACCCGAGGGATGAACGTCTGCTCCTGCCAGGCGCGCACGTCACCCACCTGCGCGATCAGAGCCTCGCCGACCGGGCGGCCGTCGATCGTCGCATGCGAGATATCGGGAAACTGCGTCGCCGAGTGGTTGCCCCAGATCGGTACACGGCGGATGCCGCCCACCGGCGCGCCGAGGGTCTGTGCCAGCTGCGCCCGCGCCCTGTTCTCGTCGAGCCGGGTGAGTGCGGTGAACCGCTCAGCGGGAACGCCGTCGGCAGCCGAGGCCGCGATCAGGGCGTTGGTGTTGGCGGGGTTGCCCACCACGACCACGCGCACATCATCGGCCGCGTTCGCACCGATCGCCGCGCCCTGCGGTCCGAAGATCCCGGCGTTGGCGGCCAGCAGATCTGCCCGCTCCATGCCGGGGCCACGGGGGCGTGCGCCGACCAGCAGCGCGGCGTTCGCACCATCGAAGGCCACGGCCGGATCGTCAGTCACCTCGACGTGCTCGAGCAGTTCGAAGGCGCCGTCTTGCAGTTCGAGTGCGGCGCCCTCGGCCGCACCCATTCCCTGCGGGATCTCCAGCAGCCGCAACCGAACCTTCTCATCCGGCCCCAGCATGTCGCCCGCCGCGATGCGGAACAGCAGCGCGTAGCCGATCTGTCCGCCGGCCCCCGTGATCGTGATCGTCGTCGCCATGTCTCACAGCCTATTGCGGTGCGCCGACGTCATCAGCGGTATTTTTGGAGCATGACCTTCAACCCGAACGCCGACATCTCGGGCAACACCACCCGCAGGCGTGGCCGCAATGCCGCCATCGGCGGTGGCGTCGGTGTCGGGGTGATCGGCATTCTCGCGCTACTGATCGGGCCCATGCTCGGAGTCGATCTGTCGGGCCTGGTCGGTGGCGGCACGGTGCCGTCGGGAGGCGGTACCAGCGTCGAGGGCTCTCTCACCGAGTGCCGCACCGGGGCGGATGCCAACGAGAATGACGACTGCCGTATGGCGGGCGCCGAGGTCGTGCTCAACGACTACTGGGAGGCGCATGTCGATGGTTACGTCGCGCCGACGATGACCGTGGTCGAGGGGCAGACGCCCACCCAGTGCGGCACCGCGTCGAACGCAGTGGGTCCGTTCTACTGCCCGCCCGAGATGGGCGTGTACATCGACCCCGACTTCTTCGCCATCATGCGCCAGCAGTTCGGCGCCTCAGCGGGCGAGCTCGCTCAGCTGTACATCGTCGGGCACGAGTGGGGCCACCACATCCAGAACATCACCGGCGTGATGCGCGAGTACCCGAACAACGGCACCGGCCCCGACAGCAACGGTGTGCGCATGGAACTGCAGGCCGACTGCTACGCGGGCGCGTGGCTCGGTGATGTCACCACGCTCGAAGACGACAACGGGGTGCCCTACCTGCAGCCGCCCACCGAGACGCAATTGCGGGATGCGGTCAACGCCGCCTACGTCGTGGGCGATGACCACATTCAGCAGCAGTCGGGCGGCTTCGTCAGCCCCGAGAGCTTCACGCACGGCTCGAGCGAGCAGCGCAAGTACTGGTTCGCGAACGGTTACACCAACGGTCTTGGCGTCTGCGACACCTTCGCGGTTCCCGGCGACCGGCTCTGACCCACGCCCGCCGTTTCCGCCGAGACCCCCACCTGCCGCCGAGACCCCCACCTGCGGGCGTCCATACCTGGGGGTGTGGACGCGAAATGGGGGTGTCGGCGAGCGAAGTCAGGCGCGCAGAGCGAAGTCAGGTGCGCAGAATGAAGGCAGGCGTGCAGCGTGAGGTCAGGCGCGCAGCGCCGCCAGCAGGGTACGCACCAGGCCGAGTGCGCCGCCGCGGGCGCGGAAACGCGTCAGGCCCGCCGACACCTCTGTGCCCGTGCGTGCCGAGACGAACCACGGCGGTTTCGGCAGGATGCTGAAGCGCCCGCCGCCGTTGAGTACAGGCAACGACCGCGGGAAGGGACGGAACGGCCCGCGCACCACCGAGCGCTCCACGTCATCGAGCAGTAGCGCGTTGTGCACGACGCCGATACCGCTGCCCACCTCGTCGATGGTGTTGCCGGGGAACGCCCCCCACGTCATGGTCGGCACGATGAAACCGAGCGCCGTCCAGGTGTTGATCGCGATCGACCCGTAGCGGAACTCGGCGATCGCCCGCTCGAACCCGGCACCCATCGCCTTCTCGGTCGCCGGATCGATGATGATGTTGCCGCCGAGGGTACCGACGAGTTCGTCATTCGCGTACGTCACGGCCGCGTCGAGGAACGCCTGGCCAGTGCCGTCGAGCTCGACCACGCCCAGCACCGGGGCGAAGTACTCGGTGGACTGCAGAGCGGTGGCATCCGCGTTCTCATCGATCTCGACGAGCAGACGATCGGCGAGCACCAAGGCATCCGGATAGTCCTCGGCGGCCGCACCCATGCGCTTCGGTGACCCGGGGTACCAGATCGGACGTTCGGGAGCGCTGGCGTAGGCGCGCCGCAACGCGGCGCGGAACTGGTCGGCCTGCGCCCAGTCGCGGGACATGATCACGACCTGCCCGGCGATGCAGTTGTGCCCGCTGTTCTGCAGTCGCATCGTCGCGACGTGCTCGGCGTGGAAGGTGATGTCGGCATCGGTCCACTCACCGGGGACGACGATGATCGGCGAGACCCCTCCGAGCTCGGCGGTGATCGGCTTCTTCAGCAACGGTCGGTTCTCACGCCGCCGCCGGGTGGTCGCCGCCTTCTGCGCTCCGGTGCCGTTCGACGGGCCCCACACGATCGCATCGAAGGTCGCCGCGGCACCGGTGATGTGCACATGGTCGAGGTCGGGATGACCGGTCAGGTAGGAGCCCACGGCGGCGCCACCGCGCACGATCCGCAGGAATCCGGGCGCGATCAGCGGGGCCAGCGCCCGCTCGTACACGGGCACCAGGGCGTCCTGGGTGGGATTGACCTTCAGCAGCACGACGCGGTTGTTCGCGAGCAGCTCGTAGAACACATCGAGCACCGGGATCGAGGTGATGTTGCCGGCGCCGAGCACCAGGCCGACGCCGCCGGGGGCATCCGGGGTGAGCTGGGCGAGGCCGGCGTTTCGTCGCGCGGAGGCCGGGGTGGTGCCGGGCTTCAGCCAGACCTCACCACTGAATCCCGCCAGCAGGATCTGGTCGCTTCGGGTCAACGGGAATGCGTCTACACGGGTGCGCCCGCCGGGGGCACGGCCGATCGTGAGCCCGTCGAGCGTGCTGCGACCGCCGGCGAGTTTCGTGAGGGTGTCGGTGTAGGAATCCAGTGCGCCCAGCGTCGAGTACGGCCCGCTGAGCCACTCCTCACCGCGCAGCGGATGCCCCGAAGGCAGCCCCTTGGAATCGGCGGCTGTGTCAGCCCAGTCCTCGATCGTCGCCGACACCGAGTCGCGCAGCGCGCGCAACAGGGTTGCCCGCTGCGACAGCGTCAGACTCGACCACGTGGCCGCGCCCTTGCGCAGCACGGTGATGTGCGCGTCGAGTTCGGCGCGCTCGGTGTCGTCGAGGGCGGATGCCGGGGCGGGCGCGGTCGTGGAAGTCATCGTCGTCTCCTTCAGCGTCGCCCCAGCGTATCGCCGGGAAGCGGTGGGTCAGATGAGGGCGAGCTCGCGCAGCTTGGCCTCGACGTCGGCGTTCGACGGCTCGACGTGGTGGCTCGAGTCGGGGTACACGACCACCGGGATGTTCATGCGGCCCGAGATCTCCTTGGCGACGTCGGCGGCGGCCGGGTCGGCGACCAGGTCGATGTAGGTGTACTCGATGCCGAGGTCGTCGAGCTGCTTCTTGGTGCGGCGGCAGTCGCCGCACCAGTCGGCGCCGAACATGGTGAGGGAGTCGGATGCAGGGGTGCTCATGCCTCCAGCCTACGACGGCCACGGACACCCGGCTCCAAGCGAAAGATGGCACGATTGAACGCACGCGTCAACGCACGGCCGATCGCAGATCGGGGGAGGGATCACGTGAGCGCCACCGCCCAGCCGCCCGTCGCGGTCGCACCGGTCACCGTGATCGTGCCGACCTACAACGAGCGCGAGAACGTGGCCGAACTCGTGCGGCGCATCGGCGCGGCGCTTGGCGGGTACCGCGCTGAGATCCTCTTCGTCGACGACAGCTCCGACGGCACGGCCGACGAGGTGGCCAGGGTCGCGGTATCCGCGCCTCTTCCCGTACGAGTCATCCATCGTGAGAGCAACAGCGGCGGTCTCGGCGGTGCGGTTGTGCTGGGGCTGCAGCAGGCGGCGTACGACGTATGCATCGTCATGGACGGTGATCTGCAGCATCCGCCCGAGCTTCTGCCGGCCATGCTCGCACGTTACGCGCGGGGCGACGCCGACGTCGTCGCGGCGTCGCGCTACATCGGTGGTGGTGACTCCGCAGGGCTCGGGACCACACTGCGTTTGGGTGTCTCGAAAGCGGCGACCGCCGTCACGAAGGCGATGTTCCTGCGCCGGCTGTGGCGCAGCACCGACCCGATGACGGGCTTCTTTCTCGTCGACCGCGCCCGGGTCGACGTCGATGTGCTGCGCCCGCAGGGGTTCAAGATCCTGCTCGAGATCCTGGTGCGGGCGGGCGAACGTCACGACCTGCGGATCGCCGAGGTGCCGATGGCCTTTGGTGCGCGCCAGCATGGCAACTCGAAGGCCACGCTGCGTCAGGGGGCGACATTCCTCGCGCACCTGGCCCGACTGCGATTCGGCAAGATGGGCCTGTTCGCCCTGATCGGTGGCATCGGCGCCGTCGCGAACATCGGCATCATGTGGGTGCTCACCCAGGCCGGGATGGACTACCTGATCGCCGCGGTGATCGGCGCGGCCGCGACGATCATCGGCAACTTCGTCCTGCAAGAGCTGTTCGTGTTCCGTGCAGAGCGCCACGATGCGTCACGGCTGTGGGTGCGTTTTGCCGCCTCGGTATCGTTCAACGGCATCGAGGCCGCACTGCGTATTCCGGTAATGGCATGGATGGTCGAGAGCTGGCACATCTCCAGCGTTCTCGCCACGGCGATCTCGTTGGTCGTCGCCTTCTTCGCCCGGTTCCTGTTCCACGCGCTGGTCGTCTACGCGCCGCGCAAGCGCAAGACAGCGGATGCTGTCGCCGAACCGGCCGTCGACACTGCGGCGATGCGCGTGCTGCGAGCGATCGACGCCGAGGCCATGCGCCCCGGCGAGCTCTGACCCGCTGCTGCTGCCGCTGTCGCGTCGTCGCGTCGTCGCGTGCCGTGCCCTCCGCTGAGAAACCACTTCCCGTTCGAGAAACACCTCCGCACGTGGTGTCTCAAACGGGAAGTGGTTTCTCAGCGGCGGGCCAGTACGCCAGCGGCGGGCCAATACGCCAGCAGGCGGGCGGGGGCGTTGCCGATCGCAGGGGGTGCTGTCAACCCCTTGCATCCGCCGGTTTGGATCCGAGAGCCTGGGGGCTGTCGCGGTGGACCCCGCGGCGCGAAAGGAGCCCTGCCATGAGCATCGGAACCGGAATCGCCCTCGTCGTCATCGGCGCCATCCTGACCTTCGCGGTGAACGTCGACGTCGCGTGGCTCGACCTCGACCTGATCGGGTACATCCTGATGGGTGCCGGCGTCGTCGTCTTCCTCATCGGCATCGTGCTGATGGCACGCCGTCGTCGCACCGACGTCGTCACCCGCACTGAGACGGCCCCCGACGGCACGCAGCAGACGCGCCGCTCGACCCGTTCCCCCGGCCCCGACGACGTCATCTGACTCCGCCGGTCGACAGCATCCGCTGAGAAACCACTTCCTGTTCGAGAAACACCTCCGCACGTGGTGTCTCAAACGGGAAGTGGTTTCTCACCGGCGAGAGAGACGGCGAACGAGACGGCGAGAGAGACGGCGAGAAATGGGCTAGAGGCCCTGGCCGGCGTCCCAGAGGCGTTCGGTCTGACCGGCCAGCAGGGCATCGAGCGATGAAGCCTGCGCGTCGGTGAGCGAGGCGACGTAGTCGATGATCCCGCGTCCACGGGCGAGCCGGTCGAGGTCGTCGTCAGTGCGCGCCCCGACCAGGTCGGGGGCGTCCTGCCGCAGGCGACGGTAGTCGTCGGTGGCGAGTTCGACCAGGTCGATGAGCCGGCGGGGAGCGCGACGTGCGTCGCCCGGGTCGTCGAGCCAGGCGGTGAAGCCGTCGACCAGCCGCACGAGGATGTTCGCCTGCCCGCGCTGGTAGACGGTCAGGTCGGGGCGTTCGAGGATGAAGCGCTCGTGCAAGAACTTCAGTACGGCGACCTCATGCCACGCTTGGCGGCTGAGACTCACATGGCCGCAGCGCTCATCGGGATGCCGGTGCACTTCGATCGACGACTGCAGGCGCGCGATCCATGCGGTGGTGAAGCGCGCCAGGCCGCGTTCGCTGGCCAGTGAACCGTCGAACGGTTCGGCGACGAGACCGTCGATGACCTCGGCCGAGACCTTTGCGACGGCTTCGCTGAACGCATCCGCATCGGCGATCCAGGTGTCTTTGCTCTGCAGGCGGCGCCAGAGCAGCTCGAGTGAGTGGCCGGGTGTGCGGGTGTCGGCTTCGAGTGCGTCGCGATCGGATGCCCGAAGTCGGGCAAGGTCGCGGTGCCAGGAGTGGAACTCGGCCGAGAGCGTGGCGGGGTTGAGCAGCCCGGCGCGGTAGAAGTCGTCGAGGTCATGCAGTGAGTAGGCGATGTCGTCGGAGATGTCCATGATCGAGCATTCGACGGTCTGCTGGCCGGGCTCGATGAGCGGGTAGGCAGAGAGAGCTGCGCGGGCATCCTGCTCGTCGATCGCGTAGTAGTTGAACTTGCTCGCTCCGCCGCGTCGGCGTCCGCCGTCACCGCGGCGCCAGGGGTACTTCAGCACGGCGGCGCGCACGGCTGCGGTGAGGTTGAGGCCGACGCCGGGGCGGTCGTGTTCGTCGAGGCGGGTGAGGATGCGGTAGGTCTGCGCGTTGCCCTCGAAGCCTTCGCTCAGCCCGAAGCGGGTGCGGGCGAGGTGGTCGAGGGTTTGCTCGCCGAGGTGGCCGAACGGCGGATGCCCGAGGTCATGCGCCGCGGCCGCGGCCTGGACGACGACGGGGTGCGCGCCGCCGAGCTCGGCGACGGTGCGACCTGCCTCGTCGTCGCGTGTCGATAGGTGCGTGGCGATGGCGCGTGCGACGGCGGCGACCTTGATCGAGTGGGTGAGCCGGTTGTGCACGGCGAGCCCCGCGCCCGCCTGCGAGATCACCTGCGTGACGGCCGAGAGGCGTGAGTAGAAGGGCGAGAAGCGGATGCGTTCGACGTCGACCCGGAACTGCGGGTGCCCTTCGGCCCGCTGGAACTCGTTCAGCGTCTCGGGAAGACGCCGCGCCTGCCGGGGATCGTTCGGATGCTGGGGCATGCAGTCAGTGTGGCACGGCGAATGCCACGGCTGCGCCCGTGGGCATCGGGTGCGTCGGTGGGGTCGCGGATCGTCGCTACGCTCATCGTGCCGCTGACCGTGGGCTGGCCCGATCTGGCGCACCAGCCGGGTGATGACGGTGGTGCGGCTGCAGTATCTGGTCGAGATCGCGCGTGAGGTACGCGTAGGCCTCTGCCGCTGCATCGGTGATTCCGACGAGTTGGAAGAACGTGTGGATCTGGCCGGCGTACCGGCGGTGCCGCACGGCCACGCCAGCCTGACGCGCCATGCGCACGAACTCATCGATGCTCTGGTTCAGGATGTCGTGCTCTGCCGTGACGACGGCGATGGGGGGAAGGGCAGATAGGTCGTCACCGATCGGATTGGCGCGTGGCGTTGTCCGGTCTGCCGTCCCGGTGAAGTACAGGTTGAGGAACCACTCCAGCGCCGAGCGCGATAGCCCGGCCATCCACGCCGTCTCGACTTCGGTGGGAGGCAGCAGTGTGGTCGTCGCCGGATAGGCGAGTAACAGGGCGGATGCGGGTCGACCGCGCCGCTGTGCGGCCAGTGCGGCAGTGATCGCGAGCGCTCCGCCTGCGCTGTCACCGATGAGCACGCTGCGCGCGCCGTCATTCAGGCCGAGGTTCTCAGGTTCGCGCTCGCACGCCTCGAGAGCGCGGTCGATGGCATCCGGTGCTGCAGGAAAAGGATGCTCGGGCGCGAGCGGGTAGTCGGGAACGACTACAGGCATGCTCGCGGACGCGGCGAGATGGGCGGCCACGGAAGCGTAGTCGTCGGCGGTGCCGATCGACCAGCCTCCGCCGTGGGCATAGACGGCGAAGGCGCTGTGGCGCACTTGCGCCGGGTGGGCGATCAGCATCGGCGGGGTGCCGCTGCTGGGATCGCCGGAGGAGCGAGAGAATCGGGTGCCGCTCGGAGGGCCGGCAACGATGTCGTTGACTCGCGTGCGGTCGGCGCGTGCCTGGGCTAGCCCGCCCGTGCCGAGCGGGCTCATGGCCCGTTCGGCACGCCAGCGCAAGTATCGCTGGATCTGCTCTGAGTGCTGGTGGGTCACGCGTCGATGCCCACCTGATCGCGCGGACGGATCATCAGCAGCGTGATCAGCGACAGCACGCCGGTCGCGGCGAAGTAGTAGCCGGGTGAGGCGAGAGAGCCCGTGGCGGAGATCAGTAGCGTGGCGACGAATGGCGCGCTTCCGCCGAACAGCGCGACCGGCAGGTTGTACGAGATGGCCAGCCCGGTGGCGCGGATGCGGGTGGGGAGCAGTTCACTCATCAGCGCGTAGACCGATCCGCCGTAGAGTCCTGACACGATGGCCAGCGCGACGGCGAACACGAGGAACAGGGCGATCGAGGTCGTTGCCGCTGCGTAGAAGACCGCCAGACACAGGGCGATCGCGATCACGGCGTAGACGATCATGGGGCGCCGGCGGCCGAAGCGGTCTGAGATGAGACCGCCGACGGGCATGAAGGCGCCGGCGAGCACGGCAGCCCCGATGCTCGCAAAGAACACGGTCGATGCGTCCAATCCGAGTGCGGTGCGCATGAGGGTCGTGTAGTAGGTCAGCACGAGGTAGAACGACGACGTCGCCAGCGTCACGACGCCGAACACCAACAGCAGGGCGCGGGGCTGGGCGAATGCGGCGCGCAGTGGGCTCTTCGCGCCTTCAGAGGCGGCCTGCATGCTCAGAAACGCCGGGCTGTCTTCGAGGCGCATGCGCAGCCACAGCGTGATCAGTCCGAGGGGACCTGCGATGAGGAAGGGGATACGCCAGCCGCCTTCCGCCATCGTCTCGCTACCCAGCCACCACGTGAGGCCGTTCACGACGAGGGCACCGATCACAAGGCCGGCCGCCGAGATGGCCAGTAGCCAGCTCGTGGCGAACCCGCGGCGGGCACCACTCGCGTGTTCGGCGATGAAGCTCGCGACGGTGCCGACCTCACCACCGGCCGAGAAGCCCTGTACACAACGGACAAGAACCAGCAGCAGTGGCGCGGCGACACCGATCGCGGCGTAGGTGGGCAGCAGCCCGATGAGGAACGTGCTCGACGCCATCACCGTGAGCACGATCAGCAACGTGCGGCGACGTCCGATGCGGTCGGCGAGCGGACCGAAGAACAGGCCGCCCAGTGGGCGGATGAAGAAGCTCAGGGCGAAGACGGCGAACGAACTGAGCACGCTGACCAGCGGATCATCGCTCGGGAAGAACGCAGCGCCCATGTAGACGGCGAGGTAGCCGTAGACGCCGTAGTCGTACCACTCGATCAGGTGTCCGGCGACGGAACCGGCGAAGGCGCGGCGTGCGGCCGGGTTGGGGCCGCCGCGGGGAGCGGTGCGCGGAGTGGTCTGGGCGGTCATTGTTCTCCTTCGAAGAGGCGGGCGCGGGCAAAGGGGTATCCGGGCCGAAGGGTGTCGGCCCCGGAGGGACTTCAGGTGAGTGGAATGGAGCGCGGTCAGCGGGATGGGCTGCGGCGTCGCGCGTCGAGTGCGCGCAACGCCAGGGCTCGACGGAAGCGGGTGTCTTCGTCGTCCCAGGCGGCACCGGTGATCGTGTCGATGCGCTGGAGGCGCTGGTGCAGTGTGTTGGGGTGGATGCCGAGCGCTGCGCTTGCGCTGCGCAGGTCCCGGCCGGCGGCGTGAACCGCGCGGACCGTGTCGAGCAGGTCGGTGTGGTGACGCCGGTCGTAGTCGAGGATCGCGCCGAGCTCATTGCGGATGAGTTCGGCCAGTTCGCCGGGGCGGGCACGGGCGAACACGCTGGGCAAAGCACTCAGAGTGCGGGTGTCGGCGGTGGTTCCCGTGGCGCCGAGCGCGTGTAGCAGGCGGCGTGCTGTATCGGCTTCCTCAGCGGCGACAGAGAGGATGCTCTCATCTGCCGCTCGCAGCGCTGCTGTCGGGGCCGCCGCGCCTGTGTGTGCGAGGCGCTCAACGATCTCATCGAGAAGCCCGGTGACGGCGGGCGCAACGATCAGCAGGTGGTCGCCGCGGTCGACGACGGCGCCGCTTCGCCGGGCGACGAGCGGGGTGAATTCGCCCAACAGCTCGGCGGGATCGCGGTTGGCGACGTCGAGTGCGGCGACGTCGAGTTCGGCACGCCGACGGCCAAGGGCGTCGGCGACGGCGTCATCGTACGAGCCTGCGCTGTCGTGCAGCGCACCGCGAAGTAGGGCTGACGCCGTGGAGGCATTCTGCAGTTCGGTGGCTCGTGAGGGGAACAGGAGCAATGCGGACACGTGAGCGGCCTTGCCCAGCGCGAGTTCCACGACGGGGTCGGGGTCGGAGCTGTGCTGGTAGATCAGCGTCCCCAGGCGTGCGCTCGTCGAGCCGAGAGGAAACTCCAGCTCGGAGCTGGTATCGACCGATGGTGATGGCGGGTCGCCTGCGATGACCCGGCCGAACGGGTCTTCGATTCGGGTATGTCCGGCGAAGCTCTCGCGGCAGAGGTCGATGACCTCGTGGGGCGTTCCCGAGCGCATCAGTACGGCCAAGAGACGGTCCTGGAACTCCACCGCTAGCCGTGTGCGATCATCGACCCGCTCCAGCGAAGCGAGTGAGGCTGCTGCGGTGCGGGGTGTCGTCGCGGCGGTGCGTTCGCTGCGACCGAGAAAGATGCCGGCGTGCTCGGCGAGCTCGCGCAGTAGGGCGAGATCGTGACGTGAGAAGGTGCGCTCGTGCCGGTCTGCGGCGAAGAGAATGCCGAGGAGGGTGCCCTGGTGAATCACTGGTGCCGCGATGACCGCACGCAAGCCCTCTTCATGGGCTCCGACGTCGATCGTTGGGGAGTGGTCGAACGAGGCGTCGTTGAGGTAATCGCTCGTGCTGACAGGGGAGCCTTCACGACGTACGCGGCCGCAGATGCCGTACTGGTCGGAGAACCGCACGGTGGCGAATGTCGTCGAGACGAGACCGGACGACACGTGCATCACGAAGCCCTTGGGCGGGTCGTAGCGCAGGTAGTAGGCCGAGTCGCTCAGCAGCAGGCGGCGCGTGCGCGTCACGATGGCTGTGAGCACACTCGTGGCATCTTCCTCCTGGGCGACTTCGCGCATGGTCGCGAGCAGGTTCTCGAGCGCGTTCTCACGGGTGGAGCGCTCGCTCTGGTGCATCCGGATCTGCATCGCTTCGAGGAAGACTTCGTCGACGGCGGCGCGCTCGCCGTCCGGTAGGGCCTCGCTGACCGCCCGCATCTCGTCTTGGAAGTCGGAGAGCGCAGCGCCCCTGGCGAGAAGCGAGAGCATGCGCCGAGCGGCCGCTTCGGCCTGCGGCCGGGCGGTGCGGGTCGTCGTCGCGTCGTCGCTCACGGAAGCAACGCTACGGAACCGTCACCATCCCGACAATGTGCTAATCGCCACACTTGGTGCCCCGACCATGTGCGATCTCCCATGCCAGGGTCCTGCTTGGCCGTTTCGGTAGCCTTCAACTGTGAACGACCTTAAGGCCGATGACTCCGACCGACTGATCGCCGCCGCCCTGCAAGTGAACGGCCGAGCCTCATGGGGCGAGATCGGGCGGGCGTTGGATCTGCCTGAGCGCACCGTCGCCCGGCGCGGTCAGCGCCTTCTCGACAGCGGCCTCGTACGGGTGTCGACCTATGTCGATCCGGCGCGCGTACTGCATGCGCGCGCCGTGCTGTTCCGCATCACCACCCAGCCGCGGGCGCTGTGGAGTGTGGCTCGTTCGTTGGCGCGGCGGCCCGATGCGTCGTCGGTGTCGGTGCTCGAAGGCAGCAGTGACGTCACGGGGATGCTGCTGCCGCGTGATGATGCGGCGATCCGCGAACTGCTGTTCACCGACTTCCGCGAACTGCGCGGAGTGGAGTCGATTCACGTCACCACGGTGCTGAAGTTCTTCCGTTCCGGGCATGACTGGAGGGTCGACATTCTCAGCGACGAGCAGGTGCGGATGCTCGACCCGGGCCCGTCCGGCCCCTTGGATCCGGGTGATTCGTTGTCTCCCGATGAGCATGCGCTCATCGAGCTGCTGCTGCGCGACGGGCGGATGCCGGTGGCGCAGCTCGCGCGCGACGTGGGCCTGAATGTCACCACGACGCGTCGCCGCATGGAGTCGCTGCAGCGGCGCGGGCTCATGCATCCGCGAACCGAGGTGCTGCCGTCACTGTTCGGTCTGGGTCTGGAGGCTCTGGTCTGGTTCCGTGTGCCGATGGCAGACATGGAGGCCGTGGGGTCGGCGCTCGCCACGGCCCCCGAGGTGAAGTTCATCGTGGCGACCACGGGAACCTCGCAGTTGCTGTTGAACGTGCTCGTGCGGGACGAAGCGGAGTTCTACGAGTTCCTGACCGGTCCGACGATCGCTCAGCACGAGGGCCTGGAGGTTGTCGATTCGCTCGTGGTGATCGCGCCGGTTCTGCGCGGTTCGCTGATGGTCGACACTCTGATCGACGCCGATGAGGAGCCGCTTACGGGGGCCATCCGAATATAGCGAGATCGCTCACAAATCCCGCCCTAGTGGCGAGATAGTTCATCTACGGTTGCATTTCTGGCGAAAACCGGCGACTATCATCATCTGTGGGACTTCCACAGATGAAAGGATCATCGTGTTCACGGCAACGGGTAGCGACTGGGAACAGCGCGCAGCGGCACTTCACCTCCGGACGGGCTTGCTCATCGATGGCGAGTGGGTGCAGGGATCGGCGGAGCCGCTCACCCCGATCAGCCCGCGCGACGGACGTGCACTGCCCGCGATCTCGGCGGCATCCGATGCCGACGTCGACCGCGCCGTGCGCTCGGCACGCGCCGCCTTCGACAGCGGATGCTGGTCGCAGCGCGCGCCCCGCGAGCGCGGACAGGCGCTGATCGCCTTCGCGCAGAAGATCCACGACAACGCCGAAGAACTGGCCCTGCTGATCTCGCTCGAGATGGGCAAGCCGATCCGCGAAGCGCTGCAGACCGAGATGCGCGCCGTCGTCAACTGCTTCCGCTGGTACGGCGAAGCCGTCGACAAGGTGCTCGACGAGCTTCCGGTCACCTCGCCCAACAGCCTCGCGCTGGTTACCCGCGAACCCGCCGGTGTCGTCGCCGCCGTCGTGCCCTGGAACTTCCCCCTCACGATGACCGCGTGGAAGCTCGCCCCCGCGCTCGCCGTCGGCAACAGCGTCGTGCTCAAGCCCGCCGAGAACTCCAGCTTCTCGGCGCTGCGTCTGGCCGAACTCGCCCTCGAAGCGGGCATCCCCGCCGGCGTGCTCAACGTCACCCCGGGCCGGGGCCACGAGGCCGGCCGCGCGCTCGGCGAGCACAACGACGTCGACGTCATCACCTTCACCGGCTCGCCCGAGGTGGGACGCAAGTTCCTCACCTACTCGGGTCTCTCCAACGGAAAGCGCGTCTGGCCCGAGCTCGGCGGCAAGACCGCCAGCCTCGTGCTGCCCGATGCCGACCTCGAGCGCGCCGTGCGCGCCACCGCCGATGGGTGCTTCTACAACCAGGGCCAGATGTGCACGGCCTCGTCGCGGCTGCTCGTGCCCCGCGCCGACCGCGATCGTGCTCTCGAGATCGCCGCCGAGGTGGCGCGCACCACGCTGCCCGCCGACCCGTTCGAGGTGACCACCTCGATGGGAGCGATCGTGAGCGAGAACCAGCTGCGCAGCATCGCCGGTTTCGTCGAGCGTGCGGATGCTGAAGGCGCCGAGATCGCCGCCGGTGGCGCTGAGCGCTTCGACGCCGTCGCGGGCGGCAGCTACTTCGCTCCCGTCGTTGTCGGTGTGACTCCCGAGAACGAGGTTGCACGCCGCGAGGTGTTCGGCCCGGTGCTCTCGGTCATCGCCTACGACGACCTCGATGACGCGCTGGCGATCGCCAACGGCACGGAGTACGGTCTGGCCGCGGCGCTCTGGAGCAACGACCTCAACGCCGTGCACCGGGTCTCGCGTCGCATCAAGGCCGGCGTCGTGTGGGTGAACTGCTTCGAAGAGGGCGACATGACCATGCCGTTCGGCGGAGTCAAGGGCTCCGGCTACGGGCGCGACAAGAGCCTGCACGCTCTCGAGAAGTTCACCGACCTCAAGTCGACGTGGATCGAGCTGTCGTGACCGCCCCGCTCATCGGCATCAGCACCTGGCGCCGCACCTTCGACACCGAGCTCGGCGACGCCCGCCCCATGCACACGCTGGGGGCCGAGTACGCCGCTCCGGTCGAAGCGGCCGGTGGTGCCGTCGTGCTGCTGCCCCCGACCGCCGCTGTCGATACGGTGCTCGACCGGATCGACGGACTGGTGATCTCGGGTGGGCAGGATCTCGACCCGTCGCGCTACGGTGCGGCCCCCGAAGCCGGCAAGACCTACGACCCCGCCCGCGACGAGTACGAGATCGCCCTTGTGCGCGGTGCGCGCGAACGCGGCATCCCGGTTCTGGCCATCTGCCGCGGCATGCAGGTGACCAATGTGGCCTTCGGTGGCAGTCTGATCGTCGACATCGATGCGACGACCACCCACCGCCCCACCACCGGTGCGGCGCAGCTCGATGAGCGCCACCCGGTGCGCCTCGACGCCGGCAGTCGTCTGAGTCGTGCCTACGGGGTGACCGAGCGCACCGTCAACACGATCCATCATCAGGCGGTCGACCGCCTCGCCGAGGGGTTCCGGGCGGTCGCCTGGGCGCCCGACGGCATCGTCGAGGCGATCGAGCCCGACGACGACTGGGCCTACTGGGGCGTGCAGTGGCACCCCGAGAAGCTTGCCGGCGCGGAAAGCGCCGAAGAGACCCCCCTGTACGCGGCGCTGATCGCCGCAGCACAGGAACGAGCAGCCGGCGCGTGCGCCGCAAAGAAAGGAACAGCATGACCAAGCAGATCTTCCTCGAGTACGAAAACGGCACGCGCGCCATCGCCACGCTCCTTGAGGACCTGGCGCCCGAGACCTGCGCCGCGCTGTGGGGCGCACTCGAGAAGCCGGTGACGATGCAGGCGATGCACGCCATGTACGCCGGCCCCGAGGTCATGGTGGGCCTGCCCGAAGAGGCACAGGGCTTCGACCCCGAGGCGATCCCGCACGAGAACCAGCAGGTCGTTCCGGCCCCCGGAGACCTCATGTGGTACTGGCAGCGTCCCATGCAGATGGGCGGCCTGCCCTTCGAGTGGTACGAGATCGGTGTCTTCTACGCCGGTGGCGCACGCGTCTTCGGCCCGCTCGGTTGGACCCCGGTCAACATCTGGGCCCGCGTGACCGAGGGCCTTGAAGAATTCGCCACCGAGAGCGCCGCGATCCGCATCGACGGTGCCAAGAACCTCACCATCGGCCGCGTCGCCTGACAGCACGCGACCCGAGGACCTCTCCGTCCCCGATGATTGATACGAAGGAGTATGCATGAAAACCCGAAAGTTCATGACCCTCGGTGCCCTGGCGACCATCGGAGCGCTCGCGCTCACAGGTTGCAGCGGCGCCGCTGACACCCCGAGCGCCGACGGCGACGCCGACAAGCCCTACGCCGGCGAGACCATCGTCGTCACCACGTTCGGTGGCGACTGGGAGAAGGCGTTCGTCACCGCCGTCGTCGACCCGTTCGAGGCCGAGACCGGTGCCAACGTCGAACTCGTCACGCTGTACAGCGCCGACGCGCTCGCCCAGGTCACCGCGCAGAAGGCCAGCCCGCAGATCGACGTCGTCCACTTCTCGGGCGGCCAGGAGTACACCGCCGCGCAGGAGGGGCTGATCGACCCGATCGCCGCTGACGACCTGTCGGAGTACGACAACCTCGTCTCGGTCGCAACCGCCGGCCTGGAGCGCGGCGAAGGCCCCGTGATCCAGCTGGCCCCGATCGGCCTGGTCTACAACACCGAGTCCGGTGCACCCGCGCCGACCTCGTGGGAAGACCTGTTCGATGAGGCCTACGCCGGTCACGTCGCCCTGCCCGACCTGAGCAACTCGTACGGCGTTCTGTCGATGCTGCGCGTCGCAGACGTGCTCGGCGGCGGCATCGACGACACCGAGCAGGCCATCGCCGACCTCGGTGCACTCGCGGCATCCGGTGACGCGATCGTGGTTCCCACGTCGCCCGACCTGCAGACGGCATTCGCCCAGCGCGGCACGTGGCTCGCCCCGTACGCCATGGACTACGCCGGCACCCTGCAGGACGCGGGTCTTCCGGTCGAGTTCATCGTTCCCGAAGAGGGCGTGACTGCCTCGCTGATCACCGCCAACGTGGTCTCGGGCCGTGAGAACACCGAGCTGGCAAAGCTGTTCGTCGACTTCGAGCTGCGCCCCGAGGCGCAGAAGGTGTTCGCCGAAGAGATGCGCTACTCGCCGGTCAACTCGGCCACCGAGCTGTCGGCAGAGGCTGCCGAGTCGGTGCTCACCGGCGAAGCCCTCGACGCGGCCGTTGTCTACGCCCCCGGTGACATCGCCGGTGAGCGTCAGGCGTGGATCGACTCCTGGAACGCACTGATCACCCAATGAGTATCCGAACCCGTAAGGAGCCCTGGCTGCTCCTCCTGCCGGCGCTGGCTCTGCTCACGATCGGCTTCGTCACCCCGGTTGCCGGCATGCTTCTCATGAGCGTTCAGGCGTCGGCAGGCGGGTTCACTCTGGAGAACTTCACTCGTCTGTTCACCAGCGAGTACCACCTCCAGGCGGCGTGGCGTTCACTCCGCCTGGGGGTCATCCAGACGCTCGTCACCCTGCTGCTGGCCGTACCACTGTCGTACATCATGGCCAGGGCCGGCGCGAAGGTGCGGTCGTTCCTGCTGATCGTCATCATCCTTCCGCTCATGACGAGCGTCGTGGTGCGCACGTTCGGCTGGGTCGTGCTGATGGGCCCGATGGGCCTGCTCATGCAGATTCCGGGTGCCGAGTGGATCGCGCAGAGTGCGCAGGGCTTCCTCGGCACCGAGGTGGGCGTCGTGATCGCGATGGTCCAGGTGCTGCTGCCGTTCGCCGTGCTCAGCATCCTCGGGGTCATCTCGGGCATCCGTCCGCAGCTCGAAGAGGCCTCACGCACTCTCGGTGCGGGCTTCTGGCGCACGCTGTGGCACGTCGTGCTGCCGCTGTCGATCCCCGGGATCGTTGCGGGAGCGTCGCTGGTGTTCGTGCTCTCGGTGAGCTCGTTCATCACCCCCCGCTTCATCGGTGGGCCGCAGATCCCTGTGTTCGCGCAGACGATCTACGTCGACGCCACCACCAACCTGAACTGGCCGTTCGCTGCCGCCCAGGCCGTGCTCCTGTTCGCAGGGGTCATGCTGGTGCTCGCCGCCACCGCCCGAATCGGAAAGGCACCGGTGCGCGCATGATCCGCTCAGTGCCGATCGTCGGCAAGATCCTCGCGATCCTGCTGGGGATCTTCATCACCCTCTACATGCTCGTGCCGCTGCTCGTGGTGGCTGGTGCCTCCATCAGCGAGAGCCGCTTCCTGACGTTCCCCCCGAAGGGGTTCACTCTGGAGTGGTACGTCGACGCGCTGACATCCGACACGTATCTTGAGCCGTTCCGTCTCAGCCTGATGGTCGGCGTCGTCGTTGCGATCCTCGCCGCGACGATCGGCACCGCGGCGGCGCTTGCGCTCACCCGGTTCCCGATCCCCGGGGCCGGCGCGATCCAGGCGTTCCTGATGTCGCCGTTGACGCTGCCGACGATCATCCTCGCGATCGGTGCGCTGTCGCTGACCTCGATGACGATCGGTGCCCCCAACGTGGGTGTGCTGATCGTGGTGCACGTCGTGATCGCGATCCCGTATGTGATGCGCACCGTCACCGGGGTCATGGCCCGCGCCGACCACTTCACCGAAGAGGCATCGCGCACCCTCGGCGCCAACGCATGGAACCGCTACCGTCTCGTCGTGCTCCCCATTGCGCGACCGGGTATCGCGGCGGGGGCGTTCTTCGCCTTCAACATCTCGTTCGACGACGCGGTGATCGCCCTGTTCCTGCGCAGCCCGCAGCTGGAGACCCTGCCCATCGCGATCTACGGGCAGCTGGAGTTCAGCACCTCGCCGACGGTCGCCGCCGTCTCTACCCTCATGGTTCTCATCACCGTGGCCCTGATGATCGTGCTGGAGCGCATCATCGGCCTGGGAAGGTTGTTCGTCTGATGACTACGCTCACCATCTCTTCGCTCACGAAGGACTTCAAGAGCACGCAGGTTCTCAAGGGCATCGACCTGGCGGTCGAGTCCGGTGAGTTCATCTCGCTGCTCGGGCCGTCGGGATGCGGAAAGACGACGCTGCTGCGTTGTATCGCAGGCCTCGAATCGCCCACGAGCGGAACGATCGAGATCGGCGGCACCGATGTGACGCGCCTGCCTCCGGAGAAGCGCCACCTGGGCATGATGTTCCAGAGCTACGCGCTCTTTCCGCACATGACCGTCGTCGAGAACGTGCGCTTCGGTCTGCGCATGGCGGGCGACAAGCCGAAGGCCGAGCAGCGCGAGCTGTCGCATCGTGCGCTGGAACGCGTGCAGATGGGGCACCTCGCCGACCGGCATCCGGCGCAGCTTTCGGGCGGACAGCAGCAGCGCGTGGCGCTGGCGCGGGCGATCGCGTTCGAGCCGCGTGTGCTGCTACTGGATGAGCCCCTGTCGAACCTGGATGCCCGTCTGCGCGAAGACATGCAGATCGAGCTGAAGGAGCTGCACCGCACGCTCGGCCTCACCACGATCTTCGTCACGCACGACCAGGAAGAGGCGATGAGCCTGTCGGACCGCGTCGTGCTGATGAACGGGGGAGTGATCGAGCAGGAGGGCGCGCCCACCGACCTGTACGGCGCGCCGCGTTCGTCGTTCGCGGCCGACTTCATCGGCTCGGCGAACCTGCTGCCCGCGACGCGCTCCGGCGCCACCGCCTACCTGCAGGGCAGTGACGTCGCGGTGACGATCGGGGGCGCCGCCCCCGTCGCAACGGTCGACGGTGAAGACGGCCAGGTGATGTTGCGTCAGGAAGACCTGCACGTGCGTGCGGCGGTGGATGCTGACGCACCGGTGCCGGTCGAGATCGTCACCTCGGTGTACCGCGGTGCGGATGTCGTGTACGTCGTCGAGCTGGCCGGGCGCCGTCTGCGTGTCGTGGCCCCGCGTCACGAAGTTCTGCTGCCTGCCGGGCCTGCGGGCCTCGGGTGGCGCGAGGGCGCAGCCCTCTGGCTCGCTGCGTAACCCGAATCGCGGCTGAGTCCAATCGGCCCGGATCCTGCGTCTCCTCCCCTCGGAGAGGCGGGGTCCGGGCCGATTTCTGTGCCCACGGCGGTTGGTTCGGCTGCTGTGGTGCGTGGTCAGGAAGACGGAACCGAGAACGTCGACGTCGGTAGCGGCTGGTCGGGGCAGGTGTTGAGCACTCGTGTGATCGCGTCGTGTTCGGCGGGCGTGACCCACAGGTTGTAGGCGGCCTTCACGGCGACCTGGCGTGCGACGTAGTCGCACCGGAAGGCGCGGTTCTTGGGCAGCCAGGTGGCGGCGTCGCCGTCGCCCTTCTGCGCGTTGGCTGAGCCGTCGACGGCGAGCAGGTTGAGGGGGTCGTTGGCGAACGATGCGCGCTGGTCGGAGCTGAGCTGTTGGGCGCCTTTCTGCCAGGCATCCGACAGGGCGACGACGTGGTCGATCTGCACGAGTTCGCTGGTTCCTTGACCTCGGATGAAGTCGATCCTCTGCCCGGTGAAGGGGTCGTCGAGTGTGCCCGTGGTGACGCGGCAGGTGCCTGTGCGGGTGATGTCGGTGAGGTCGCGGGCGAGGATGTCGTTGCGGGTGTCGCAGCCGTTGCGGTCGACATCCTGCCAGCGGGGGCCGAACTGTTCGCGGGAGTAGCCGGTCTTGGGTGCACGGCCTTTGACGGTCAGGGTGTCGAGTGTCTGCAGCGCGGTGACGTTCTGGAGGTCGTCGGGTGTGCCTGCGGGAGCGTCTGGCGACGGTGCGGTGGTTGGTTCGGTCGGCGTCGGGGTGGCGGTGAGAGACGGCGGATGCCCGATATCGTCGCCGAACACGACGTTGGCGAGGCTGCCGATGAGCAGCACGGCCACGCCGAGCGCCACCAGGCTGAGCGTCGTGCGGCCCCGTCGGAGGAGCTTCTTCGATGCCGTGCGCGCGCTTGCCATCATGTTCACCGCTCTGCCGGCGCACCGCTGCACGCGCACCGCGCATGGAAGGCCGGCGATCAGGTGCGCCGGGCGCACGATCGGATACTGACCCCGTGCCTCGGGGTGCAACGCGCTGCTCGGGTGGCAGCGCACAGTTAATCGTAGGAGGGGGTGGGGACACTCGCGCATGGTTGACCGCCACGGTGGTCTGAAGTACTCTCGCGCTTATTCCAGTTTATATGGCATATTCTTGAGTATTACCTGCCATAATCAAGCATGCACGCGTCACAGTTCACCGGGCATCAGTGGCCGCCCCACGAGGTGGAGGTGTTGCCTTGGCGTCAGCAGGTGCGTGGAGGAACCCGCGCCGACCGGATGCTGACTGTCGTACAGGCGACGATCCCTCCGATGATCGAGCACGCGGAGTATCTTCCTCCGATGCCGGTCATCGTGGCATCCGAGCACGCGTTGCTGGCCGTTGCTCAGGCAGACACGGATGCTGAGGGGCATTCTGCGGCGATGAGCCGCTTCATGATGCGTACGGAATCGGTTGCCTCGTCCAAGATCGAGCGGATCACGGCCGATGCGGTCGACTACGCCAAAGCTCTGGCCGGCAACCGCTCGAACATTTCCGCGTCGAGCATGGTGGCGGCCAGCACAGCGTTGCACGAGCTCGTCACCGTGACCGGAGATCGTGGTCGATTCGAACTGGACGACGTCCTCGCCGCACACCACGCGCTCATGAAGGACGACCCGCAGGAAGCGTCCTACGCCGGCCGCCTGCGTGACATGCAGAACTGGATCGGCGGAAGCGACTACTCGCCTCGAGATGCGCTGCACGTGCCGCCCGCATCCGAGCGTGTCCCCGCACTGATGGACGACCTGCTCGCCTATCTGAACCGCGATGATGTGCCCGTGCTGACGCAGGCGGCGATCGTGCACGCCCAGTTCGAGTCGATCCATGCCTTCACCGATGGCAATGGCCGTATCGGCCGAGCCTTGGTCTCCGCTGTCTTTCGTCGGCGAGGTGTGACGCGAAACGCTGTCGTTCCGCTGGCCAGCGGTCTGCTCGCCGAACGCGATAGCTACTTCGCAGCCCTCGGGGCATATCGCCTCGGCAACCCCGCTCCGTTGGTCGAGCTGTTCGCACGTTCCGCTCGCGCGGCGGCGACGTGCTCTCGCGTGTCCATCGCGCGTATCAAGGCGCTCCCGGGGGAGTGGATGGCAGAGGTCCAGCCACGCACGGGCTCTGCGGCCGCTGCTCTCATCCCCGCCTTCTATGACAATCCGGTGATGACGGTCTCGGAGATCGAACGGTACTCCGGAGCCTCTACGCAGGCGACCTACACGGCGATTGACCGGCTTGAGGATGCCGGCTTCATCCGCGAGATCACAGGACGCAAGCGCGACCGGGTCTGGGTGGCGTCTGAGCTTCTGGCTGAGCTCGACGATCTCGATCGGCGCATCCAGACCGAAATGGTCAAGGGGTTGCCGACTCAAGGCTGAGCCCGGGGGCATCGGTCAACCCCTCCAGCAACAGCGCGTACAGCCTCACGGACAGCGCGTTTCATCTCGCTTCGCTCGCTCAACGACCGGGGTGGGTGGCGCGTGTTGTCTCGCTTTGCTCGCTCAACGACCGGGGGAGGGCAAAGCAAAACCCCCGCGATGTAGAAGCTACGCGAGGGTTTCTGGGATCACTGTAATGATGATCCTTGTGGCTCCGACCGGCATCGATCCGGTGACCTTTCGATATTCAGTTAGATTCGGCGGGCCAGCGGGCGCTTGTTGGTCGCCGTTTGCCGCGTGATCCCGCGGAAGTCGTCATGGTTAGTCGCGGCTGCTTGAGGGTGGTTTCAGCGGAGCTACCGGCACGGCACCGGCACACTCCCGCCATCATTGGTGGTTGAGACGTGTTTGGATCTCCTCGGCCAGATGACGGCATTTCGTCGCGTTCTTGAAGAGGCTGGCGAGGTAGTTGCCCTCGTACTTGCTGTCGACGAGCGCCACGAGCTCTTTGTAGATTGACGACGTGAGTGCCTTGGCGGAATCCACGGATGCCGCAAACGAGTCCTCTTCGATTGTCGGCCAACAAGGGTCGAGCTGAGAGTACACAACGTGGGCGATCAATCGGTTGCCATGCACCGCGACGAGGTTAGAGCGTCCTGTGTTCTCGCTTCTTAGGTTCGCAAGGCGACCGTCGATAGCTCGAAGCAACTGAACTGAGCGCCAGAGTCGTTGTGCGGAGAGTGTGGAGTCAAAGAGTCGCCGATACTGCGAGGAAGTGTCCTCGGACTCGGCGCCGATCCACAGGCGTCCAACTTCGCGCTTGGCTTGGGTTGAAAGATCGACGTTCTCGTTGGCGCATGCGAGTGCAACAGTCGCATCGGTGATAGTGAAGCCCTTGACGGGTGCTGGTGTCTCGGCACCGCTCTTGATCACATATCGAATGCCAGACAAATTAAGCTCGACCGCCAGTGAATCCTGAAGCGGATCCAGGGAGACAAAATCACGACGCTCGACCCGATTCTGGGTGTTTGTGCCTCGAGTCACGCTTTGCGCAAAGCCAGGCGGGCAGCCCTCCAGTGAGATGAAGCGGACTGTGACTCGTGCATCGGCGACTTTCTCTGCGTGCTCGACGTCCATCGTAGCGAGGCATCCAACTGTCTGAGCCCCGTTGACAATTGAGACACCGGAGAACCGAAATCTACCTGACTTCCTCGATGCGCCTTGGGCGGCCGCTTTGGTGAAACTGTCGCACAGGACCGTGATGCCGTTGTTGAGGTACCAAAAATGCTCCGGTGCCTCAAGCAAGGTGTCGCTGATCGACGCATTTACCTCGGAATCGCCGAGGAATTGTCGGATGTTGCTGGCAAGGAGATTTGTTCCGTGATCCCTGTACCACGATGCCACCTCCTGCGCAGATACCTGGCCGTAGAATGCACGATAAGGATCCTCTACCGCGCCCCAGTCATAGAGCGTTGCATCGACGTCGGGCTTTCTGCCGGTCGCGGCCGCGCGCAGGATGTTATGAAGTTCCTTCTGAGAAAGGTACTCAAAAGTCACCGTCTCGATCGGATCATTCATTTCCGCCAGCAGGGTTGATACAGCTGCGCTTGCGTCGGCCGAAATCTTGTCCGCTCCGGAATGCACGACGAGCAATGTGATGTGCACGTCGAGATCCTCCAACGCGGCCTCAAAATGCTCCCGCTGGTCTTGGAACTTTGCGTTGAAGCGGCCAAACTCCGCGTTGACGAAATTTCGCACACCTTGCAAGAACTTGTGCATGTCTCCTGCGCTGATCGAGCCGGTTCCTTTGCTCGACCATTTTGACTGTACGAGGAAGATCGTCTTTGTTCCCTGATCGACCCAGGCCGCATCGATGCCTTGATCGTTGAAGCCATCGGTTACAGCCGTGGCGGCGTCTTCGGGCTGTAAGCGGCAGCGCTCCATGAGCGTCCATGCGGCCAGGCCTCGGCTTCGACGAACCATGTCAACATCGCCCTTGGCGTCCGACACATCAATGTGCGGGCCTACTGCGTTCTCGATGTTGGTAGCGAGCTGTCGAAGCTGGAGTACACCCATACTCCGAATGTAGCGGTCATGTGAGGTAGGGCTGAAGCGCCGCCGAGGACCGGACGCACCGCAGTGCGGCGCTTCAGCCCGCCTAGCCGGCCGGAGGTCGGTCTTGAACGAGTAAAGAAAGTTCTCACAGCTCACCGGTCGCTCTTCGCATGGCGGCGCGTGAACGGCGTAGCTTGTCCGACTCTTCGCGCGACTGTTCCTTGCTGGCGTCGCGGGACTTGACCCACGAACGCTACTGGCCGGTGATAGAGAACAGCATCCGAGCCTCGACCGTCCGGGCGTACGACTGCGGATGGCGGCTTCGCGTGAAGCCATGGCTCGGGCACTTGCTACTCGAAAAGCTGACTGCGGGCGACATTGACACGGCCATGTCGGAATGGAACGGGAGCGCCTCGACTCGTATCGACGCGCTTTCCATTCTGAGCCGCCTCCTCGATGGAGCAGTCAGGGCAGGAATCATCCCGATGAACCAGGCACGCCTTGCGCGTCGCCCGCGGGTCGAGTCCGGGCTTGGCCCTCGGTTTCGCGCTCTGACAGCTGCGGAAGCCACGATCCTGCTCGAAGCGATTGATGGAGCGCACTACCGGCGCTACATCGCTGGGCTCGTGTACACCGGTATGCGCGCCCACGAGGCGGCTGCACTGCGCTTTGAAGACGTCGATCTGGCGCATCGCACCATTCACGTGCGCCGTGCCTACGGCGTTGGACTAGACGGTCGCGGCGTCGAACTCACCCCCAAGGGGCACAAGGGATGCGACGTGCCGATTCCGAGTGCGCTCGTTGGACTGCTGACGGAGGCCATGGAAGGTAAGCAACGTGGAGAGCCGGTGTTCACAGGCCCACGAGGTGGCCGGCTCAACGCCTCGAACGTCCGGCGTGCGATCGATTGGGGAGCACTGCGCAAAAAGATGCGTCGAGGAGACCTTCGGGTTCACGACCTTCGGCGCACCTTGGCCACGCTTCTCTTCGATGCGGGCGCGTCTGCCAATGACGTGCAGGCCGTGCTCGGCCACTCGACGATGCAGATGACTGAGCGCTACAGCCGCGCACGCTCCGATGTCGCGAAGCGTGCAGCAGCAGCCATAGACTCGCTGCTCGACCTGAGGGAGGGCCCGTGATGGACGCGAAGCAGGACCTCGACTTGATTCTCAAGGAGTCGCACGGCCATGCGGTACTGGTCAGCGCGCTCGGGGACTACATCGGTGACCTCGAAGCCAAGTGCGAGAGTCGCTTCGACGATGCGGAGGCAACCTGCTTTCCGCGCAGCATCCGCTTCGCGGAAGCCCTGAGTGACATCTTCTATCGCTGGCCGTGAATCTCACTTGACGAAGCTTGTCCGCGAACATCACGCCTGACGGCCTATATGGGAGAGCGCACGTGCGTTCGAATGGGATGGAGTACAACAATGCGCGAGATGCTGATGTTTGAGGTTGATCGGTCGAACCAGCTCAATCTCGACAAGAAAGTCATGGAGGACCTTGGCACCGACCTGGCCCAGCAAGGCGAAGTCGCCGCCGTCTGGATTGCGGATGAAGGGTGGGGCATCGGGGGCTTCCACCTTCAGATCGCGGTAGCTACACGTGGACGCACAATCGAGCGCTGCCTGGACGACACGTTTCGGCTGGTCGAATACTGTGCCCAAGCGCACGCCGTTCGCATCGGTCTCAGTGCCATGGCGGGTCGCAACATCGCTGATGCACCTGCTGAGATTCTCAGCGAGCTTGGCTTGAAGACTAGGCTGAGCACCTTGTCCACGGTGTTTCGGAGGCTCAAATGAACGGGAGCATTGCGCAGATGAGGCAACTGGAGTTCGACTTCGACGCCGTCGACTTCGTCACCAGCGACAACCACTTCGGGCATGCTCGGATCAGTGAGCTCGCCAGTCGGCCGTTCACGTCCGTCGACGAGATGAACGTCACCATGATCGAGCGCTGGAATGCTCTTGTCCGGCCCGACGACGTCGTGCTGCATCTCGGCGATCTTGCGCTCGGGCCGATCGAGACGAGCATCGGACTTACGAGCAGGCTCAACGGACGTCGGCTGCTTGTGCCGGGCAACCACGATCGCGTCTCGCCTGCAATGCAATCGAATCGCGCAGTCGAGCGGTTCCGCCCGCTGTATGAGGATGCAGGGTGGACGGTGCTCCCTGAGATCCTGCACGGCACCCGACGCGGTGTTCGGCTGCTCGCTTCGCACTATCCGTACTCCGGCGACACCACGGGAGCTGACCGGCACAGCAAGCATCGACCGATTGACGACGGCATCCCACTCATCCACGGGCACACCCACGAGCACGAGTTCGGCCCGCACAACTACCGCGAGTTCCACGTCGGAGTCGATGCGTTCGACTTCGCGCCTATCCCGTTCAAGCTGATCGATGCTTGGCTCGAGAGTCTGCGCCGCGAGGAAGAAGAAATCGCCGCGATAGTCAGAGCGCGCACGGCTTCGGTGGAGAGCGATTCGCTCGACTCGCTGGCTCGTCAGTTTGGCGTGAATCTCGACGGCGACGACCCGACCGACGATGCCGGGAGCAACCAAGAATGAGGGCCCACCGGCCCCAGACCGGCCGAGTGGCACAGATCGGACGCATCTCCGCATCCGGCGGCACACGTTTCGTCTCGCTGCGCTCGCTCACCGACCGGGGTGGGTGGCGCGTTTCGTCTCGCTGCGCTCGCTCACCGACCGGGGTGGGTGGAGGCGTTTCGTCTCGCTGCGCTCGCTCAACGACCGGGGGGCAAAGCAAAACCCCCGCGATGTAGAAGCTACGCGAGGGTTTCTGGGATCACTGTAATGATGATCCTTGTGGCTCCGACCGGCATCGATCCGGTGACCTTTCGATTTTCAGTCGAACGCTCTACCAACTGAGCTACAGAGCCGCGCGGCACTTCGTGGAACTGCCGCGTCCGATACGAAAGGCCTTCTCGAAAGAAGGCCCGTCGCTTGGAGCGACCCTGACGGGACTTGAACCCGCGACCTCCGCCGTGACAGGGCGGCACGCTAACCAACTGCGCTACAGGGCCATACTTGTTAAATTGTATCGGAAAGAGTGACCCCAACGGGATTCGAACCCGTGCTACCGCCGTGAAAGGGCGGCGTCCTAGGCCGCTAAACGATGGGGCCGGATGAGATCCCCGGGGGGTTCCCTTGCCGACGCTCAAGCATAAGCGGTTTTTCCTCCAAAAGTGAAATCGAGGGCGGTTCGGCTTGTATCCCGGGCGTTTCGAGGCAGGATGGAGGTGCCTCGCGCGCACGCGCGAGACCGACGAGGCCTGTTGCAGTTGTGACGAATGTTGTTAGTGTGGCAACTGTGAAACGGGGGACGATGCCGTGTGAACGATGACGTGCTGAAGGATGCGCCTGCAGCATCCGATGACTGCGACTGCGCGCCCACATCCGCAGAGCGACGCTCCCTCTGGCCCTCGGCCAAGGTGTCGCGCCGCGGCGCGATCACCGTCGGTGCACTCAGCGCCATCGCGGTCACCGCCTTCGGAATCTCTGCCGGCAGTCCCACCGCTCACGCCGCCGATTACCCGAGCTGGGATGACGTTCAGCGCGCGAAGGCCAACGAGGCCGCCAAGGCCGGCGAGATCACTCGCATCCAGGGTCTGATCGAGCAGCTCACTCAGCAGGCCGCCGCCGCCGAAGAAGCCGCACGCAAGGCCGGCGAGGAGTTCTACGCCGCCCAGCAGGCGTACTTCGAGCAGGCAGACAAGGCCGAAGACCTGCAGGCTCAGGCTGACGAGCAGTCTGCCATCGCTGATGAGAGCGCGCAGAAAGCCGGCCAGGTCGCCAACCAGATCTACCGCAACAACGGAGACGACGCCGCTCTCGAGATGTTCCTCTCGAACTCGGGCGACGGCGCCGACGATCTGCTGGAACGCCTCGGCAGCATGGACAAGCTGCTCGAGTACAACCGTGCAGTCGCCGACCGCGCCGCCGCCGCCCGCGACTCGGCGCAGTCGCTCACCGACCAGGCGGTCAAGGCGCGCGACGAACGCGATCGGCTGCAGAAGGTCGCCGAGCAGAAGATGATCGCCGCGCAGCAGGCCGCGGATGCCGCCCAGGCGGCCCTGCAGCAGAAGCAAGACAACCTGCTCACGCTCGAAGCGCAACTCGCCGCGCTCAAGGACACCACGACCGCGACGGTCGCCGGTTACCAGGAGGGCGAGCGCAAGCGCAAGGAAGAAGAAGCGCGTCGCCGCCGCGAAGAAGAAGAGCGTCGCAAGCAGGAAGAGGCCGCCAACAACAACGGTGGTGGCGGCGGTTCCAGCGGTGGCGGAGGAGGTGGCGGTGGCACCGGCGGATCGGGCTCCGGCGCCTGGCGCCGCCCGCACGGCGGCTACATCTCGTCGCACTACGGCCCGCGCCCCCCGCGCTGCGTCAACGGCGTCTGCCGCTCGACGTTCCACCGCGGAACCGACTTCGCAAACGGATGCGGCGCAGGCATCTACGCCGCCTCATCCGGGCGCGTCGATGCAGCGTTCTACAACAGTGGCTACGGCAACTACATCCGCATCCAGCACGGCGGTGGCGTCGCCACCGGCTACGCGCACCTCAGCCGGTTCGCTGTGCGCTACGGCCAGCAGGTCAGCGCCGGGCAACTCATCGGCTACGCCGGCAACACGGGCGCCTCGCAGGGGTGCCACCTGCACTTCGAGGTCTACACGGGCGGCGGAACCGCCAACCCCTACAACTTCCTCAGAGCCCGCGGCGCGATCTGATCGCGTCCACCCGCGATAACGACGAAACCCCCGGCCGCTCGGCCGGGGGTTTCGTCGTTCGGGCTCAGCGGCCCGCGAAGATCAGTGGCCCTCGGCGCCGAAACGCTCGATCGCCTCGTCGAGGATGCGCTGGGCCTCAGCGGCATCGCCCCACGCGTCGACCTTGACCCACTTGTTGGGCTCGAGGTCCTTGTAGTGCTCGAAGAAGTGCTCGATCTCCTTCTTCGTGTACTCGGCCAGGTCACCGAGGTCCTGGATGTGCGCCCAGCGCGGGTCCTTCGACAGCACGGCGACCAGCTTGTCGTCGCCACCGGCCTCGTCGCTCATCTTCAGCACGGCCACCGGGCGCACGTTCACGACGACGCCCGGGTAGATCGCGTGGTCGAGCAGCACGAGCACGTCCAGCGGGTCGCCGTCCTCACCGAGCGTGTTGTCGAAGTAGCCGTAGTCAGCCGGGTAGCCGAACGTCGTGTACAGCACGCGATCGAGGTGCACGCGCCCCGTCTCGTGGTCGACCTCGTACTTCACGCGGCTGCCGCGGGGGATCTCGATGACGGCGTCGTGTGCGCCCATGGGTGCTCTCCTTGAAAGACGATGAAAAAAGCGGTGGATGCCGGTGACCAGCCTACTTCGCGATGAGCGCCGCGCTCGTTCGGGCGGCTAGCGTGGGAAGGTGCCTTCGCTGAATCCCGCCGTCGCCGAGATCCGCCGTGCGGTGCGCACTGCCATCGCCGAGCTCCCCGAGCGGTCGACCGTGGTCGTCGCGCTGTCCGGGGGTGCCGACTCGCTCGCACTCACCGCCGCCACGGTGTTCGAGGCCAGGGCGCGCGAGATCACCGTGCTCAGCCTCACCGTCGACCACCAGCTGCAACCGACATCGGGTGAGGTCGCGGCCAGCGCCGCCGTCGCCGCGGAACACCTGGACGTCGATAACGCGCTGAGCACCAAAGTCGAGGCCACCGCGACCGGGGCAGGACCCGAAGCCGCCGCTCGCGACGCCCGCTACGCCGCGATCGGCGGGATCGCCCGCGCCGAGAACGCCGCCGCCGTGCTGCTGGGACACACCCTCGACGACCAGGCCGAAACTGTGCTGCTGGGTCTCGCCCGCGGTGCCGGCGCGGCCAGCCTGCAGGGCATGCCCCCGGTGCGTGTCGACGACGACGGGCTGCGCTGGATGCGCCCGCTGCTGGGCGTGCGCCGCGCCACCACGCGGGCGTTCTGCGCAGCATCCGACATCGCGGTCTGGGACGACCCGCACAACACCGACGAACGCTTCGCGCGGGTGCGCGCGCGCCAGCGCGTGCTGCCCGTGCTCGAAGCCGAACTCGGACCCGGCATCGCCGAGGCGCTCGCCCGCACCGCCGAGCAGTTGCGCGAGGACACCGCCGCCTTCGACGACATGATCCACGAGACGATCGAAGACATCGTCGAGCACGCCGAAGCGGGCATCTCGGTCAGCGCTGCCGCGCTCGCTGCCAACCCGGCCGCACTGCGCAACCGCATCATCCGCCTGGTCGTCGACAGCGAGTTCGGCGTGAGCCTCACCCGGGTGCAGACCCTGGAGGTCGCCCGGCTGGCCACCGACTGGAGCGGGCAGGGCCCCATCGACCTGCCCGCCTGCACGGCGCGCCGCCACGGCGGGCGCATCGTGTTCACCGCACGAAGCTGACGTCCTACTTGCGTCCGCCGAGCAGCCCACCCAGCAGATCGCCGATGCTGCCGGCCAGCCCGCCGTCGTTCTGACCGCCGCCGTTCTGACCGCCACCGAGCAGACCGCCGATCAGATCGCCGATGCCCCCGCCGCCGGACTTGTCCTTGTTCGCGTTCGCGATCAGCCCCATCACGATGGGGGCGAGAACGGGCAGCAGCTTGCCGAAGTCGATGCCGCCGGCCGTCTTCTCGGAAGCCGTGAGGCCCTCGACGACCTGCTTCTCGTCGCCACCGAACACGTGACCGATGATCTTCTCGCCGTCGGCCGCGTCAACGTCGTCGACCGAGGATGCCCCGGTGAACCCCTCGTGGCGGCTCAGCGCCTTCTCGATCGCCGAAGAGCCCTCGGCGGTCTCGGCGTTCTTGGCGAGGCCGCCCAGCAGAGCCGCACCACCCTCCTCCGCCGCCCGGCGGGCGACGTCGGGGCTCACGCCGAAGCGCTCGGCGATGTCATCGACCGGCACCTGCTTGAGGATGTCGTCGAGGTTCATGTGTTCCACCTTCCCCACGGGCGCACGCCCGCTCCTGTCGTGCTCACAGTAGCCGCCCGCATGCGGAAGACGACAGGAATCGGCGCGCATCCGATTTAGACTCGAGGCATGCGCGCCGCCGATATTCAGGACGACCTCACCCAGATCCTCGTCACCGAGGAGCAGATCCAGGCGAAGCTGGCCGAGCTGGCCGAGCAGGTCGCCGCCGACTACGCGGGTAAGGACCTGTTGCTCGTCGGTGTGCTCAAGGGGGCCGTCATGGTGATGGCCGACTTCGCCCGCGCTCTGCCCTGCCACGCTCCGATGGACTGGATGGCCGTGTCGAGCTACGGCGCGAGCACCAAGTCGAGCGGTGTCGTGCAGATCCGCAAAGACCTCGACACCGACCTCAACGGCAAGCACGTGCTCATCGTCGAAGACGTGATCGACTCGGGGCTGACGCTCAGCTGGCTGCTCGACAACTTCGCCTCGCGCGGCGCCGAGTCGATCGAGGTGCTTGCCCTGCTGCGCAAGCCCGAGGCGGCCAAGGTCGAGATCGACTGCAAGTACGTCGGCTTCGACATCCCGGTCGAGTTCGTCGTCGGCTACGGCCTGGACTACGCCGAGCGCTACCGCAACCTGCGCGACGTCGCCGTGCTGGCACCGCACGTCTACTCCTGACGCTACGCCGTCGGTGAACGCACAGCGGCCCCCAATGGCGCGGGCGGTACGCTGAACCCATCATGGGTGTCAAGAAGGTCTCCAAGAATCCGCTGATCTACATCGCGTTGATCGGCGTTCTGCTGTTCGCCGGCTTCCTGCTGATCTCGAACCTGTCCGCACCGAAGCAGATCACGGTGCAACAGGGCCTCGACCTGCTCGGCGGCAAGACGGTGACGCAGGTGGTCAACACCGACGGTGATCAGCGCGTCGACCTCACCCTCTCGAAAGAGTTCGAGGGCGCCACGAACGTGCAGTTCTACTACGTGCAGGCGCGCGCCGACCAGGTCGTCGAGGCGATCGACGCGGCCGGTATCGAGGCCGCCGACACCAACGACGTCGTGCCCCGCGCCACCTGGTTCGACGGCTTCCTGTCACTGCTGCTGCCCCTGGTGCTGCTCGGTCTGCTGTTCTGGTGGCTGCTCTCGTCGATGCAGGGCGGCGGCAGCAAGGTCATGCAGTTCGGCAAGTCGAAGGCCAAGCTCGTCAGCAAAGAGACGCCGACCGTCACCTTCGCCGACGTCGCCGGGTCTGACGAGGCCATCGAGGAACTGCACGAGATCAAGGAGTTCCTGCAGGATCCCGCCAAGTTCCAGGCGATCGGCGCGCGCATCCCCAAGGGCGTGCTGCTGTACGGCCCTCCCGGCACCGGAAAGACCCTGCTGGCCCGCGCCGTGGCCGGCGAAGCCGGTGCCCCCTTCTACTCGATCTCGGGTTCGGACTTCGTTGAGATGTTCGTCGGCGTCGGTGCCTCCCGTGTGCGCGACCTGTTCACGCAGGCCAAGGAGAACGCCCCCGCGATCATCTTCATCGATGAGATCGACGCCGTCGGTCGTCACCGCGGCGCCGGCATGGGCGGCGGCAACGATGAGCGCGAGCAGACCCTGAACCAGATGCTCGTCGAGATGGACGGCTTCGACCCCAACGCCAACGTGATCGTCATCGCGGCGACCAACCGCCCCGACATCCTCGATCCCGCACTGCTGCGCCCGGGCCGCTTCGACCGCCAGATCGGCGTTGACGCCCCCGACCTCAAGGGCCGCCAGCAGATCCTCGAGGTGCACTCCAAGGGCAAGCCGCTCTCGCAGTCGGTCGACCTCGAGGTCGTCGCCCGCAAGACCCCCGGCTTCACCGGTGCCGACCTGGCCAACGTGCTCAACGAGGCCGCGCTGCTGACCGCACGCTCGAACGCGCAGCTGATCGACAACCGTGCCCTCGACGAGGCCATCGACCGTGTGATCGCCGGTCCTCAGCGCCGCACCCGCGTGATGAAGGACAAAGAGAAGCTGATCACCGCGTACCACGAGGGCGGACACGCGCTCGCGGCGGCCGCGATGAACTACACCGACCCGGTCACCAAGATCACCATCCTGCCCCGTGGCAAGGCCCTCGGTTACACGATGGTCATGCCTCTCGACGACAAGTACTCGGTCACCCGCAACGAGCTGCAGGACCAGCTCACCTACGCGATGGGCGGCCGCGTCGCCGAAGAACTCGTCTTCCACGACCCCACCACCGGTGCCTCCAACGACATCGAGAAGGCCACCAGCATCGCCCGCAAGATGGTCATCGAGTACGGCATGACCACCGAGCTCGGCCCGGTCAAGCTCGGCTCCGAGGGCGGCGAGCCGTTCGCCGGCCGTGACATGGGCCGCGGACGCGAGTACTCCGAGACGATCGCCGAGCGCGTCGACGCGCAGGTGCGCGCCCTCATCGAGCAGGCGCACAACGAGGCCTACCAGGTGATCAGCGCCAACCGCGACATCCTCGATCGCCTCGCCCTCGCGCTGCTCGAAGAGGAGACCCTCGACCACAACCGCATCGCCGAGATCTTCACCGAGGTGCGCAAGCTGCCTGAGCGCCCACTGTGGCTCTCGAGCGAGGAGCGCCCGGTATCGACCGTGCCGCCGATCGAGGTTCCCCGCCGTTCCGAGCAGGGCATCGCCGCGCAGACCCCCGCCGGCAACGACGCCCCGCGCGCATCCGAGGCGCCCGCCGGTGGCGGGCAGGCGCGACCCGCGACGGCGTGACGTGACCGTCGACAAGCCCCGCATCGAGCGACTCACCCGCGAACTGCTCGAAGCGATCGGTGAGGACCCCGACCGGCCAGGACTCAAGCAGACCCCCGGACGCATGGCCGAGCTGTACGCCGAGTTCTTCGCCGGCGTCAGCGAAGACCCCGCCGCGCACCTCGAACGCACCATCAGCATCTCGCGGGGCCCGGCGCCCGACACGCTGCCGTCGGGTGCCGTGCTGCTGCGCGACATCCGCTTCCGCTCGGTGTGTGAGCACCACCTGCTGCCGTTCGCGGGTGTGGCGCACCTCGCCTACCTGCCCGGTGAGCAGGTCGTCGGCCTGGGCGCGCTGGTCAAGGTGGTCGAGACCCTCGCGACCCGCCCGCAGGTGCAGGAGCGCCTGGGCGAGCAGATCGCGGATACCATCGACGAGCACCTCGACACCCGTGGCGTGCTCGTCGTGCTCGACGCCTCACACGGGTGCGTGACCATGCGCGGGGGACGCCAGCCCGTGGCATCCACCGTCACGATCGCCGCACGCGGCACCTACACCGAGCCGATCGCCCGGGCAGAGCTGATCGCCCTGATCGGGTCGGGCGGCGCCCACGGGGTGTCGTCGTGACCATCATCTGGGGCATCCTCAACACCACCCCCGACTCGTTCAGCGACGGCGGACGCTACGTCGACCTCGACGCCGCCGTCACCCATGCTCTCCGTCTGCGCGAGCAGGGCGCGGCAGTGATCGACGTCGGCGGCGAATCGACCAGGCCCGGCGCCGAACGCGTGCCGGTCGCCGTCGAGCAGGCGCGCGTGCTGCCGGTCATCGAGGCGCTCACCGACGCCGGCGTGCCGACCTCGATCGACACGCTCAACGCCGACACCGCCGTCGCCGCCGTGCGCGCGGGCGCGCGCATCGTCAACGACGTCTCCGGCGGCCTCGCCGACGAGCGGATGCTGTCGGCCATCGCCGACCTCGATGCCGACGTCGCCCTCGGCCACTGGCGCGGGCCGTCGGCCGACATGTACGCACGGGCCCAGTACAGCCGGGTGGCCCGCGAGGTGGCATCCGAACTGCACGAGCGCGTCACCGCCGCCGCAGCGGCGGGCATCGCGCCATCCCGAGTGATCGTCGATCCGGGCGTCGGCTTCGCGAAGTCGGGCCCGCAGAACTGGGAGCTGCTGCGCGATCTCGACGAGATCGCCGCACTCGGACACCGGGTGCTGATCGGCACCTCGCGCAAGCGATTCCTCGGTGAGGTGCTCGGCGTGGATGCCGATGAGCAGCGCCGAGACCTCGCGACCGCGGTGACCAGCGCGCTGGCTGCCCGCGCCGGGGCCTGGGCCGTGCGCGTGCACGACGTCGCCGCGACCCGCGATGCGCTCGGCGTCGCCCGCGCCTGGGAGGGAGACACGCATGACCGCCGATGAGATCACGCTCACCGGACTGACCGTGTTCGGTCGGCACGGGGTGTTCGAGCACGAACGGCGCGATGGTCAGGACTTCACGATCGACCTGACCCTGCGGGTGCCGTTGGCCGGCGCCGCGGCATCCGACGACGTCACCGACACCGTGCACTACGGCGAACTCGCCGATCGGGTCGCCGCGATCGTCGCCGGCGAACCCGTCAACCTCATCGAGACGCTCGCGCAGCGCATCGCTGACGCCGCCCTCGAAGACGCGCGCGTCGAGCATGTCACCGTCACCGTGCACAAGCCGCATGCCCCGATCGCCCAGACATTCACCGACGTCTCGGTGACCGTGCGCCGGGGGAGGGCCTGATGGATCGTCGCCTCACCCACCTGGAGGGGATGCCCGATCCGCGACCGGGCAGGGAGCCCGAGGTCGCGGTCATCGCCCTCGGCTCGAACGAGGGAGACCGCGGCGAGATGCTGCGCAGCGCCGCCGAGCGTCTGCGGCGCCTGCCCCTGGTCGACGCGTTGCGCATGTCGGAGCCGATCGAGACCGTCGCCATCCGCCCCGACGGCCCCGACCCCGACGCGCCCCCGTACTTGAACGCTGCGGCGCTGATGACGACGAGACTCGCGCCATCCGTGCTGCTGGGCATGCTGCACGCCGTTGAAGAGGAACAGGGTCGCGTGCGCAGGCAGCGCTGGGGCGATCGCACCCTTGACCTCGATCTGATCGCCTACGGCGACTTCGTCAGCACCGCCGCGCACCTGATGGTGCCGCATCCGCGTGCCGCCGAGCGGCTCTTCGTGCTCGAACCCTGGCTCAGCCTCGACCCCGAGGCCGTGCTGCCCGGGGCCGGTCGGGTCGACGAACTGGTCAGGCGCCTCAAGGACGGCGGCCAGTGAAGCGCACGTCTGGCGCAGTCCTGGCGGTGCTCGCCCTGCTCGGCGCGGGCGCCGGTTTCGGCTTCGACCACCTGCTGACGATCACCGGCCGTGCCACGTTCACGCCCTCGCCGTTCCTGCCGGTGCTGTTGGTGCTGATCGCTGCAGCCGTGCTGGCCCTGGCCTGGCCCGTGCGCCGCAGCACCCGCGGGGGCACGCGTATCGATCCGTTCCGTGCCGTGCGCGCGGCCACGCTGGCGCGGGCGTCGAGCCTGCTCGGCGCACTTCTGGCCGGATTCGGCACCGGCCTGCTGACGTTCCTGCTCACCCGACCGATCCCCGCGCCGGTAGGGTCGGTGGTGGCGATGATCGCCCTCGTCGTCGGCGCGCTGGTGCTGGTCGGGGTCGCGCTCGTCGCGGAACAGTTCTGCACGCTGCCGAAGGACCCTGATGACCGAGAGCCAGACGCCCACACCGAGTGACCCGAACCCGTTCGGCGCACCACCGGTTCCGCCGGCTGCGCCCACGGTGCCGCCCGCGCCCGCGGCACCAGAGGTCTCGGCACCGGCATCCGCCCCCGCCGCACCTGCACCCCCTGCCGCCCCCGCCGCGCCGGCCGCACCTGCCGTGCCGGCCGGTCTCGACGACGGCACCTACCCCGAGCTGCGCACGCCGCGCAGTGCGTCGGCGCTCGCGCTGGACGGCACCTGGCACCAGATCTCGCCGCGTTACGTCGTCTCGCAGCTGCTGCAGAACGCGCTGCTCGTGGTGGGCGTCGCAGCCGCCGCGCTCGTGCTGGTGCTCGTATTCCATCAGACCTGGGCGTGGATCCCCGCCGGCATCGTGATCCTCATCACGCTGATCACCATGGTCATCCTGCCGCGTCAGGCCAAGGCCGTTGGTTACATGCTGCGCGCCGATGACATCGTCTTCCGTCGGGGCATCATCTGGCAGCGCATGGTCGCCGTGCCTTACGGTCGCCTGCAGTTGGTCGACATCACGCACGGCCCGCTCGACCGCGCCTTCGGCGTCTCGCAGCTGAAGATGGTGACGGCCGCGGCCACCACCGGCGTGCAGATCCCGGGACTCACCCAGGCCGCTGCCGAGACGCTGCGCGACACGCTGATCGAGGTCGCCGAGACGAGGCGGACCGGCCTGTGAGCACTCCCTCCGCTCCCGGCCCCGAGGCATCGCCGGCACCTGCCACCGTGCTTCCAGAGGGCGGCGACTCCAGCCTCGCCGACGGTGCCTGGCATCGCATGCATCCGCTGACGCCCCTGTTCAAGGGCGGGCTGGTGCTGATCGTCGTCGCCGGCATCATCATCTCGAACATGCGCGACCGCATCATCAACTTCTTCGTGCAGCGGTTCGCGCCCGACGAAGTGGACTACACCGACTACCCGGGCGACCCCGTCGACTGGGTGCTGGCGAACAACCTCGTGCTGCTCGCGCTACTGATCGTCGCTGGGGTCGTGGTGGTCTTCATCATCGCCTTCTGGGTCGTGTGGCGCTTTCACCAGTTCCGCATCACCGGCTCGCACGTCGAGGTGCGCAAGGGCATGCTGTTCCGTTCGCAGCGCCGCGCGCCGCTTGACCGCGTGCAGGGCGTCAACCTCACCCGCCCGTTCCCCGCGCGCCTGATCGGACTCGCCAAGGTCGAGGTTGTCGGCGCCGGCGCCGACTCGAACGTCGACCTGGAATACCTCGCGACGGCCAAGGCCGAATCCGTGCGGGCCGATATTCTGCGTCTCGCCTCGGGCGCGCGCTCGGCACGCCTGGCGGCCGCCGGAGGCCCGGCGGCGCCCGCGCCGGCGGGTCACGGCGGCGTACGCGAACAGCTCGTGGGGTCGATGAACGCCGGCGTCGCCGGCATGATCGAGGGCGTCGACCTGGCCGATGTCGCGCCCGAGAGCGTCGTGAAGATCCCCACCGGACGACTGGTCGGATCCCAACTGATCTCGGCCGCACTGTGGGTGCTCTTCTTCGGCGGGATCTTCGTTGTCACACTCGCCGCGGCCTACTTCGGCATGACCGCCGATGGTGAGACTGGAGTCGAGATCGTCATCGCTATGGTCGGCATCGCCCTCGGTATGGGCATCCCGCTGGTCATCGCCGTGGTCGGTATCACCTGGGCGCAGATCTCGCGCTCGCTGCGCTATTCGATCGCGCCGACCAGTAATGGCATCCGCCTGACCTTCGGTCTGCTCACGACGATCACCGAGACCCTGCCACCGGGGCGCATCTTCGCCGTCTCGGTATCGCAGTCACTGTTGTGGCGTCCGTTCGGCTGGTGGACCGTGCGCATCAACCGCATGACCGGCAAATCGGCGTCGCAGGCGCAGTCGAGCAGTGCCCAACAGTTCAACGTGGTGTTGCCGGTCGGCAAGCGCGCCGACGTCGAGCGGGTGCTCGAACTGATCTTCCCCGACATCACTGCTGAGCAACTCGCGCACCTGTGGGAGCACGGGGTCATCGGCACAGCATCCGACGATGCGTTTCGCACCGTTCCGCGACGTGCCGCCTGGCGGCACCCGTTCAGCTGGAAGCGTCACGGCTGGGCCGTCGTTCCCGGCGCGCTGCTGCTGCGCAAGGGCTGGATGTGGCGCCAGCTGGCGATCTTCCCCCTCGCCCGCATGCAGGGCATCTCGGTGGCGCAGGGACCGATCTCGCGCGCGCAGAACGTGGCCTCGATGCAGGCCCACACGGTGACCGGCCCCGTCTCGGCGACGCTGTCGGCCTTGGAACGCGACGACGCGCAGGCGCTGATCGACGAGGTCGCCCGCGCGGCGGTGGATGCTGTCACCAGCGACCACAGCCACCGCTGGGGCGAGCAGAATACGGCGGGGAGCGCATCGCAGCAGCCGGTCACACTGCCACCGCCGGTCGCGCCCTACCCGCCGGTGACGTCGCCGGCACCGGAGCAGAACTGAGATGGCGGCACCGGGACGCCTCGGCGTCGGCATCATCGGCGCGGGCCGTGTCGGGCCCGTCATCGGGGCCGCGCTCGCGGGGGTCGGCCACGCGATCACCGGCATCACCAGCGGATCGGATGACGACCGTGCCGCCGCGGTGCTGCCCGGCGTCGCGGTGCTCGACGCGGTCGAGATCGTGCGCCGCAGCGAGCTCGTTGTGATCGCCGTGCCGCACGCCGAACTGCCGGGGCTCGTGCAGGGCATCGCCGACGTCGGAGGTTGGCAGGTCGGTCAGCTCGTGCTGCACACCGACCCCGCCCACGGCACCGATGTGCTCGGCCCCGCTGCCGAGCGCGGCGCGATCCCGCTGGCCGTGCACCCCGCCATCACTTTCAACGGCACGTCGGTCGACCTGCGTCAGCTGCAGGCATCCTTCGCGGGTGTCACTGCACCCGCTGCCGTTCTGCCGATCGCGCAGGCGCTCGCCGTCGAGATGGGGTGCGAACCGGTGATCATCGCCGAACACGATCGCGCCGCCTACGCCGAAGCGATCGCGACAGCATCCGAGTTCTCGCGCTCGATCGTGCAGCAGGCGACGGGCCTGCTGCGCGGTATCGGCGTAGACAATCCCGGGGGTTACCTGTCGGCGCTGGTGTCGTCGGCGGTCGAGCGCGCGCTGCGCGATGAGTCCGACCCGCTGGGCACGCCGCCCGAGCTCTGACGGCGCGAGCCCGAGCACGACTTCTTCTCTGAAACGGTGCGTCAGCGCCCGCCCGAGAACCCGCCGCCACCGCCGCTGCCCGAGTACCCGCCTCCGGTCGAGCCGCCTGCCGAGCTCGACGAAGGCGTGTAGGTCGACGCCGAGTGAACCGAAGACGAGTAGTCCGACAGTCGCGAGTTGATCGACATGCCTGTCGAGAGGCCGATCCAACCCGGGCTGCGATCATCGTTCTCGTACGCGGTGTCGAGCACCTTGCCCCAGGTCTTCTCCTCGCCGAGCAGCATCGCGTACGGCAACAGCTTCTCGTACAGATGCACGACGTCGACGCTGCCGTCGCTGCGACGCTCTGCGCCCCGATACGACTGCAGCATGCGCAGCCGATCGGTCTCGGCGACGCGGATGAATTCCTTCACGCCGAGCAGGTACTCGTACATCTCGGCTCCTGCCGGGGTGAGCACCGTGTGCTTCGAGAACGCCACGAACGCCGAGACCAACGCGACCGCCGACGTGACGATCATCGCGAGAATTCCCAGGATCAGCAGTTCGCGGTCGAGCGTCGCCGACCAGATGAACAGGCCGAGCGCCGCGGCGAAGAGTCCCACCGAGATCCACCCGAACACGACGGCGGCGCGGCTGCGTTCCTTGGTCGTCAAGTCGCGCGTGGCCGCCTGGGCGGTGCCCTTCTTCGTGAGTTTCGTCATGCGCTTGGCGAACTCCGTGCTCTTGCGCGGGATGAAGCGCAACGCTCCCGGTGCGCGCTCGCCCTCGAACACTGCGTCGATTGCCGTCCGATCAAGCGCCGTCGGAGCCAGGTCGCGGTCGATCAGTCGAACCGCGGGGCGGTCGTCGTCCGCTTCGCCCTCGAGGCGGATGGCGCCGTGCACTGCGAGGTGCACCAGCTGTGCCGGAACGGGGTTCTGTGATCCCGGCAGCAGCGCTGCGGCCGTGAGCGGCGGCAGGTCCGCTGGAACATCGAACTGGGCGATGATGATTCCCGTCGCTGTGCGCCGCCGTCGTGCGAGCCGGGCCACCGACACCCATGCGCCCGCGGCTGCCAGAGCCGAGAGGCCGCCGACAGTGGCGGTGCCGTGGTCGGCGAGCGGGCTCGGTTGGCGCGAAGCGGGCTGGGCCACCGTGCCAGGGGCGAAGCCGATCGCGACGGTCACGCCATCGCCGGCGGCACGGGCGCCCGATGACACCGAGAACACCTGGGCGCCGTCCTGCGCGACAGGGCCCGACAGCGTGCAGCGTGCCCTGTCGTGCTCGAAGCCCTCGTAGCAGGCCGTGTCGCCGGTGAGCTGTGCTGCGAGGTCGGGCGAGAAGGCGATCTCCGCGTGGAAGCGGTTGACGGCCTGGGTGCTCGTGAGCGCCAGCATGTCCCAGTGGAACTCGTCGTTGCCGGACTCCTCACCGGTGACCATGACGTCGCGCATCGTGTACTCGATGACGTAGGTTTGCGCGCCGCGGACGTAGTCGTCCGTTCCGGTGAGCACGTACAGCACTTCGCTGTCGGAATCGACCTCGGTCTCGTACGGCACGTCTTGGCCCGCGGCATCCGTCACCGAGACGATGTCGAGGCTCACGCTCGCGCCCTCGTACCGCTGCGGATACCCGCGCACGATCCCCCTGTTCTGATCGAAATCGGGGAACGCCGCCACCAGAGTCTCGGTGACGTGGGCGACCGCGCGACCCTCGTCGTCGAGAGACACGTCGAATCGCACATCCCACGACGAGTACGAGAAGTCGTCGACGTCCGCGACGGCGGAAGAGGGCAGCAGCGCCACGGTCAGCAGTCCGAGCACGACGGCGATCAGGGCGGTGAGACGACGCATGCAACGAGGCTAGCCTGCGCGGCCGATCCGACTCCGGCGTGCGACAGCGGGGTCGGTAGACTTGGGGCTGACTTTTCATCAAGGAGCCCCACCCATGACTGACGCGCCCGCGCCGACCCCCGCACCCGCTCTCGAAGACGACGTCTTCGAACAGAAGGCGGTGCGGCTGGCCAAGCGCGAGAAGCTGATCGAGAACCGTGCGGATGCCGGTGGCGGGGCGTTCCCGGTGGGTGTGCCCGTCACGCACGGCATCCCGGCGCTGCGCGCCGAGTACGGTGATCTCGAGCCCGACACGCAGACCGGTCTGATGGTCGGCGTCGCGGGGCGCGTGGTGTTCAGCCGCAACACCGGCAAGCTCTGCTTCGCCACGCTGCAGGCCGGTGACGGCTCACGCATCCAGGCGATGGTGTCGCTGGCGAACGTCGGCGACGAGTCGCTGGCGGCGTGGAAGGAGCTCGTCGACCTCGGTGACCACGTCTTCGTGCACGGCGAGGTGATCTCGAGCCGTCGCGGCGAGCTGTCGATCATGGTCGACCAGTGGCAGATCGCGTCGAAGGCGATCCTGCCGCTGCCGAACGTGTATGGCGAGCTGAACGAGGAGACGCGTGTGCGCAGCCGCTTCCTCGACCTGATCGTGCGCGACCGTGCTCGCAGCACCGTCCGCGCTCGTGCGGCCGTGAACGCCAGCCTGCGCGCGACGTTCACCGGGCACGACTACCTCGAGGTCGAGACGCCCATGCTGCAGGTGCAGCACGGTGGGGCATCCGCTCGTCCGTTCATCACGCACTCGAACGCGTTCGACACCGAGCTGTTCCTGCGCATCGCGCCCGAGCTGTACCTCAAGCGCGCCGTCGTCGGTGGCATCGAGCGGGTGTACGAGATCAACCGCAACTTCCGCAACGAGGGTGCCGACTCGACCCACAGCCCTGAGTTCGCGATGCTCGAGGCCTACCAGGCCTACGGCGACTACAACCAGATGGCAGCCCTCACACAGGAGCTCGTGCAGAACGCCGCGATCGCCGTGGCCGGTTCGACCACGGTCACCTGGGCCGACGGCACCGAGTACGACCTCGGCGGCGAATGGGACCGCGTGTCGATGTACGACTCGCTCTCCGAGGCGTCGGGCCGCACCGTCACCCCGCAGGACTCGGTCGAGGACCTCATCGCCTTCGCCGAGGCCAACGGCGTCGACATCCCGCCGCACCCCACGCACGGCAAGCTCGTCGAAGAGCTGTGGGAGCACTTCGTGAAGGTCGACCTGGTGCGTCCGACCTTCGTGATGGACTTCCCGGTCGACACGTCGCCGCTGGTGCGCGAGCACCGCTCGATCGCCGGCGTCGTCGAGAAATGGGACCTCTACATCCGCGGCTTCGAGCTGGCCACCGGCTACTCCGAGCTGGTCGACCCTGTCATCCAGCGCGAGCGTTTCGTCGAGCAGGCCAAGCTGGCCGCGCGCGGTGACGTCGAGGCGATGCCGGTCGACGAGGAGTTCCTGCGCGCCCTCGAGCACGGCATGCCGCCGTCGGGCGGAATGGGAATGGGCATCGACCGCCTGCTGATGGCCATCACCGGCCTCGGCATCCGCGAGACGATCCTGTTCCCGCTGGTCAAGTAGCAGGCTTCAGGGCCCATTCGGGCAGCATCCCCGCCGACAGCATGGTCGAGATCAGCGACGCCATGCTGTGTTCGGGGTCGATGGCCAGGGCCTGGTCGATGTATGCGCCGGCATGCGACGACCGGCCCAAAGCCCACGCCAGCCAGGCGGCCGCGGTGAGCGCGCCGACCTTGGCCCCGCGTGGCGCCCGGGCGGCAGCCGAGCGCACGACCTGCAGAGCACAGCCCAGCCGGTCGGCATCGGGGCGCGGGCCTTTGCCGAGAAAGATCTGCCCGACGGCGTCGGGAACCGCGCCCGCGCCGGCCGCGAACTGCAGTTGCGCGTCGAGCGCGTACTCGCCCATGGCCAGATCTGTGGCCCACTGCACCAGTACGGCGTCGCGCAGCACGGGGCGGTTCACACACCACAGCAGCGCCGCGCAGCCGTAGGCGTCGTCCCCTGAGGGCGATTCCAGTAGCCCTTCGGCGAAGGCGGGCAGGTCATCGAGCACGTCTTCGGCGGTGATCAGGGCCAGCGGGTTCTGCGTGCCGAGCGTGTGGCCCTGGCCCAGCCGGTGCTGTTCCAGGATGTGTTCGAGCTCGCGCAGCGCGCGGCCCACCTGTTCCCGCTCGACCAGGTTGCTGGGCGGCAGATCGGCGCCGGCGGTCTGGTCGCCGCTGACATCGCCGAGGCCCGGCACGCCGTCGGGGCGGGGGATGCTGTCGAGCGGGTGCAGCGCCGGGTCCTCGGCGAGGTAGTCGCTCCATCCGTCGGGTGTCACGCACAGCGCCTCGACGATGCGCAACCCGGCCTGCGTGGCGACGTCGAGCACAGCCTCGACGGTGGCCAGGTGAGGCAGCAGCATCCCGTCGGGCACCGACTGGGCCGGGGTGTCTGTGTAGGCGACCAGGGCTGTCGCGTCGACGTTCTGCACCTGCAGCAGCGCCTGTAGCGCGGCGTGCGCGAAGTCATCGGCGTCTGCGCCGTCGACGGGCAGATCGATGCGCATCGCGCCGCGCGTGCGCGAGCCCTGGAACGGCAGCAGCACCAGGCTCTGCCGTGGAGTGAAGCCGGCCAGGGCCGGGACGAGGCCGAGGAACTCGGCGGGATGTGTCGCGTGGATGATCGTGGTCATGAAGCGAGTGTGAGCGTCGCCGGGCGGTGGAGGTCCCGCGAATCCCAGAGGCTGAGTACAACGCGTCGGATTCGCTTGGCTGTGTAGGGCAAGTGATCAGTGACCACGCGTACGATGGAGGGTATGGACAACTTCTGGATCGCTGCCGCCTGGTCGCTGCTGCCGACCATCGGCGTGAGCATCGTCTTCGTGATCGTGCTCCGTGGCATCCTCCGCTTCGACCGCACCGAGCGTCGCGTCCACGCCGAGATCGAGGCGCAGGAGCGCGCGGCGCGCGGACTTCCGCCGCGCAGCTGACGCGGCGTTGGCTCGTATTCTCTCCGCGCCCGCTACTCTGATGGCTAGCGGAGCGACGGGGGAGGGTCGGTGAACACTAGCGCCTGGCCGTTGTGGCTCACCACCATCTACCTCGTTATCGACCTCACCGTGCGCGTCGTCGCCGTGATCGTCGTCCCCCGCAACCGCAAGCCGACGTCGGCGATGGCCTGGCTGCTGGCGATCTTCTTCATTCCGGTCATCGGCGTCCTGCTGTTCCTGCTGATCGGAAACCCCAAGCTGCCCCGTGCCCGTCGCCGCAAGCAGGAGCGCATCAACGCGTACATCGCCGAGGCGGCCAGCTTTCTGAACTTCGGCACCTTGCGGCCCGATGCGCCCGACTGGTTCCCGCCGCTGGTGGCGATGAACAAGCACCTCGGCGCCCTGCCGCTGTCGGGCGACAACGGCGTGCACCTGATCAGTGACTACCAGGAGTCGCTGGACGCGATGGCCGCCGAGATCCGCACGGCGCAGGAGTACGTGCACGTCGAGTTCTACATCCTGCAGAGCGACGAGTCCACCGACAACTTCTTCCTGGCGTTGGAAGAGGTGGCTGCCCGCGGGATCCCCGTGCGGGTGCTGCTCGACTACTGGGCGAACCGCTGGAAGCCACGCTATCGAGAGACCCTGCGGCGTCTCGAGGCGATGGGTGCCGACTGGCACCTGATGCTGCCCGTACAACCGCTGCGCCGCCACATTCAGCGCCCTGACCTGCGCAATCACCGCAAGCTCCTGGTCATCGACGGACGGTCGGGTTTTCTCGGATCGCAGAACGTCACCGACTCGTCGTACAACCTCCCCAAGAACATCCGCCAGGGGCTGCACTGGATCGACTTGATGGTGCGCGTCGACGGCCCCGTCGTCTCGAGCCTGAACGCCGTCTTCTTGAGCGACTACTACGCCGAGACCGATCGGGTGCCCGAGGGCATCCACATCAGCCGGGTCGAGCCGGGCACCGGAGACCTCGACTGTCAGATCGTGCCGTCCGGCCCAGGGTTCGAGGCCGAGAACAACCTGCGACTGTTCCTCGCCCTGTTGTATGCGGCGAACGACAAGATCATGATCGTCAGTCCCTATTTCGTGCCCGATGAGGCACTTCTGCTGGCGGTCACCGCGGCCGTCGACCGCGGGGTGAAGGTCGAACTGTTCGTCTCGGAACAGGGCGACCAGGCGATGGTCTATCACGCGCAGCGCAGCTACTACGAGGCCCTGCTGCGCGCCGGTGTGCGCATCTGGCTCTACCCCAAGCCGTACATCCTGCACACCAAGAGCCTCACGATCGACGATCAGGTCGCCGTGATCGGGTCGAGCAACATGGACATGCGCTCGTTCGGCCTCAATCTGGAGGTGTCGATGCTCGTGCGCGGCGAGGAGTTCGTCGATGAGATGCGCGTCGTCGAGGACGAGTACCGCACGCTCAGTCGCGAGCTGACGCTCGACGAGTGGATGCAGCAGCCGTTGCGCTCGACGGTGCTCGACAACCTCGCCCGGCTGACCTCCGCACTGCAGTGAGCCCGTTCAGTGCGGCGCGGAACCGCTCGGGTACTCTGAGCGCATGACCGCCTCTCGAATGCGAATCGTCCTGTCGGCTCTGGCCCTCGCCGGGGCGACGCTGCTCGTCGCGGGGTGCACCGTAACGCCCGAGTCGCCCGCTCCCACCAGCACCGACGGCGGTGCGGCCACCACGGCGCCCGATGACGACGTCATCGGCGACGATGTCGAGGCCGCCTGGCTCGACGGCGGACGAGCGATCGGTGTCGTCACCTGGGGATCGTCCAGCTGCGTTCCGATCGTCGATGACGTCTCGGCGGACGGTCAGATGATCTCGGTCGCGCTCAGCGACGGCGATGAGAACCAGCCGTGCACCAACGATCTCGTGCCCCGCGCGACGTTCGTCGCCGCGCCCGAGGGCGTGGATGTCACCCAGGACGTCGAGATCGCGATCGCCTACGGCACCGGTACCGAAGACGCCGACCTCGACGGCCTCGCCGAAGCCCCCGACGGTATGAGCGAGAACGGGCCATCGGCCGGATGGTTCGCCGACGACGGCATCGTGCTGCTGACGTGGGGATCGTCGACCTGCCAGCCGATCATCGAGGACATCGAGCAGTCGGCTGGAGCGACCGTGACCTTCCAGACCATCGACCGCCCGTGCACGATGGACTTCGTGCCGCGCCTGACGACGATCACGTTGCCGATGGAGCACGTCGACGGCCCGTTCGAGCTGACGCTCGTCGGCGACAACCTCGACGCCACGGTGCCCGTGCAGGACTGATCACGGGCATCCGCCCCAGCCCTCGCGAGAGTCGCGCCCGTCAGAAGCCCGACGTGTCGTGCCCGCTGGGCAGCACGATCTTCAGTGCGCCGGGCTGCACCCGGCAGCGCATGCGCACCGCCGCACCGAACTCGTCGCCGTCGAGTTCGATCGAGGTCGGTGACACCATCGCCGCTTCGGCGGTGCCTCCGTTGAGATAGCGGATCGAGGCGTCGCGACCGCGACGCTGCAGTACGAGTCGGCCGGCGCGGCTGCGGCGCAGCACCGAGTTGTCCCACCAGATCTTGCGCCACAGGCCCAGCCAGCCGAGCGGGCCACTCGGCTGGATCACCGCGATGTCGAGCTGTCCGTCGTCCAGCGAGGCGTCGGGCATCAGTGCGATCCCCGCCGGCAGCGCGCCACAGTTCGCGAACAGCATGCTCTGCACCTTCGCCGAATGCAGCTTGCCGTCGTCGACCTGAAAGACGATCCGGAACGGCTTCGCTCCCGGCAACGACCGCGCGGCGCCGTCGAGATAGGCCACCCAGCCGACCGACTTCTTCAAGTCGGGGTTGGTCTTGGCGATCATGTCGGCGTCCCGCCCCATGCCCGCGAGAACGACGAAGCCGTGCTCGTCTTCGGAGCCATCGTCGCGGGAGAGCATCGCCCACCCCATGTCGACCGGATGCGTGAAGCCGGTGAAGACGGCATTCATCATCGACTCGGGCTGGGTGAGCGGCAGAGACATGTTGCGTGCGAACAGGTTGCCAGTTCCTCCGGGCAGCACCGCGAACGGCACGTCGCTGCCCGCCATCGCCTCGGCGACGGCCCGCACCGTGCCGTCGCCGCCGGCGACGAGGACGGCCGATGCGCCATCGGCCAGGGCGCGGCGGGCAGCCTCGGTGCCGGGGTCATCGACGGTCGTCTCGTAGAACCGCGGCGGCTCCCAGCCGTGCAGCGCAGAACGCGATTCGAGAGAGGTGCGCAGGCGGAGGACGTCGACCTTGATGGGGTTGAGCACGAGAGCCGCGTGCCGCTGCTCGCTCCCGGATGCCGTCATGCGGCCACTCTACGGCGGAACGCCCCTCGGACGCGCTCGCTAGACTTGCACAATGATCGATCTCGCCCTTCTCCGTGACGAGCCCGAGCTCGTCCGTCGTTCACAGATCGCCCGCGGAAACGCGCCTGAGACGGTTGATACGGCACTGGAGGCGGACCGATCGCGCCGCAGCGCGCTCAGCGCGTTCGAAGAGCTGCGCGCCGAGCAGAACGCCTTCGGCAAGACCGTCGCCAAGGCACCCAAAGACGAGAAGGCGGCGCTGGTCGCTCAGGCCAAGCAGCTCGCTGATCGCGTCAAGCAGGCGCAGCAGGCAGCCGGTGCGGCCGCCGAGGCCGCGGCATCCGCTCTCGACCGCATCGAGAACGTGATCATCGACGGTGTCCCGGCCGGCGGCGAGGCGGACTTCGTCGAGCTGCGCCGCGTCGGCGACGTGCCCGCGTTCGACTTCGAGCCCCGCGATCACCTCGAGCTGGGAGAACTGCTCGGGGCGATCGACATGGAGCGCGGGGCAAAGGTCTCTGGTGCCCGCTTCTACTTCCTCAAGGGCATCGGTGCGCGCCTCGAGATCGCGCTGATGAACCTCGCGCTCGACAAGGCGCTGCAGAACGGCTTCACGCCGATGATCGTGCCCACGCTGGTGCGCCCCGAGATCATGCAGGGCACCGGCTTCCTCGGTGAGCACGCCGACGAGGTCTACCACCTCGACAAGGACGACCTGTACCTCGTCGGCACCAGCGAGGTGCCGCTCGCCGGCTACCACAAGGACGAGATCCTCGACCTCGGCGACGGCGACGGCGCCCTGCGCTATGCCGGCTGGTCGACCTGCTACCGCAGCGAGGCGGGCTCGCACGGCAAGGACACCCGCGGCATCATCCGCGTGCACCAGTTCAACAAACTCGAGATGTTCGTCTACACGACGCCGGGTGAGGCCGAGGCCGAGCATGACCGCCTGGTCGCTCTGCAAGAAGAGATGCTCACCGCACTCGGGCTGGCCTACCGCGTGATCGACGTCGCCGCGGGCGACCTCGGCTCGAGCGCGGCCCGCAAGTTCGACATCGAGGCGTGGGTGCCCACCCAAGGTGCGTTCCGCGAGCTCACGTCGACCTCGAACTGCACGACATACCAGGCGCGTCGCCTCGACGTGCGCTACCGTCCGGCATCGGATGCCGCGGGCGAGACGGTCAAGACGACGAACGTCGCCACCCTGAACGGCACGCTCGCCACCACCCGGTGGATCGTGGCGTTGCTGGAGACCCACCAGCAGGCCGACGGCTCGGTGACCGTACCCGAGGTGCTGCGCCCGTACCTGGGCGGCATCGACGTGCTGCGCCCGCTCGGATGGACGCCCCCGGCTGACGAGGGCGAGGCGTGACGCCGCGGGGCCTGGTCGGCCTCGACATCGACGGCACCATCCTGCTGCAGGACGAGACCCCCAGCCCCGGTGTGCTCGACGCCGTCGCCGAGGTGCGTGCAGCCGGCTACGAGGTGATGCTCGCGACCGGTCGCAGCTGGTCGGGTACCCAGCACGTGCACGAGATGCTGGGACTGACCAGCGAATACGTGGTGTGCTCGAACGGTGCCGTCATCATGCGTCGGGTCGACGGTGAATGGCAGCGCTGGCGGGTCGAGGTGTTCGACCCCAATACAGTTCTCGAGCTGCTCGGCTCGCACCTGCCCGAGGCGAACTACATGGTCGAGCTCGCGTCGGGCGAGCGGCTCTACACCGGGCGCATCGACGAGTGGTCGCCCGACAGCGGCCACCAGGTCGGGTTCGACGAGCTCGGCGCCCAGCCGGTCTCGCGCGTCGTCGTGGTCTCGCCGCAACATGACGAGGCCGACTTCGAACGCGTCGTCGCTGCCGCCGGCCTCAACGAGGTCTCGTACGCCATCGGCTGGACCTCGTGGCTCGACATCGCCCCGCAGGGCGTCGACAAGGGCACGGCGCTCGAGCGCGTGTGCGCACAGCTTCAGGCGCCCCGCGACAGCGTGCTCGTGGCCGGTGACGGTCGCAACGATCTGGGGATGTTCTCGTGGGCGCTCGCCGGAGGCGGACGAGCCGTCGCGATGGGGCAGGCCGTCGACGAGGTGCAGAACGCCGCGGGAGAGCTGACCGGCATGGTCGAGGACGGCGGACTGGCCGTCGCCCTGCGCACGTTGCTCTGAACCGTCTGGCATCGGCATCGCCGGGAAACGGATAGACTCGACCCTTGATCGCCCGATGCGAATCGAGCGATGGAGGGTTGTCCGAGCGGCCGATGGAGCTGGTCTTGAAAACCAGTGGGCAGAGATGTCCCGTGGGTTCGAATCCCACACCCTCCGCAGAAGACGAGTGAAGCGCCGCCCGGTGGGGCGGCGCTTCACTCATTCATCGGGCGGTGCGGTGCGAGGCGGTCACCCCGCGTCGAGCACCTCGTGCAGATGCGGCAGCACTGCAGAGACGGCGACGCCCGTCTGCAGCATCCCGTCGCGCACAAAGCCCTCGGGACGGCCCTGAAGCGCCGCGATCAACTGCGCACGGCACCGGAGCAGCGCGTCGCGCGCGCTCTCGTCGTGCGACAGATCCGTCGTCTCATCGGGGTCCTCGACGAGATCGAACAGCTGCTCGACCCCGTCACCGGATGCCCACACGTACTTGTAGCGCCCGTCGGTGACCCATTGCAGCGACTGGCCCCAGTAGACGTGCTCGCCGTGGAGCCAGTCGCGGTGCGCGGTGTCATCCGCGGTGCCCGTCACAATGCTGGCGAGCGAGGCTCCGTCGACGGTGTCGGGTACCTCGATGCCCGCGAGCTCCAGCAGGGTGGGCATGACGTCGCGCAGCTCGCCCAACGCCGAGCTGACTCGTTTGGTCGCCGCGCCGACGGCGCGCGCGGGAGCATCCGCCACGATCAGCGGGACGCGGGCCGAACCCTCATAGGGAACCGCCTTGCGGTAGATGTCGTGGTCGCCGAGCATCTCGCCGTGGTCGCTGGTGAACAGCACCACGGTGTTCTCGGCCTCGCCCGCCTGCGCCAGCAGTTCGAGGAATCGGCCGATCTGCAGATCGACGTGCGCCATCGCCCCGTAGTAGCCCGCCCTGGCCCGCCGGATGACGTCGTCGGGCATGTCGCCCAGCGATGTCTGATGCCCGCCATCGTTGCGATGCGCGTCCCACACCCCGTTCCAGTCGCCGCGCACCGGGGCGTGCGGTTCGGCCGCCAGGTACTGCTCCAGAGCCCATGCCGGCGGGTCGTAGGGAGGGTGCGGACGGTGGTACGACAGGTACAGGAAGAACGGCTGCGTGGGGTCGCGTCGCTCGAGGAAGCGCCCCGCCGTCGAGGTCACCCAGTTCGTCGGATGCAGGTGCTCGGCCTTGTCCCAGGGGCGGGTCACCACCGAGTTGCATCCGGCGCCGTGGTCGAAGTACTCCTCGTCGGCGCTCACCCCAGGCTGTCGGCGCAGCCAGTGCACGTAATCGTCGATCGGCTCCAGGTGACCGCCGTGCTCCCGACGTGCGTGGTGGAGGAACCCGTCGTGCAGCTGCACATCGTCGAAGCCCAGACGCGCGCGTTGCGGCCAGACGTGCATCTTGCCGATCGCCTGAGTCTGATAGCCCGCATCGCGGAAGACGCCGGGCAGGGTGACGGGCTGGGCCAGCGTGCAGTCGACGCCTTCGACGTAGCCGACCAGACCGTGTCGCTCCTGCGACTGCCCGGTCAGCAGCGCGGCACGGGCGGGGACGCATGTCGGGGTCGCGGAGTACGCCCGGTCGAACCGCACGCCCCGTGCGGCGAGCTCGTCCAGCACGGGGGTGCGCACGACCGGGTGCCCTGCCGCAGAGAGCGCGTCTCCGCGCCATTGGTCCGCGACGATCAGGACGACGTTCGGGCGCCGGCCGCCGGTCATGGCTGAGCCGGTTCGCCGAGGTCGGGGCGCGCCAGCAGGCTCATGCCGCCGTCCGTGACCGTCGGTGAGGGGTCGGTTTCGAGGACCGTGACGGTGTGGGACCCGGCGGATGCCAGCAGCGGGCCGGGGCAGTACAGGCTCTGCTGCGGGCCGATGTGCCAGAACCGCCCGAGCATGCTGTCGTCGATCCACAGGAACCCGCGACCGCGCTGCGCCGTCGAGATGTTGGCATCCGTGCCCGCTTCGTCGGCACCTACCGCCAGCTCATACTGTCGATAGGTCAGGCCGTCGGCCTGCGGCGCCGGGCGGTCCTGCGTGCACAGCGCGGAGACGGCTGCGCCGACGACATCCAGGGCGAGCGGGTACGCGCGCCAGCCGTTGATGAAGCGGTTGCCCCACCACACGCCGGTGAGAATCCCCTTGCGGTCGCCCAGCAGCGGCCCGAAGTTGATGCGTCCCTGAGACTCGACGAGCACGTCGATACGCAGCACACCCCGCTCGGCGGTGATCTCAAGCGTCTCGGGAGTGCCCTCATCGCGATTGACGATGCCCACCAGCCGCCCGTCGATGAACACGTGCGCACGGTCGTGCAGGTCGTGCAGGCGCACCGGAACCGTGCCGCCCGCGTGGGCGACCTCGGAGCGCAGCAGCAGCATCCCGCGCTCCAACCCGAGCTGTTCGAACGTGGGCGGTTCGGGCACGGGCTCGGTGACGGTGCGCAGCCCTGGCACCTGCGGTGCCGTGGCCAGCGAGAGCTCCTGCAGGTCGTCGCACGTCAGCACGCCCGACGTCGTCAGCGGGAGGTCTCGCGGCGTCAGCGCCGGCGGTGCGACGGCGAGGTCGGCGGGCATCTCGGGCACCGGAAGGTACTCGGCGATGATGCTGCGGAACGCGTGGAACTTCGGCGACAGCGAGCCGTCCTCGCCGATCGGTGCGTCGTAGTCGTACGAGGTGATGGTCGGCTGGATTACACCGTCGTGGTTCGACCCGTTCCACAGCCCGTAGTTGGTGCCGCCGACGGCCATGTAGAAGTTCGTGCTCATGTTGCCGGCGAGCATCGTGCGCAGCTCATGGGCAGCCTCTTCAGGGGCGCGCGTGTGGTGCTGCTCGCCCCAGTGGTCGAACCAGCCGTGCCAGTACTCCATGCACATCGGAGGAGTGTCGGGGAACTCCGCGGCGAAGGTCTCGAGGTGCTCGGCGGTGCGCGATCCGAAGTTCATCGTCGGCAGAGCGCCTTCGACAGTGCCGGCGAGCAACCAGCTCATCCGGGGGCCGTCGCTGGTCACGAGCGGCACGGTGATGCCCCGGGCCAGCAATCCGTCGCGCAGGTGCTCGAGATACTGCAGGTCGTCGCCGAACGAGCCGTACTCGTTCTCAATCTGCACGAGGATGACGCGTCCGCCCTCCGGATACTGGCGGGCGGCGATCAGCGGGATCACCTCGTCGAACCAGCGGTCGACCTCGGCGAGGTACGCCGGGTTGCTCGTGCGCAGGCGCATGCCGGGGTCGGCGAGCAGCCACCCCGGGAAGCCGCCGTTCTCCCACTCACCGCAAGCGTACGGGCCGGGGCGCACCAGGATGTCGAGGTCCTCGGCGGCAGCGGTGTCGAGGAAGCGCTCCAGATCGGCCGCCCCCGAGAAGTCGTACACGCCAGGAGCGGGCGCGTGGAAGTTCCACGGCACGTACGTCTCGACGGCGTTCGCGCCCATCGCGCGCAGACGGCGCAGCCGGTCGGCCCACTGATCGGGGTGCACGCGGCTGTAGTGGAACGCTCCCGACACGATCAGGTGCGGCTCGCCGTCCCGCAGGAAGCGGGTGCCGGAGGTGGTGAACATGATGGCCTTTCTCAGGGGGATGACGGGGAAGAACAGAGCGGGTATGCCGATGGCGGGGCAGTCGAGACCGCCCCGCCATCGACCGTGCGGGCATCAGCCGCGCGGTTCGAGATTCATGATGGTGAGAATCGCGTCGGCCGGCAGCGTCGGGTTCGGGGCGTAGTCGTCCTCGCCGGGGACCGGGAATCCGGTCCACCGCGTCTGGTTCGCGACAGCCTTCCAACCCGCGGTCGCCGTGGCGATGAACGGCGCCTCGTCGGCCATGATCTGCTGGGCCTGAGCCGACAGCTCTGCAGCGCGCGCCGCGTCGGAGCCGGGGGCGATCGCACCCAGCTCGGCGACGACAGCGTCGAACTCGGCGTTCTGCCAGCGGCCCTGGTTGTAGACCGCGGCCTCACCGATCGGCTTGTAGGCGAGAGCGGTCATCGAGCTGTACGCCACGTACGGAGTCGACCCGAAGATCGGCGAGCCCGACAGCATCCCGAACTGGCCGGTGCTGCTCGCCTCGGTGAACGGGGCATCCGCCATCTGGTTGATCGCGACGTCGAGTCCGAGGTTCTCCCGCCACTGGTCGGCCATGATCGTGCCGGTGCGCACCCACTCCTCGTAGGGCTGGTACACGTCGTAGCGCAGCTCGAAGCTCTCGCCATCCTTGACGAGCTTGCCGTCCTCGACGCTCCAGCCGCCGTCTTCGAGCTCCGCGAGTGCCGCGTCGACGTCCTGCTTCTGCTCGGTGCCCTCGGCGAGCTGGTCGGCGTAGACGACATCCGAGACGCCGGCCTGGGTCGGGACGTCGTAGCCGACGGCGGCGATCTCGGCGCCGATCTGCAGATCGAGCGCTGCGCGCAGCGCGCGACGCACGTGCGGGTCGTCGTAGGGTGCGACCTCGGTGTTGAAGATCAGTCCGTCCGACGTGCCGGTCGGGTAGAAACCGTAGAGGTTGTTCTCGGGGTCCTTGGCGATGAACTCCTCATCGGCGTTCGACCATCCGAAGGTGCCGAAGTCCATCTGGCCCGAGATCAGCTGGCTCATGCGTGCGTCGCCGGTCACCGCGTGCATGTTCAGGGTCTCGACGCCTGCCGACTCACCACCCCAGTAGTCGTCGCGCAGCGTGAACGAGATCTGCTGTGGCGAGAACTTGTCGAGCACGGCGGGCCCGGTGCCGATCGGCTCGGGGTTCGTCCACTCGCGGACGTTCTGCTCCGACCAGATGTGCTCGGGAACGATCTGACGGGTGGCGAACGACGCCAGGTCGGCGAAGGACTGCTTGTCGTACGTGACGGTGACGGTGTGCTCGTCGGTCGCCTCGACGCTTGTGAAGGGGTACGCCTGCGGGGTCTCGCCGGCCAGGACGAGGTTCCAGGTGAACGCCACGTCGGCCGCGGTGAACGGCTCGCCGTCGGCCCAGGTGACGTCGTCGCGCAGCGTGAAGGTCAGCTCGGTGCCGTCTTCGTTGAACCCCCACTCGGTGGCGAGGTGCGGCATGATCTCACCGGCCGACACGCGGTTCATGCGGATCAGCGGCTCGTACACGTACGCGGTTCCCGGAGTCACGGCCACGCCGGTGGGCGAGAACAGGTTGAAGTTCTGCGTCCAGGTGGTGCCGCCCCAGCCGATCTGGTTGATCACGGTCGGCGTATCGGCGTCGGAGGTCGTGGCACCGGCGTCGAACGAGCATCCGGTCAGCGCGATCGAGGCCGCGAGTGCGACGCCCGCGGTCGCGATGAGTCTGTTCTTCTTCATTGAATCTCCTGGTTGTGGTGGGGTCAGACGGACTGCGGATCGCGCGTCGGCTTCACGCGCGAGGGATCGGGGGCGGCATCCAGCAGCAGCCGGGTGTATGGATGCTGCGGGTTCGAGATCAGCTCCTCGGTCGGACCGGTCTCGACCATCCGGCCGTGATACATCACGCACATCCGATCCGAGACGTAGCGCGCGCTCGCGATGTCGTGCGTGATGTAGAGGATGCTGACGCCCTGCTCGCGGCGGATGCGGTCGAGCAAATTCAGCACGTCGAGGCGGATCGAGACGTCGAGCATCGATGTCGGCTCGTCGGCGAGGATCACGCTCGGCTCGACCGCCAGAGCGCGCGCGATCGACACGCGTTGGCGCTGCCCGCCCGAGAGCGAGGTTGGATAGCGGTCGATGTAGTCCTTGCTCGGGGTCAGCGCCACCAGCTCGAGCAGCTCGTGGATGCGTGCGTCGACGTCACGGCCCGAGAGCTGCGGGTGGTGGATGCGAATGACGCGCCCCAGGATGTGGCGGAGCGTCTTAAGGGAGTTCAGCGAGGCGAACGGGTCCTGGTAGACCAATTGCACCTGCTTGGCGTACTCCAGGCGCTTCGTGCGCTTGGTGATCGCAGCGCCGTGCAGCCGGATCTCGCCGTCGCTGGGAGTGAGGATGCGCGCGAGCGCACGGGCGATGGTGGTCTTGCCCGAACCGGACTCGCCGACGAGGGCGACGATCTCGCCCGCGTGCAGCGCCAGGCTGACGCCGTCGCAGGCCTTGACCGTTGTGCGGCGCCCCTGTTCGTCACGGCCATCGAACGTGATCGTCACATCGTCGGCCGCCAGCACAACGGGGCTCTCTGCGGTGTTCATCGGGTGGCTCCTGTCGAGGCGAGTGCGGTGCCCGCGACGAACTCCTCGTGCCGCACATGGCATGCCGTGCGGGAGACTCCGAGATCGACGAGCTCCGGGCGCGTTGTGCCGCACTGTTCGACGGCTTCGCGGCAGCGTGCGCGGAACGGGCAGCCGCTCGGCAGCGCGCGCAGATCGGGCGGGCTGCCGGGGATGCCGTGCCGCACCTGACGCGGCTCGTGCAGCGAGGGGAACGAGTTGCGCAGCCCCTGGGTGTACGGGTGCTGCGGGTTCTCGGCGATCGTTCGCGCGGGCGCGAGTTCGACGATCCGTCCCGCGTACATGATCGCGACGCGGTCGGCCATCTCCAGCAGAAGCGAGAGGTCGTGCGTCACGAAGATCACGGCGAACCCCAGCTCTTCCTGCAGGCGCAGGATGTGCGTCAGGATCTGGCGCTGCATGACGACGTCGACCGCGGTCGTCGGCTCGTCCATCACAATCAGGTCGGGTTCGCAGGCGAGAGCCAGGGCGATGAGCGCGCGCTGGCGCATTCCGCCCGAGAGCTCGTGGGCGTACTTGTCCATCGCGGTGGGCGCGATACCCACCATCTGCAGCAGGTCGGCGGTGCGGGTGCGGATCTGCGCGCGGCTGATACGCGGCTGATGGGCGCGAAGTGTGTCGGCGAACTGCGCAATGAGCCGCGTGACGGGGTTCAGGCAGGCCATTGCCGACTGCATGACGATCGAGATGTCCGACCAGCGCAGCGCGCGCATCTCGCGCTCGCCGGCCTGCACGAGGTCGATGCCGTTCGGGTGCTTCTCGTCGTACAGGATCACTTCGCCCTTGGGGGTGACCGCGGGTGGGTTCTGCAGGCGGGTGATCGCGGTGAGCAGGGTCGACTTGCCCGAAGCGGACTCGCCGGCGATTCCGAGGATCTCTCCGCGGTGCACGTCGAGGGTGATGTCGGAACACGCTTTGACGTTCTGGTCGTCGGTCACCCCGAGGTACATGACATCGAGGTCGCGAACGCTGAGCAGGGGGATGGGTGCGTCGGTCATGCCGTGACCTCCTTGTTGCGGCGGCGCTCGGCCCGCTGGCGGGCGGTGTAGGCCCGGGTGCGTGCGGCGAGAGTCGCGTTCAGGCGAGGGTTGGTGACTTCGTCGAGACCGAAGTTGATCATCGCGGTGGCGAAGCCGATCAGAGCGATGCACAACCCGGGCGGCAGGAAGTACCACCACTGGCCGCGGAGGATCGCCCCGGAGGACTGAGCCTGCGCGATCATCGTTCCCCAGGTGATCCCCGACGTGTCGCCGAGCCCGAGGAACGCCAACGATGCCTCGGCGAAGATGCCCCCGACGAGCGCGGTCAGGAACATCGCCGAGATGATGCCGTAGAGGTGCGGGATCACCTCGACGACGATGATGCGCCAGGTCGACTCGCCGGATGTGCGTAGCGCCGAAGTGAAATCGCGGCTACGCAGGCTGAGCGTCTGTGAGCGGATGACGCGGGCGCCGCCGGGCCAGGCGAGCAGGCCGATGACCATCGCGACGAGCACATATCCGGGGTTCTGCACGTAGCCGGCGATGATGAACAGCAGCGCGAAGCCGGGCAGTGTCATCAGGATGTTGACGATCGCATTGATGGTGCGGTCCGTGTTGCCGCCGAGGTACCCGGATGCGGTGCCGACGAGCACGGCGAGCACGGTCGCGATGGTGCCCGAGAGTACGCCGACCACCACCGAGCCGCGGGCTCCGATGATGAGCTGGGCGAACACATCCTGGCCGGTCATGTTCGTGCCGAGCCAGTGGTCGGACGAAGGCGGCGAGGCGATGGCCTCGTAGTCGACGGCGATGGGGTTGATGCCCAGGACACTCTCGACGAACCACGGACCGAGCACCGCCAGCAGGGCGAAGAAGCCCAGGATGCCGATGCCGACGGCGACCTTGGGATTGCGCATGATGCGAGGCATCTCAGGACTCCTTGGTTCGCGGGTCGAGCAGCACGTACAGCGAGTCGGCGATGAAGTTCGCCACCAGCACCGCAAGGACGATGATCAGGAAGATCGCCTGCATCAGCGGGAAGTCCTTGGTGGTGATCGCCTGGTAGAGCAGGTATCCCATGCCGGGGTACGTGAAGACGATCTCGGTGAGTACGACGCCGCCGATGATGCCGCCGATGGCGGTGGCAAGGCCCGTGACGTTCGGCAGCATCGCGTTGCGAGCCGCATAGCGGAAGATCACTCGGCTGTTCGACAGGCCCTTGCCGCGTGCCAGCGTGACGAAGTCCTCGCTGGTGGTGGTGACCATCATGTTGCGCATCGAGAACATCCACCCCGAGAACCCGACGAACACTCCGGTGAGGATCGGCAGCGCGGCGTACTCGAAGATCGACAGCACGAACCAGAAGTTGTTGATCTGGAACGGCACATTGGGGTCGTAGCCGCCCGATGAGGGGAACCAGCCGAGCGTGAGCGCGAACACCCAGAGCAGAATCAGCGCGATCCAGAACGACGGTGTCGACGAGAAGAACTGCGACACAGGGGTGAGCCAGGTGTCGAGGCGTGAACCGGGTCGGAAGCCGACCAGAATGCCGAGTGCGGTGCCGATGATCCACGCGGCGATCGTGGACACGCCGACAAGGAAGAGGGTCCAGGGCAGCGCTTCGGCGATCAGGTCGAGGACCGGAACGGGGTAGCGCGACACCGACAGCCCGAAGTCGAGTGTGAAGATGCTCGTCAGGTAGTCGATGTACTGCTGGAGCAGGTTGGCGTTCGGGTCTCCGTACAGGTTGCGGATCGATGCCATCATCTCGGGTGTGAGGCTCGCCCCGGTCTGGCGGGTGATCTGCAAAGCCAGTGTTTGAGCGGGATCGCCGGGCATCAGGCGCGGGATGAAGAAGTTGATCGTGATCGCGACCCACGCCGTGACCAGGTAAAAGCCCGCGCGCCTGCGCAGGAAGCCGCCCGCCTTGCGCCGCTTCTGCGGTGCCGGGGCGTCGAGCGCCTGCTGCGGATCGTCCGTCGGGGGCGTGCGAGGGGCGACGCCGGGGGCGTCGTTCGATCTCGTGGGAGTCACGGTGCCGCCTGTTCTCTACGTTGATGTCGGTCGAGCCCGGCGACGTTGCTCCCGCATGTGGAGTCTGATCGACGGTGATCATTTGTGATTAGTTAAACGATAAACACACACGAAATGCAACTGCAAGTCTGGATGTGAGGATCGCGTGTCGCAGGGGAGATGTACTCTGGGGGCGCAAACATCTACAACGCTTGAACACCCGTGCCCACGACGACAGGAGTCCCGCGTGAACACCCCGAATCTGGTGCTGATCCTGATCGATGACCTCGGGTGGCGTGACCTCGGTTGCACGGGGAGCGACTTCTACGAGACGCCGCACATCGACGCGCTCGCCGCGCAGGGCGTGCGGTTCACCGATGCGTATGCGGCGTCGTCGGTGTGCTCGCCGAGCCGGGCGAGCATGCTCACCGGCAAGCATCCGACCCGCGTCGGGATCACCGACTGGATCGGCGGCCACGGGGTGGGCGCACTCGCGGACGTGCCCTACCTGCACGCGCTGCCTGAGAACGAGTATTCGGTCGCACGGGCGCTGCGCGACGCCGGCTACCGCACCTGGCACGTCGGCAAGTGGCACTTGGGTGACGGCCGCAGTGCGCCCACCCGTCACGGGTTCGACCTGAACATCGGGGGCTCTCACGTGGGGCATCCGCCGTCGTACTTCAGCCCCTACGGTCTGGGCGGGCTCGCCGACGGCCCCGAGGGCGAGTACCTCACCGATCGGCTCACCGACGAGGCCATCGCGTTGATCGAATCGGCCGATGATCGACCGTTCTTCCTGAATCTGTGGCACTACGCCGTGCACACCCCGATCCAGTCGCCGCCGTCCCTCATCGACAAGTACGAGGCCAAGCTGAACGGACGCGACGTCGCGGGCGACATCGTCGAGGGCGAAGAGATGACCGCATGGCATCTGCGCGGACGCCGGGTGCGCCGTCGCATTGCGCAGAGCGACACCGGGTATGCGGCGATGATCGAGAACCTCGACGACAACATCGGTCGACTGATGGACGCACTGCGGCGCACGGGCAAGGCCGACGACACGATCATCGTGTTCACGAGCGACAACGGCGGTCTGTCGACCGCCGAGGGGTCGCCGACGTGCAACCTGCCGTTGCGCGAGGGCAAGGGGTGGATCCATGACGGCGGCACGCGCGTGCCCCTGATCGTCGTCGATCCGCGCGTCGAGGGGAGCGGGCGCACGTCGGATGCCATCACCTCGACGCCCGATATCTACCCCACGCTGCTCGAGCTCGCCGGCCTCGATGCGCTACCCGCGCAGCACGTCGATGGCACCAGCCTCGCGCGCGTCGTGCGTGACGAGCCGGGGCACGTGGCGCCGCCCGTGTACTGGCACTACCCGCACTACGCCAACCAGGGTGGGAAGCCGACCGTCGCCGTGAGACACGGCGCACTCAAACTGGTGCGCGACCTCGAGACGGGAGCACAGCGCCTCTTCGACATCGCCGCCGACCCGGGCGAAACGACCGATCTGGCGGCATCCGACCCCGAGTCCGTCGCCGAACTCGCGGCGGGACTCGATGCCTGGTTGCTCGATGTCGGCGCCATCCTTCCCCGCCGCAACCCATACCCGGTGCCCTTCGCCGACTGAGGCGGGCCGGTCGCGGTCACGGGGTTTCTCTCAGGGTGGCGCGCTACATTGCGGGTATCCCTGCCCTCCGGTGAAAGGCATTGAGTGAGCAAGTCGAGCACACGTCGGCGCCCGGTCGCGCGCCACGGTCAGCTGAACTCGCCATCGGCGGTCAACCAGCTGCTGAAGCTGGTCGGCATCGCCGTCGTCGTCGTGCTCGTCAGCGGAGTCGGGGTGCTCGGTTTCGTCGCGGCGAGTCTGACCGGATCGGTCAGCGCCAATGCCGTCGAGCTGGACGGGCAGAAGGAGCTGCCGCCGGACATCGCCGCCTACGAGGGCGGGTTCGACATCCTGCTCACCGGTGTCGACACGTGCGAGGACAAGTACGCGCACCTGTTCGGCGAGCGTTGTGAGAAACGCACGGGAGACGCGACGCTCAACGATGTGAACCTGCTGGTGCACGTCTCGGCCGAGCCTCGCAGGGTCACCGCGGTCAGCTTTCCGCGTGATCTGATGGTCGGGATCCCGGAGTGCACCGACGCCAACGGCACCACCCGATCTGCCATGAGCAAGCAGCCGTTGAACGCCGCCTACGAGCACGGTGGTGAGAAGGGCGGCCTGAACTGCGTCGCCAAGACGATCTCCACGCTGACGGGTGAGGACATCGAGTTCGCCGCGAAGCTCACCTTCGGCGGTGTGATCGAGATCACGGATGCCATCGGCGGCGTCGATGTCTGCCTCGCGAACCCGATCAAGGACAGCGCGACGGGGCTGGACCTCGCCGCGGGAGAGCACACCGTGCAGGGTCTTCAGGCCCTGCAGTTCCTGCGCACCCGTAAGGGCGTCGGCGACGGCAGTGATCTGGGTCGCATCGGCAACCAGCAGCAGTACATGTCGAGTCTGGCGCGCAAGATGATCAGCGGCGAGGTGCTCGGCAATGTGCCGGTCATGCTTCGACTGGCCGATACGGCGCTCAGCAACGTCGAGGCTTCCACATCGCTGGCAGACCCGATGAAGATCGTGCAGATCGCACTGGCCGTCAAGAGCGTGCCGTTCGAAGACATCGTGTTCGTGCAGTACCCCGCCGTCGACGACCCGAGTGACCCGAACAAGGTTGTTCCCGATGTTGCGGCGGCGACGGCTCTCTGGGACGCCATCTCGGCGAACAAGCAGCTGCAGATCACGCACGAGAACACGGCCAGCGACGGTGTCGTGGTGAAGGATCCCGTCGAGGGCGGTGACGCCACCGCGACGCCGACGCCTGCGCCGAGCGGCGAGCCGACGGACGTCGTCGCCCTGCCCGACTCGATCAAGGGCAACTCCGCGGCCGTGCAGACCTGCTCGAACGGCAACGTGCGCGGCTGATCATCACCGTGCTGGACCCTGCTTCGTCGCGCCCTGAACTCGCACGGGCGCTGGCCTTCATCGCTGCCGACGCGCGACACGGACGCTTCGCCACCTGGGGGCTGTCGACGGTGATCGACGAGAACACCGGCGGACCCGTCATCGAGGTCGATGTGTTCGATGCGCTGCACGCCGCGGCCGGCATCGACGCGCACTACCCGGTCGGCAATGCGGGTGTGCTGCACGTGTACGGCTACTGGTTCTCTGAGGTGATGACGCCCTATGGGCGCAAGCGCGACCGGTGGCAGGACGGCGAGCTGGCGCTCGCCCTCGGTCATGCGCCGGATGCCTTTCATCTGAGCGATGTCGGCGCGACGACGCCTCTGCAGCGGGTCACCGCGGCTGCGCTGCCGTATCTCGAAGCGCCCGGCGACGGTGGGGTCGCGCGTGGTGATGTGCGCCTTGGCGGCCTGGACGCCCGTGTGGTGCTTGTGCGTGCGGACGCATCGTCCGTGCACGCGCTGATCTATGGCATCCGCGTCGAGGGGGTCTGGCGCCTGATCACGACGTTCCCTTTCTCCGGCGACGCGGATGCTGTCGTCGCGGAGTTCGTGGCGGAGCCGCGCCTGCGCTGGAATGCGGCCGCATCGGAGGGGGCGTAACCGAATGTTCACCTCCTAGTAGACGGTGCGTCCACAACTGCGGTCTAGTCTGGACGTACTGTCCAAACAAAGGAGCGCGTGTGACCCCCAGCATCATCTTCGACTTCGACGGCACCCTCGCCGTCGGCGACGGCCCCGTCCTCGCATACGCACGGTACGCCTCCGAAGCTGCTGCTGATGACTACCTGGCCCGCGTGCACGTCGAACTCGACAGGCACGCCCGGGGAGAGTCCGATCTGCGCGACGGCTACGACGTCGTCGGAACCCTCGCCCGCGCCGACGGTGTCGACGACGAGACGCTCAACGCCGCCTACGCCCACAGTCGCACCCGGCTGGGAACGGCGGATGCCCCCGTCTCGCCGGCCCCCGGCCTGCTCGAGCTGCTCGATGCGCTCGATCCCGGCATCCGCATCATCCTCGCCACCAACGCACCCGACCAGGGGGTGCGCGAACTGCTCGATGCCTGGGGCATCGCCGACCGGTTCGCCGCGCTGCATTTCACGGTCGGCAAGCCGGCCGGGCTCGAACCGATCCTGCGCGCGGCACTCGCCGACGGACCGGTGCTCTCGATCGGCGACATCTTCGCCTTCGATCTCGCGCCCGCCCAGGCCGTCGGCGCGGCGACGGCACTCGTCGGCGCCACCGCCGAGACCTCGCCCGAGTCGCCGACCATGCGCGGCACGACGCTCGAAGACATCGCACCTGCGATTCGTGCGTGGGCCGCCTCGGTGCTCACCCCCACAGCTTGACCCTCCCGCAGTACACACCCATCACCCCTCCTGAAAGGTATCTGCGCATGCGCAAGTCCATCGCCGCGGTCGGCGTCCTCGCCGCCGCCACCCTCGCACTCACCGGCTGCGGTGCTGCGGAGAGCACGGCTGACAGCACGAGCGGCGACGCCGCGTGGCCCGAAGAGATCACGATCTCGCTGGTGCCCTCGACCGAGAACGCCGACCTCGCCGAGGCGCTCGAGCCGCTGACCACCTACCTGAGCGACGAGCTCGGGGTCACGGTCAACGGTGTCGTCGCCGACAACTACGCCGCCACGGTCGAGGCGCTCGGTGCCGACCAGGCGCAGGTCATCATCACCGACGCCGGCTCGCTGTACCACTCGATCAACCAGTACGACGCGAAGCTGGTCCTGCGCGACGTGCGCTTCGGCGCCAGCTCGTACGCCTCGGTCGCGTTCACGAACAACCCCGACAAGTACTGCGACGACGAGCCGGTGATGGCCACGTACGCCGCCAACGACGTCGCCCTGAGCTACTGCAACGGCATCGAAGAGGCGGATGCTGCCGCGACCGGTACCGGCGCCGCAGGCCTCGACGCGCTGAAGAGCATCGACTCGGGCACCAAGGTCGCCCTGCAGGCGGCCACCTCGCCCGCCGGGTACCAGTACCCGATCGTGGCGATGCAGGATGCCGGTATCGACACCGACAAGGACATCACCCAGGTTCCCGTCGAGGGCAACAACAACGCCGTGCTCGCCGTCTACAACGGTGACGCCGAGGTGAGCTTCGGCTACTGGGACGCTCGTTCCAGCGTGCTCTCGGAGGCCCCCGACGTGGCCGAGAAGGTCGTCGCCTTCGCCTACACCGACATGATCCCCAACGGTGGTGTCGCCGTCAGCAGCTCGCTGCCCGACGACCTCGTCGCCCAGCTCACCGAGCTGATGGACGGTTACGTCGACTCGTCCGAGGAGGCCAAGCAGGTTATGAGCGACCTCGTCAGCCTGACCGACTGGACCGCCGAGACCAACCAGGACGAGATCGACCGCTACGGCGAGATCCTGCAGAAGTTCGCCAACTGATCACCCAGAGGACACATCCATGAACAGCTCCTGGCACGTAGCCCTTGACGGTGTCTCGGTCACGTATCCGAACGGCACCCGGGCACTCAAGGATGTGTCCTTGCGGATCGACGCGGGTGAGATGGTCTCGATCGTCGGTCTCTCCGGCTCGGGAAAATCCACCCTGATCCGCACGATCAACGGCCTCGTGCGGGCCACCGACGGCTCTGTCGCCGTGGGCCCGCACGAGGTCACCTCCCTGAGCGGACGCGGTCTGCGCGAACTGCGCGGCCACGTCGGCATGATCTTCCAGGGATTCAACCTGGCCGAACGCACCAGCGTCTACCAGAACGTGCTCGTCGGGCGCTTCGCGCACTCGCCGGCCTGGCGCAACCTGCTGGGGATGCCCTCGGCACACGACCGCGAACTCGCTCTCACAGCCCTCGACTCGGTGGGCATGCTCGAGAAGGCCTGGGCCCGCGGCGGTGCGCTCTCGGGCGGGCAGAAGCAGCGCGTGGCGATCGCCCGGGCACTCACGCAGGAGCCGAGCATCATGCTCGCCGACGAGCCCGTCGCCTCGCTCGACCCGCCCACGGCGCACGCGGTGATGAGTGATCTGCGCCGCATCAACCAGGAGCGCGGCCTGACGGTCATGGTCAACATCCACCTGATGGACCTCGCCCGTGAGTACACCACGCGCATGATCGGACTGCGCGGCGGCGAGATCGTCTACGACGGACCGGCGCACGAGGCGACCGACGCCGACTTCGAGCAGATCTACGGGCGTCCCATCCAGGTGCGCGACCAGTTGGGCGCCGCGGGATGAGCGCCCCCGCACCCGTGGTCGAGGCGCCCGCAGCAGTGAAGGTCGCGCCGGTGCTGCCACCGCGCCCGCGCAACGTGCGGCGCACGGTGCTGATCGTCACCGTGCTGGTCGCCTTCACCGTCGCCACGTGCATCCCGGCGATCGGCGGCGTCGAGATCGACCTCTCATCGATCACCAAGCACTGGCAGAACGGCGCCCAGAAGCTCGCGCAGCTGATGCAGCCCAACTTCGCCTTCCTGCCGCGCACGATCGAGCCGATGCTCGAGACGCTGCAGATGGCACTCGTGGGTGCGGTCATCGCGGCGTGCATCTCGGTGCCGCTGACCCTGTGGGCGTCCAAGCCCACCAACGGCAACCGGTTCGGCCGCACCGCGGTGCGCACCGTGATCAACGTGATCCGCTCGGTGCCCGACCTCGTCTACGCATCGGTGCTGGTGGCGATGGTGGGCGTCGGAGTGCTGCCCGGCATGATCACGCTCGTGCTGTTCGATATCGGCATCATCGTGAAGCTGGTCTCGGAGGCCATCGACTCGGCCGACCATGACTACATGGAGGCGGGCAAGGCCGCCGGTGGCACCCAGTTCCAGATCAACCGGGTCACCGCGCTGCCGCAGACTCTGCCGCTGTTCGCGAATCAGTGGCTCTACACCCTCGAACTCAACGTGCGCATCTCGGCGATCCTCGGATTCGTGGGTGCCGGCGGCATCGGTCGCATCCTCGACGAACGACGCGGCTTCTACGCCTACGGTGACGTGTCGGTGATCATCCTCGAGATCCTCGTCGTCGTCGTGCTGATCGAGCTGCTCTCGAACTTCCTGCGAAAGAAGCTGACATGACCGCGCTGAACGTTCCAGCCCGACCCTCGCGCCTGTGGCAGACGGTGGCCGCGGTGCTCGTGGGGCTCGTGATTCTCATCGCCGCGGCAGGGCTGCCGATCTCGTGGTCGGACATCCCGAAGATCCCCGAGAACGTCGCCAAGTACCTGGGATTGATGTTCGGTCCGCCCAACTGGGAGAAGCTGCCGCGGGCCCTGATGGAGATGTGGCGATCGATCTCGATGGCCTGGCTGGGCGCCATCATGTGCGTCGTGATCTCGATCCCGCTCGGCATCCTCGCCGCGCGCGGTGTGGGGCCCGCGTGGCTGCGGCTGTCGCTGCGTGGCGTGTTCGCGGTCATCCGCGCCGTGCCCGAGGTGATCATCGCCCTGATCCTGCTCACGGTCACCGGCCTCACCCCGTTCACTGGCATGCTGGCGCTGGGGATCGCCGGCATCGGTACGCAGGCGAAGTGGGTGTACGAGGCGATCGAATCGGCCGAGGAAGGGGCATCCGAGGCGGTGCGCGCGGCCGGCGGCACCACCGCCGAGGTGACGCGCTGGGCGCTGTGGCCGGCGGTCTCGCCGGCGCTGATGTCGTTCGCGCTGTACCGGTTCGAGATCAACATCCGCACCTCGGCGATCCTCGGAATGGTCGGCGCCGGTGGCATCGGCAGTATGCTCACCAACTACACGCAGTTCCGCGAATGGGACACTGTCGGCATGCTGCTGATCGTCATCGTCGTCGTCACGATGACCATCGATGCGATCTCCGGCGCAGTGCGTCGTCGGATCATGGAGGGAGCCCGTTCGAGTGAGCTGGCACGGAGCGTCTGACGCCTCACCATCGGCGCGGATCGCCGCGCTGCTGCCGTCGCTGCAACGGGGGGAGCGAAAGGTCGCCGACGCGATCCTCGCCGACCGCGACAGCACGGTCGAGCGCACGGCGCAGGACCTGGCGGATGCTGTCGGCGTCGGCCGCACCACGGTGATCCGGGCCGCGCAGTCACTCGGCTACGAGGGGTACCCGCAGTTGCGCGTCGCGCTCGCTCAGGAACTCGCGACCGAGAGCGTGCCGCTCGAAGAGGGCGACGGCACCATGGTCGGCGCGGTGCGCGCCGGGGTGGGACGCTTCGCCGCGAGACTGAGCAACACGGTTGCGGCGCTCAACGAAGACGACATGCTGCGGTTCCTGCAGCTTCTCGACCGATCGCAGCGCGTGCTCGTGATCGCCAATGGGCTCTCGGGCGCACTCGGCATCGACCTGGTGCTGCGCTTGAACTCGGCCGGGCGTCCGGCCGAGATGCTGCCCGACGCGCTGTCGCAGCAGATCTCGGCGCGGCAGCTCGGCGCCGGTTCGCTGTGCGTCGTCGTCTCGGGCTCCGGGGCGAACCGGGCCACGCTCGATGGCATGCGGGCCGCGCGCGCGAGTGGCGCCAACATCGTCGCGATCACATCGTTCGCGCGCTCGGCCGTCGCCGAGATCGCCGATGTGACCCTGGTGGTGCCGCCGATCAACGACACCTTCCAGGACGAACTCATCCACACGTCGCGGGCGGCGATGATGCTCGTGCTCGAACAGCTCGTCGAGCAGTTCATCGCCTACCGTGGCGAACGCGGCCGCGAGGCGCAGGCCACCTCGGTGTCGCTGCTCGGCGGCATCCTGGAGTGACGCGCCTCGCGTACCAGGGTCAGCGTGGGTCGTAGCGGTGCACGTCCGCCGTTGCCGCGACGAGCGCGCGGAGACCGGCGAGGTCGGCGGGAGCGGCACCGGCTGCGCGCGCCTGCACCAGCACGTTGCCGAGCGCCGTCGCCTCGACGGGGCCGGCGATGACGGGAACCCCTGATCTGTTGGCCGTCGCCTGGCACAGCAGGCGGTTGAGGGAACCGCCGCCGACGAGATGGATGCTGTCGACCGGGCGACCGGCCAGGGTCGCGGCGTCGGCGATGGCATCCGCAAAGGCCTGCGCAATCGATTCGACGATGGTGCGGACGAACGCCGCCCGCGACGACGGCGCGGCATCGCCGAGCAGTGCGCTGATGCGCGCGGGCATGTCGCCCGGAGCACTGAGCGATGGGTCGTTCGCATCGAACAGCGGCATCGCGCCGGCGGTCGCGGCGGCCTCTGCCAGCAGCGTTGGCAGGTCGATCGGGGCGCCGTCGGATGCCTCCCACTCGCGCAGCGTCTCGCTGAGCAGCCAGAGGCCCGTGACGTTGTGCAGAAAGCGGATGCGCCCGTCGACGCCGAGCTCATTGGTGAAGTTCGCGGCGCGGGCGGCGTCCGATACGACCGGTTCGGTGAGCTCCAGGCCGACCAGGCCCCACGTGCCGCACGAGATGTAGGCCGCGTGCGGCGTTGACAAGGGGGCCGCGGCGACGGCCGAAGCGGTGTCGTGCGAGGCGACGGCGACGACGGGAAGGTCGCGGCCGATCCGCGCCGCGAGCTCGGGGCGGACGCGACCGATCGTCTCACCCGGATCGACCAGGCTCGGCAGGACGCCGGCGGGAATGCCGAGGCGTTCTGCCAGCTCGAGATCCCACTGCGCATCGTCGACGCGCAGCAGCCCGGTGGTCGAGGCGTTCGTGCGCTCGGCGACCCGTCGTCCCGTGAGCAGGAAGGCGAGCAGGTCGGGCATGAGCAGCGCCGTGTCGGCGTCGCTCAGCGGGGCATCCGCCCGGTATTGGTAGAGCGTGTTGAACGGCAGGAACTGCAGACCGTTGCGACGGTAGAGCTCTTCGAAGGGGACGACCGCGTGTACCGCCTCGACGCCGCGCGCGGTGCGATCGTCGCGGTAGTGGAACGGTTCGGCCAGCAGATCGCCATCGTGCAGCAGACCGTAGTCGACCGCCCACGAGTCGATGCCGATGCTCTCGATCGTGGGCTCACGCCGCACGGCCTCGGCGAGTCCGTCGAGCACGTGCTCGTACAGGGCACCGAAGTCCCAGTGCAGGCCGTCGGCCCGCTGCACCGGTCCGTTCGAAAAACGCGTCACGAGTTCGAGATCGAGCGCGTCGGTGCCGACGCGCCCGATCATCACCCGTCCGCTCGTCGCGCCGAGGTCGACGGCGGCGAACGAGCGGACGGCTGCTGACGCCGTCATCGCAGGAATGCCGCCGCGACGCCCGAGTCGACGGGGATGTGCAGACCGGTCGTACGGCTCAGCTCGGGGCCGGTCAGCACGTACACGGCGTCGGCGACGTTCTCGGGAACGACCTCGCGCTTGAGGATGGTGCGGTTGGCGTAGAACTGGCCGAGGTCCTCTTCGGCGACGCCGTAGGTGGCAGCGCGGTTGGCGCCCCATCCGGAGGCGAAGATGCCCGACCCGCGAACGACGCCGTCGGGGTTGATGCCGTTGACGCGGATGCCGTGCTCGCCGAGTTCGACGGCGAGCAGTCGCACCTGGTGCGCCTGGTCGGCCTTGGTCGCCGAGTAGGCGATGTTGTTGGGGCCGGCGAAGACGGAGTTCTTCGACGAGATGTAGATGATGTCGCCGCCGAGCTGCTGAGCGATGAGGGCCTTCGCCGCGGCCTTCGACACCAGGAACGAGCCCTTGGCCATCACATCGTGCTGCAGATCCCAGTCCTTCTCGGTGGTCTCCAGCAGCGGCTTCGACAGTGACAGGCCGGCGTTGTTGACCACGAGGTCGACGCCACCGAACGCGAGCACGGCCTCATCGAGAGCCGCCTGGACGGCATCCGCATCGGCGACGTTCGCGGCGACGCCGATCGCGACATCGGTGCCGCCGAGTTCGGCGGCCGCGGCCTGCGCCTTGGCGAGGTCGAGGTCGGCGATCACGACGCAGGCGCCCTCGGCGGCCAGGCGCGTGGCGATGGCCTTGCCGATGCCCGAGGCTGCGCCGGTGACGAAGGCGATCCGGCCCTGGTGGCTCTTGGGCTTGGGCATCCGCTGCAGCTTGGCCTCTTCGAGCGCCCAGTACTCGATGCGGAACTTCTCAGCATCCGAGATCGGGGCGTACGTCGAGAGCGCCTCGGCGCCGCGCATGACATTGATGGCGTTGACGTAGAACTCACCCGCGACGCGAGCGGTCTGCTTGTTCGCGCCGTATGAGAACATTCCGACGCCGGGGATCAGCACGATCAGCGGGTCGGCGCCGCGGATCGCAGGGGAGTCAGCGGTCGCGTGCGCGTCGTAGTAGGCCTGGTAGTCGGCGCGGTACTCGGCGTGCAGCTCGTGCAGCCGTGCGATCTGCTCATCGACGGTGGCGGTCACCGGCAGGTCGAGGATCAGCGGCTTGACCTTGGTGCGCAGGAAGTGATCGGGGCAGCTGGTGCCAAGGGCGGCCAGCGCCGGGGCCTTCTCGGATGCCAGGAAGTCGAGCACCACGTCACCGTCGGTGAAGTGACCGACCATGGGCTTGTCGTGGCTGGCGATCCCGCGGATGGTGGGGGCGAGGGCAGCGGCGCGGGCGCGGCGTTCGGCGTCGGGCAGCGCGGTGAAACCGGCGCGCGCTGCACCGAACGGGGCGGGGCGTCCGTGCTCGGCGATGTAGGCCGCGGCGGTGTCGATGATCCACAGCGAGTTCGCCTCGGCCTCGTCCGAGGTGTCGCCCCAGGCGGTGATGCCGTGCCCGCCGAGGATTGTGCCGATCGCCTGCGGGTTCTGCTTCTTGATCTCGGCGATGTCGAGACCGAGCTGGAAGCCGGGGCGTCGCCACGGCACCCACACGACCTTGTCGCCGAAGATCTTCGCGGTCAGCGCTTCGCCGTCGGCCGCGGTCGCGATCGCGATGCCCGAGTCGGGATGCAGGTGGTCGACGTGCGCGGCATCGACCAGTCCGTGCATGGCCGTGTCGATCGACGGCGCTGCACCGCCCTTGCCGTGCAGGCAGAAGTCGAACGCGGCGACCATCTCGTCTTCGCGGTCGATGCCGGGGTAGACGTCGACGAGCGCGCGCATGCGGTCGAGGCGCAGTACTGCCAGCCCCTGTTCGGTGAGCGTTCCCAGATCGCCCCCGGACCCCTTCACCCACATCAGCTCGACCGGCTGTCCGGTGACCGGGTCGGTGTCGACGCCCTTGGCCGAGGTGTTTCCCCCGGCGTAGTTGGTGTTCTTCGGATCGGCACCGAGGCGGTTCGACCGTGCGATCAGTGCGGCGGGGGTGGGGGTGGTCATGCGGGGTCCTTTGAGGATGCGGTGGTGAGAAGGATGAGGGCGAGGGGGCGGCGTGGCGCCCGCCCCCTCGTGGTGATCAGCGTGCGGTGGCCACCGGCTCGCCGTAGCGCTCGCGCTCGATCTCGTCGAGCGACTTGCCTTCGGTCTTGGGCGCCCAGATCGTGCCGATCAGCAGAGCGGCGACCAGCAGACCGATGATGAGCAGGCCGAGCTTGCCGAGGCCCATCGACTCCAGCAGCACGGGGAACACCAGGCTGAGCAGGCCGACCATGACGCGGGCGAGCATGAAGAGCATGCCCTGGGCGCTGGCGCGGTAGCGGGTCGCGAACAGTTCAGCCGTCCACAGGCCGTAGAAGGCCTGCGCGCCGACACCGGCCGAGATACCCCAGGCGGTGGCGAAGAACAGCAGCGAGAACATTCCGGGAGGGGCGTAGATCAGCACGATCCAGGCGATGACGCCCAGCAGCGCGCCGCCGAAGTACAGCCAGCGACGGCTGACCTTGTCGCCGTAGCGCATGAAGCCGAAGTAGGTGGCTGCGGCCGTCAGCGACCAGACGAGTACCTGCAGCAGGTTCTGCTGCGTGGCATCCTCGAGCCCGGCCGCCTCGTAGACGCGCGGCTGGAAGATACCGGCCTGCCCGGCGACGGTGTTCCACAGGCCGTACACGCCGAGCAAGAAGGCCAGTGCGCCGAGGTTCTTCTTGTTCGACAGCAGTCCGCCGATGCCCGAGAACAGCGACACCTTCTGGCCGCTGGCACGTTCGGCCTCGCGCTGCTCCTTCCAACGGCGCGACTCGGGGAGTCCGCGACGCACCCACCACGTGATCGCGGCGATGACGAAGAGGTGGAAGAAGATCAGACGCGCGCCGACGATGCCGAGCGGGCCGACGATCACGGCGAGCAGGAAGCCCACGGCCGGGCCGATCGACCAGGCCAGCTGGGCCGTGCCCACGTGTGCGGCGCGCTGCTCGCTGGGGGCCTCTTCGGCGATGTAGGTCCACGAAGCGGGCACGCCCGCACCGACCGAGATGCCCATCATGATCACGCCGATGAGCAGCATGGTGAAGTTCGTCGAGAACGTCACCACCAGTGCACCGGCCATGAACAGGATGAGGTCGTAAGTGTAGATGAACTTGCGGCCGAGGCGGTCGCAGAGCGGACCGCCGATGGCGGCACCGATCGCGGCGCCGAACGCGTTGGCGCTGAGGGCCGCGACGAGACCGACGGCGGCGTTGTCGAAGCCGAACTCGGCCTGCCACAGCGTCAGGCTGGTGGCGAGGGCGATGATGGCGCCCGCTTCGATGTAGTTCGACATGGCGACGGCGATGGTCGCCTTCCAGGCCGTGAGCGGCCGGCGAATGGAGGTGGTGGTCATGTCAGGCTCCCCATCCTGCCTGGGTTCCGCCGACGCGATCGGCGGCGATCTTCTGCTGGTATCCGGATGCGGCGTACGCGGCCATCGGGTCGGCTGCCAGTCCCCGCGACTCACGCCACTCGGCCAGTGCCGGGCGGACGTCCGTGTAGAACGCGTCCATGAAGACGGCGTTGGCGGCGAGCACATCGCCGCTCTTCTGGGCACTGCTCAGCGCGTCGCGGTCGACGAGCAGGGCGCGCGCGGTCATCTCTTGCACGTTGAGCACCGAGCGGATCTGACCGGGGATCTTGTCTTCGACGTTGTGGCACTGGTCGAGCATGAACGCCACATCGGGGTTGTTCAGCCCGCCGCCGCGCACCACCTCGAACAGGATGCGGAACAGCTGGAACGGGTCGGCCGCGCCCACGATCAGGTCGTCGTCGGCGTAGAAGCGCGAGTTGAAGTCGAACGAGCCGAGCTTGCCGAGGCGCAGCAGCTGCATGACGATGAACTCGACGTTTGTGCCGGGCGCGTGGTGGCCGGTGTCGAGGCAGACCATGGCCTTGTCGCCGAGAGAGGCGACCTGCGCGTAGCTGGTGCCCCAGTCGGGAACATCGGTGTGATAGAACGCCGGTTCGAAGAACTTGTACTCCAGAACCATGCGCTGCTCGGCGCCGAGACGGGCGTAGATCTTCTCGAGGGAGTCCTGCAGGCGATCCTGGCGGCCGCGCATGTCTGCCTGGCCGGGGTAGTTCGACCCGTCGGCGAGCCAGATCTTGAGGTCGCGGCTGCCGGTGGCATCCATCACATCGATGCATGCGAGGTGGTGATCGATCGCCTTCTGGCGAATCGCCGCGTCTTCGTGCGTCAGCGCACCGAACTTGTAGTCGTCGTCCTGGAAGGTGTTCGAGTTGACGGTTCCGAGTGCGACGCCGTGGTCTTCGGCGTGCGTGCGCAGGGCGTCGAAGTCGCACATGTCCCACGGAATGTGCAGTGCGACGACCGGGGCGAGCGCGGTGTGCTTGTGCACCTGTGCGGCATCCGCGATCTTCTCGAAGGGGTCGCGCGGGGTGCCGGGCGTGCCGAACACCTTGAAGCGGGTACCGGAGTTGCCGAACGCCCACGAGGGGAGTTCGATCGACTGCCGCTCGAGCTGAGAGCGGATGTCGGGTGTGAGGATGCTCACGATGGACTGCTTTCGTTGTCGGGGGTGGATGCGGGAACGTCGGATGCCGAGGCGAGCTGGGCGTCCAGATTGAAGACTTCGGGCAGGCGCGTCGCGGCCTGGTCGGGACGACCGTCGAGCTCGATGAAGAACCGGCTCATCTCGGCCTCCCAGCGCGTCGCGATGGGGGAATCGGCGAGGTAGGCCTGCGCGGCTTCGTCGTCGTCGGTCTCGTAGTAGCCGAAGAGGCGGCCGCCGTCGCCGAGGAAGAGCGAGTAGTTGCGGCGGCCGGATGCGGCGATCTCGGCGAGCATCTCGGGCCAGACCGGCGAATGGCGCTCGAGGTACTCGTCGAGCAGTTCAGGGCGCACCTGCAGTTGGAAGGCGACGCGGGGCATGGGTGAATCTCCTCGTTGAGTCCGGCGTGTCTGAATCGTTTCAGAGCACTCTAGGTGCCCGTATCGGGGAAGTCAAAACCGTTGTGCGCGGCGGGTGGAAAGCCTGTCGAGTAGCGTGTGGGGAGGCCGCGGTGGAGGGGGAAGACGGATGGCAGTGGGCGTGAAGGATGTTGCCGTTGCGGCCGGCGTCTCGGTGGGGACCGTCTCGAACGTGCTCAATCGGCCCGAGCTGGTCTCGCCTCGCACGGCTGAGCGCGTGCAGCGGGTCATCGACGAGCTCGGGTTCGTTCGCAACGACGCGGCACGCCAGTTGCGCGCGGGGCGCAGTCGCAGCATCGGCCTCGTCGTGCCCGACATCGGCAACCCGTTCTTCGCCGAGGTCGCCCGCGGGGCTGAGGACCGCGCCGCCGAAGCAGGGATGACCGTGCTGTTGGGCAACAGCGACGAGAGCGATCAGCGACAGGGCGCCTACCTCGACCTGTTCCTCGAGCAGCGCGTCAACGGAGTGCTGCTGACGCCGGCATCCGACGATCTCGCCGTGCTGCACCGCCTCGATGCCGGGGGTATGGCGGCCGTGCTCGTCGACCGTGAGGATCGTGGTGGCGCATTTCCGTCGGTGTCGGTCGACGACGTCGAGGGTGGTCGACTTGCTGCGGCGCATCTGCTCGCCGCCGGCCGTCGGCGCCTCGCGTTCGTCGGCGGACCGTCGTCGGTGCGGCAGGTCGCTGACCGATTGCAGGGTGCGCGTGACGCCGTGGCCGAGGTCGACGATGCAGTGCTGGAGGTGATCGAGCGCCCGTCGCTGACGGTGCTGCAGGGGCGCGCTGCTGGAGAGGCGCTCGTGGCGCGGGATGCTGCGGATCGGCCGGATGCCATGTTCGCGGCGAACGACCTGCTCGCGGTCGGATTGCTGCAGGCTCTGAGCTTCGGGTCGCAGGTGCGGGTGCCCGACGACATCGCCCTGGTGGGATACGACGACATCGACTTCGCTGCGGCTGCCGTCGTGCCCCTGAGTTCGGTGCGTCAGCCTGCCCGCCTGATCGGCTGGACCGCCGTTGACCTGCTGCTGAAGGAACTCGAAGCTCCGGGTAGCGCTGGCAGTGTGCGCTTTCGGCCCGAGCTGATCGCTCGTTCGTCGAGTGCCGCGGTGCTCGATTCGTGACTGGCCCGGCGAACCGTTATGATGGCTAGGCGCGTCCACTCTTCGGAACGGACGCACGGAGACGTCGCATAGTCAGGCCTAGTGCACCACCCTGCTAAGGTGGAGTCCTCGCAAGGGGACCGAGGGTTCAAATCCCTCCGTCTCCGCGGTGTGATGTCTCAGACATCGCGAACGGCTGAACCCCCGGTTTTCGGGGGTTCAGCCGTTTTTGCGTTGGTAGTTCTTGGTGGGGTCGAGGGTGAATTCTGCGATGAGTTCGCCGGTGTTCAGGGTGATGATGGTGGCGTTGCTGTTGTGGACGAGGCAGATGATCTCGGTTCGGGCGTGGGCGCGTCCGATGCCGAGGTGGAGGAGTCGTCCTGAGCGGCGCAGGGTGATTTTTCGGTCGTTGTCGATGGTGTCGTAGCGGACGCGCCAGATGTTTGGGTCGGCGGGTCGGGTGGGGGCCGCTTTCGGGATGAGCTCGTAGGCGAAGGCGGGTGTTCGGCGTCCGATGCCGCGGTGCGGGCGGGTGTTGTTGTAGTAGTCACGGAATGTGTCGAGCGTGGTTTGCAGTTGTGTCAGGGACGCGGCGGGATGTGCGTGGAGGTATTTCTTCAGGGTCTGCCAGAAGCGTTCGATCTTGCCTTGGGTGGTGGGATTGAAGGGCTTGCCGTTCTTCTGGGTGATCCCGAGGCCGGCGAGAAGGGTTTCGAAGCCGTTGCCGTTGCCGGCGCCGTCTCCGCGTCCGCGTCCGCCGCGGGCGAGGCGGGTGGTGTAGACCACGCCGTTATCGGTGAGGGTGACGTGGGTGAAGTCGGATTGCCAGAGCTCGTTAGGGCGGTCGGCGGCGAATCGGCGCCAGGATGAGCGGGGTCGTTTCTGGGGTTGCGGGCTGACCTTTCCGGTGGCGGTGAGGATACGCCAGATCGTGGTCCGGGACAGGCGGGTCTTCTCGCGTGAGAGGTGCGCGGCGATGGTGTCGGCTCCGGCGTCCAGTCCCCGCGCGGTGAGTTCGTCGCGCAGTGCGATTATCCGTAGGCGCACTGATTCTGGAGTGTGGTCACCCACATCCTTGCCGGAGGTCTTCTCTATGTCACGCGTTCACAACCTCCCGAGGAACTACAGCTAGCATTGCCGTTATCGCGCTCGTTCCTTCGACGGGCTCAAGATCTACGCGGGACTGCTGCACGGATAGGTGACAGTTCTAGTCACGCCGCCCGCGCGACGGTCGTGTTCATGATGGCATTAAGCGGCTGAGGCGGGACAGGCGGCCCTGGCGATCGGTTTGCGCGATCCAGCCTCATCGGAGCGGGCTCCGCAGGCGCGGTCACCACTCCGGGCCGACGGCGTTTCGCGCCGCGTACGAGGTTTGTCATCGAAGTCGGACGGGGACAGACTTGCGCGGCAGTTTCCTCTTTCCGGTCCCCTCAGAGCATTCAGACTAGGTGTGACCCGTCCCTGCACGATGCACGCCTCCAAGCGTAGGTTGTTGAGCGTCGTGAACTACAGAGAATGCGCCAAGTTGAGGTGGGAGGTTCCCCGTGTTTCCGGGGAACTGCGCGGGCGGTGCATTATTGCCAGGAACTACTCGATGGAGTCTGGACATACCGAAACGACCCCAATCCCTATCGGAGGAGCTTCCCATGCTCTGGCGTACCTTGTCCGCTTCCGCAGCGCTCGTTCTAGCGCTAGCAGTAATCCCCACGCCAGCTTTCGCATCGACGTCAGCTACAGGCGAGCCCGTGGCTTGCACTGTTGGTGGAGTCGCTGTGCCCGAAGGTGAAATGATGCCAGAGGCCGTCCCCACGGTCGTGTCCTGCTTTGACACCCTCGAGGAGGCCGAGCGGTTCATCGCGGATGGGGCGCCGGGCGATGTCGAGCAGCTTCAGCCGGCTGTGGGTCAGTCCGCGATGGCGGCGGCTGCGACGGTGACCATCGGCAAGGCGTGGACGGGGACGTCCCGCACCGGTTCGGTGCTTATTCACTGGGGCACTGGCACGGGATGCTATGGCGTTACGTATGGGTTCCCGAGTCTCGCGTCCAGCTGGAACAACAACATCCGCTCCGCGGAAGGTGTTAGCAATTGCTGGTCATCGCAGTACGACGGCGCGAACTATGCCGGAACTGTGCTGACCTGCGCACCGTACTGCTCCACTTTGGGTTCGATGGCAGCCAAGACCTCGTCCATCGTCTACCGCCCCAAAGGCACGTTCGGTTGATGAGGGTGCAGCTTGAGGACCGAGCACTCGATAAGCCCCGGGGCCACAGCGGCCTCGCCGTCGTCTGTGACGCAGATGGTGAACTCTTGGGGCGCGACCCCTGGCGCCGGACTCGGTGACAACGGATCGGTTTCGCCGAACGCGCCAGACTCCCACATCTGAGTACATACAGCTTCGGCATCCTCGATGGCGACGACGCCGTCTGGCGTGGCAATACTGACCGCCGCGCCGGACAGCGTCCCGTCGGCGTTGAGCCGAGGACGCTCCATGCAGTGCACAATGCTGGTTTCGTTGACAGGGCGCTCTTCGAGGATCACCACGGCGGCGACTCCCAGCCCGACGATAAGCAGTGCCCCGCTGGCAATGGAGAACCGGCCCCATAGCGTCTTCCACCAAGGGACGCGCGAGAGATCACGCCGCATCTGCTCGATGAGAAGGTCCTGCACCACGTCATGGTGAGGCATGCCGTCTGCCTTGCGGGTCATGCTCTCATCTCCGATGCTGTCGGCGCGAGGTGATCCAGTCTGCCGCGCAGTCGTGCCTTCACGCGTGACAGACGCGACTTCACTGTGCCCTCTGGGATGCCCAGCACGACGGCCGCCTCGGAGGTTGGCAGCTCGCGAACGATGCAGAGCATGACGATGCCGGCCTCCCGCTGGTTCAGCTCCAAGAGAGCCTGTTGTATTTGAGCGGATATCTCTAGCGTGTCCATCGCCCGTGCCACATTGTCCGCATGATCAGATACGTCCTCGTCATGTGGAATTCGATTCAGGAGGCGCTGGTAGCGGCGGCGAGCTCGAAGACTGTTCTTCGCCACGTAGGAGGTCGTAGCCAGCAGCCACGGAAGCACGGACCCATCGACGACTCGGACCTTGTCGCGCTTTCGCCAGAGCTCGAAGAACGCCGTCGCAGCGACTTCTTCTGCATCCCAAGTCGTTCGCATGAGAACAAGTGCGGCTCGGAAGACAGTTGCTTGATGTCTATCGTGTAACAGGCGGTATGCCGGTTCATCGCCGCGCGAGAGGCGGAAAAGGAGTTCTCCGTCACCCTGGGGGCCTTGGGCAGCAGCGTCCTGCACGATCTCACCTCGAACTCACGGCCGGCGTGACAGCCCGACCACTCCTACGAAGTCTAGATCCTTGTAGTCCCCCCTGGAACGCCGCGGCATGTACGCGGCTACCGGGGCCAGTGGAGCCTAGGCCGCCTGCGTCGGCGCGGGACTGATGCGGAGGACACTGGTGAAGTGAGCACGCGCCGCACGCGGACTGCGCTTCAAGTACCGGTGGCACTGCGCACGGAACGTCTCGTACGTCGAGTATCCACAACTGGTCACTATGTCGGACATCGGGACGGGGACGTTCAGTGCAGCGACGACGAGCACCTGCCGTAGACGCCGTCTCGCGAGGATCTCAGCAACACTGGCCCCCTCGACGAACGCTCTGTCCAGTTGGCGTCGCGACACATACAAGGTGCGGGCCAACCACGTCGGGCTGACGTGCGCATCACGATAATGCTCCTCGACCAACGCGAGGCATCTCTGGCGAAGTGTGTCGGAGTCGATAGCCCTCATATGACGATATGTCCGCCATCGAGCTAAAGGTTCCACATTTGCCAGGCCGGCAGGAGAGAACGCATGGCGCGAGAGCTGGTGCCGCCCTGTCGGATAACTTCCTGAGTGGGCCGGATCGGCTCGCTCGTGCCGTGGTCGCGGCCGCCGTGAATCAGAGAGAACTCCAGGTATCTGGACCGGTAGGGCTTGTGGTCGCAGTGATGGTCGTGGAGCGCGGCAATGCCGGCGCCACAGTGATGCGGACGCGCGAAGCTTCGTCAAGTGCAGGGATCTTGACGGCTTCTCGTCGCAAAGGAGGCGTCGTCGCGATGGGGATGGTAATGCCCACTCTCGTCTTGATGCGCTTCGCCGGGATGGGTGGACATGGTCGGGGCGGTGAATCAGCACAGAGTTTGTTCTTGGTTTGCTGAATGGCGCGCGAGTACGTTCCGACGCATGAGTCTTGTTTCAGGAATGGGGTCCGGTGACCGGCTCCGATGGGGTCTGCGTGCGGTGCTGGGGATCGCCTGCACTGGCGTACTGGTTGCGGGCGCAGTGGTTTCGGCGGGCGCGGCGACGGCGTCGCCGGCCGGTGCCATGCAGACGGCCGCGGGTCGTCAAGTGGCGACTGCAACCGCTGACCCTGACGCGGCCATTGCGGCGGCACAGGCCGAGGCGGAAGCGACCGGTGAGCCGGTCGTTGTTGACGAGATGACTTCACCCACCGAGCTCACTTCCGCGATGCCAGACGGAACGATGCAGTACGAGGTGGCGACGAGGCCTGTGCGCGCGGAGAAGGATGGTGCGTGGGTGCCAGTCGACACCGATCTCGTCCGCGACGGTGAGTGGCTGGTGCCGGAAGCATCTGCGGTGCCGGTGCGTTTCTCCACTGGAGGGTCGGATGCGCTGGCGCAGGTCCAGTCGGCCTCGGGCGATTGGGTGTCAGAAACATGGCCGTATGGTGACCTGCCGACCCCGACCGTCGAAGGCGATACGGCGACCTACGAGGCCGTGTTCCCCGGCGTCGATCTAAAGCTCGCGGCAACGAAGACGGGCATGGCATCGATCTACGTGGTGTGGTCAGAGGAGGCAGCTCTTTCAGCGCCGCTGGAAAGCCTGCACGTTGCCATAGGCGGCGCAACGCTGACGAAGGATGCTGCAGGCACGGTCGTCGCCGATCCTGCCGGCGCCGCCACTCCGAATGATGCGGACCTGGTGGCCGGTCAGCCGTTGTGGTGGGACTCTTCCGAAGGGGGAACGTACCGTGAGCCGGGTGGGGAAGCTCCGCCGATGCCGGTCGAGCACGAGGTCACGACGAACAGCGTCAAAATGGACATCGGCGAGTCTCTGGCGGCTGTGCAGGAGCGCGTGGAGGCGCCGACCGTGCAGTACCCGATCTTCGTGGACCCGGACTGGTCCTCGGGTGAATCGGCGTCTTGGTATACGGATGCGGCCTATCCGAACCAGTCCTACCTGAGCGCCGGTGTCTCTGACCGGTTGCGTGTGGGGATCTATCAGCAGTATCGATCCGACATGTTCTTCCAGGTGCCGATCAGCGGCCTGGCGGGCAAGCAGATCATCGCGGCGCATCTGAACACCCGACAGCTGAGCGTGAACGCGTGCGGCGCAAAGGCTATCGGCATCCACACGTTCGGTCCGAAGACCGCCGGGTTCACCTGGAACCAGGAGCAGTCGTGGAACGCCGCGGGCACGGCCGGGTGGAGTGGACCCCTGCAGGCGACGTGGACCGGACCGGATTGCGGGTCGGCAGCCCTGAACGTGAACTGGAATGTCACCAAGGGCGTGCAAGCGAAAGTCGGGGCATCGTTGATCCAATTCGCCGTCACCTACGCCGACCCGAATGCCCCCTCCCGCCGCCACTACAGCAGGGATGCGACGCTGAAAGTCAGCTACAATTCCCGCCCCAACGTTCCGACCGCACAGACGATGACCGCACCGCCGAGGCCTTGCGCCGCGACTGCCGCGACCGCAGTCGGGGTCCCCGGCCCACAGGTCACAGTCAGCGTGAAGTCCACCGACCCTGACGCGGGCAACGTCGGCACTGATTTCTACGTCTACAAGTCATCAGATCTGTCCAACCCCGTGCAGAAGGTGGCGCGGCCGGCGGTTGCGCAGGGGACGCAGAGCGGTACGTTCACGGGCCTGGCAGAGGGGCAGACCTACGCGTGGCGGGCGCTGGCGAACGATACCCGGCTGCAGAGCGGGTTCACGAGCTTCTGCTACTTCGTCGTCGATAATACGGCGCCGGCAGCACCGGGGCTGTCGACCAGCGCGACAACGTTCGAAGTCGGAAAGCCGGTCACGGTCAACCTGACGAGCGCTGCGGATGTGCTCGGGTACCAGTACTGGGTGCAGTACTCCGCTTTCGATTCAAATGCTGCGGCTCAGCCGAGCCCGGTGGCGATTGCTCGGACGGCAGCGATGCCGGACTGCAACAAGCGCTCGGGCGCGGTGCGTTTCGCGTGCAAGTCGGCGACGACCATCACGGTAGCGCCGACCGACTCATTCTCCACATTGTGGGTGTCAGCGTATGACCGCGCGGGCAATGTTTCGGTCGCCAAGGCGTTGCCGTTGTATCGAGTGTCGGACGGTACGCCTGCTGCTGTCGGTGCGGGAACGAGCAATGGCCATATGTGGTCGCTGTCGTCGGAGAGCAGCCCGCTACCGACGTCCATCTCGGACGCGAATCCGGGCGGTGGTGCAAGTGCCTTGTCGTTGTCCCTTCCGGCGTCTGTGGACAAGTCCGTGACGGATGTCGTGGACGCACAGCTCGGCGCGATTCCCGTGATCAAGGCGCAGAGTCGTGCTGCCGGCTCGACCATCGGAACCGGGTCGGCGCCTCTCAACGCGGAGAACAGCTTCACGGTGAGCCTGTGGGTCAAGCCCGACAACGCAACACGCAATCAGGTCATCATGTCGCAGGGGACAGCCGCTTCGGGGGTCGTGCAGTTGAAGCTGGCGGGTGGAAAGTACGCGTTCTGTATCACCGGGACCGCTGCATCCGGGGAGGATGCCACGCTCGTGTCAGGGTGTGCGACTGCTGCGTCGGCCGCAGTGAGCGGGAAGTGGGTGCTTCTCACGGGAATTCTGGACACTGCAAATCAGCAGCTACGGCTGGTGATTGGCGACAAGGCGACTCCGACGGCAGTCACCCCACACAAGGTCGGAAGTGGTGACTGGACGGCGAACAGTGCCCTCCAGCTTGCCCCGGATCCCGACAGCTCCCGCTTCTACGGGATGATCACCAATCCGGCAATCGTGCCGGCGGTGCTCACGTCCAACCAGCTGTACGAATTGAGCCAATTCGGTACCCCGTTCTGACTCACCATCCCATTCGATTCTTTCGTTCTTGAGATTGGACGACGCGATGTTGCGTAACCCCCGTTCCCGGGCTATCGGTGTCCTTGCCTGTGCAGCCTTGGCGGCTAGTGTGCTCGTCAGCGTTCCGATGGTTGCGTCTGCCGCTGCGGTACCGACGAACCCGAAGCCGCAGTTCGAAGATCCGGTTCCGGGGTCGTCACAGTCGGCGCTGGGGAAGGGGGCAGAACCGAAGTCCTCTGATTCGGTGAAGCCGCCGAAGGCAAAGGCGCTCAAGGGTGCCAAGCCCGTCACAGTGAAGACCCCGGACGACGCCGTCGATGGTCCGAAGACGAAGGGGGCGAAGGGGGCCACCAGCGCCACCGTGACTGGTATGTGGCAGGCCGTCGGCGACACAGGTATCGAGGTGGCAACCAGCGGGGATGCGAAAGCACCCGTGGAGTCGGTCACGGTGGAGCTCCTCTCCACAGAACAATCGGCAAAGGCCGATGTGCAGGGGCTCGCGCTTGAGCTCACTCGAGCAGACGGTGGAGAGGATTCGGCTGCGCCGGTCGGTGTGCGAGTTCCGGACGAGCTGATGTTGGGGCAATTCGGCGCCGACTACGCCAGTCGCATCCAATGGATCCAGGTACCGGTCGGGGACCACGAGGCAGAACCGACTCCGGTGGCCTCCGTGCAGTCGAAGGACGGCGTCGTGCTGACACCAATGGTCTCGGACGCGCCCACGATGCTCGTTGCTGCATCCGGTCCGACGGCGGCGAACGGTGCGGGGACCTACTCCGCCACGCCCCTTAAAGACTCGTCGAGCTGGGATGTCACGGAACAGACCGGCGCGTTCAGTTGGACGTACGACATGGCGGTGACAGATCCGGGCGTCGGCCCGGTGCCGGACTTGGGTCTGGCATACAACTCGCAGGCTGTGGACGGGCTCACGGGCTCAAGCAACAACCAGCCCTCGGTCGTCGGCGAAGGGTGGGAACTGTCTGCGACCGGGTTCATCGAGCGCACCTACGTGCCATGCTCCTTGGATGACGGAGCATCGGGGTCGGTGAACACTTCTGGCGACTTGTGCTGGAAGTCTGACAACGCCACCGTGTCGTTCGCCGGACACTCAGGGCCGCTGGTCAAGATCGGCGCGTCCGCGGTGTATCGGCTGCAGAACGACGACGGCACACGGTTTGAGCTGCTCAGCGGGGGGAGTGGATGCACCAACGGTACGAATTCGTCCGAGTGTTGGCGGATGACCACGACCGACGGCACGCAGTACTACTTCGGCAAGCAGCGGCTGCCCGGATGGGCAACGGGAAACGCGGTGACCAACTCCACATGGACGGTGCCGGTATTCGGCAACGACACCGGGGAGCCGTGCCACGCCTCCACCTTCGCTGCTTCGTCCTGCACGCAGGCGTGGCGGTGGAACCTCGACTACATCGTCGACGTGCACGGCAACGCGCAAGCCCTGTACTACACGACCGAGGCGAACAAGTACGCCAAGAACCGTAGCGGAGCGACCGCATACGTCCGAGGTGGTGTGTTGGCACGAATCGACTACGGCCTGCGCGCCAGTAACATCTACGGCGCGAACGCTGCCGGCTATCAGGTGAAATTCAACTACGACTCCAAGGGGCGTTGCTCGGACACCTCCGGGGCTACCTGCACAGTTGCTGCTCCCGGCTCGGCCACGGTACCGACGACGCCGTCGGCATATCCGGATGTGCCGTGGGATCAGCAGTGCATGGCCGCATCCTGCTCGACGACGTCGCAGATCTCACCCACGTTCTTCACGAACGGGCGTCTTGCGACGGTGCAGTCCCTCGTGAAGGTCGGCACCGCCTACCAGACGGTGAACACGTGGACGCTCTCACACTCGTTTCCGGCAACGGGTGACGGGACGAGCCCGGCCCTGTGGCTCGCCAAGGTGCAGCGCAGTGGTACCGCGGGTGGTCAGGCGGCGATTTCTGAGCCGGCCACGGTGTTCTATGGAACGTCGATGCAGAACCGTGTCTGGGTGTACGACGGTGTCGCTCCGTTGGTGAAGTGGCGCCTCAGTTCCATCAAGACCGGACTCGGTGCGGTGATCAGCGTCAACTATCAGGGCGCACAGTGCACACCGGAGCAGGCATCGACCATCCTCGCCGCGCCCGAATCCAACACGAAGTGGTGTTTCCCGCAACGCTGGGTGCCGGAGATCACGCCTCCGCTGCCCGCGCAAACGGACCTGTTCCACAAGTACCCGGTCTCCGATATGACCGTGAACGCGACCACGGGTAGCGCGCTGAGCAAGCCGATGTACACGAAGTTCGTGTACGGCACTCCCCGCTGGCGATACAACGACAGCCCCATGGTTCCCACTGCCAGCCGAACCTGGAATGTGTTTGCCGGTGTGGACACCGTGGAGGTTCGAGAAGGTGACTCAGGAGCTCCCGCGGCGCAGAAGGTGACGAAGAGTACCTATTACCAGGGTATGAACGGTGACCGCGCTGCCGCGTCAGGTGGCACGAAAGCCGTGAACGTGGCAGGTGCCAGCATCGCCGACGAGCGCTGGTTCGGCGGGATGGTCTACAAGCAGCAGACGCTCCTTGGCGTGGGCGGATCGGTCGTGAGCACGAACGTGAACACACCGTGGGCCTCTCCGGTCACCGCTAGCGCGGGAGCATTGAAAGCGAGGATCGTGCGGAATGCCCGATCCGTCGTCACCGAACCCACCTCGACCGGCGGGACCCGCACGGTCGACACGGCCACCACCTTCGACAGCACCTACGGGTATCCGCTGACGGTGTCGACTGACCCCTCGGATGCCCCGGCGACGTGCACATCCACCAGCTACGCCGCTCCCAACACGACCGCGTGGCTGATCGGTCTTCCCAGTCAGCAGCGCACGGTTGCCGTCGCGTGCGACAGCCTCGGCGCCGCGCAGTATCCGCGTGACCATGTCAGCGACGTGAAGACGGTCTATGACGGTGCCGCGTGGGGGGCTGCTGCCACGCGCGGCCTGCCAACATTGACAACCCAAGTCGACCGATATGACGGCATGACGGCGCACTGGGCGCCGGTGACATCCAGCACGTACGACGCGCTGGGCCGGACGCTGGTCGCTACCGACGCGATGGGACGCACGAGTACGAGTGCGTACACCCCATCGGTGGCGTTGCCGATGACTGGATCCACCGTCAAGAACACGGCGCCGTTCAACTGGGTGACCACGAGAACATATGACCCGTCCACTGGTGCCGAGTCGCAGATCGTGGACCAGAACGGTGCCACGACCTCCATCAGCACGGATGCCTTGGGACGGATCAGCAAGGTGTGGTTGCCGCTTCAGCCGAAGGCGGCCAATCCGACCGCGCCGTCAATGTCGTACGTGTACACGCTGTCCCAGACTGCGGTGAACTCCGTCCAGACGACCAGGCTCACCGGCGGGGGCAACGTCACCACGTTCGAGCTGTTCGACGGCCTCGGCCGGTCTGTGCAGACGCAGGAATCCGTCGAAGGCGGCGGCGCCGCCGTGGCCACGACGAGTTTTGATGCCCTGGGGCGCGCCTATTGGGCCGACAACAAGTACTGGACAGCTTCAGTGAACCCGTCCAAGGAGTTCTTCGTCCCTGACAACCCGAACGCGATTCCGTCGCAGGTCGTCACCAGTTACGACCAGATCGGCCGTGTCACGAAGGCGGTGCTGCGCTCGACTGGCACGGACACGTCGCAGACTGTGACCTCCTACCCCGGCGCTGACCGGACGGACTTCCTGCCTCCGACGGGCGGCACCGCGCAGAGCGTGTACACGAACTCCCTCGGCCAGAAGACGAAGCTCGTGCAATACCTGAACGGCACCGTCTCGGGTACCGGGCAGGCGACGACGTACGCGTACGACGGTGCTGGGCGGATGACGTCGATGACCGATCCCGCGGGCAACGAGTGGCGGTGGGGATTCAACATCCTCGGGCAGAAGACCTCTCAGTCCGACCCGGATTCAGGGGACTCCACTGCGACGTATGACCTCCTCGGCAACCAGCTGACCAGTACGGATGCGCGGGGAAAGACCATCACCACGACATACGACAACCTGAATCGGAAGACGGCGACGTACGCCGGCACCGCATCGGGAGCGAAGCTGTCAGCATGGACGTATGACACGGTGCGGAAGGGCTTCGTGACGACGACGACGTCCTATAGCGGGTCCACGGCAGGTACCCCCGGCCTGGCGTACACGTCCACCGTGAACACCTACGACGTGATGGGGAACCCGACGAAGACGACCACGGCGATCCCGGCCGGGGCGCCCGCATTCGCTGGGACGAGTTATGCGGTCTCGTACTCCTACTTCGCGGACGGTTCGCTCTCGACGAAGAGCCTGCCGGCCGCAGGCGGGCTGCCGGCCGAGGTCGTCCGGAACGGGTACGACGCGTGGGGCAGGCTCTCGAGCGTGCGTGGTGTCACGTCGGTGCTCAATGCGACGATCTACACGCCCACCGGACAGATTTCCCAGTTCAACAGGTACCTGTCTGGCAATGGCGGATACTCGACATATGGCTATGATCCGGCAACCGGGGATGTGACGAGTGTGCTCGATAATGCCGTCTTTGCGAACACAGGGCACTATGTCGCGAGCCGCGCGTACACGCGGGACTTGGCTGGCAACGTGACGAGTTCGTCGAGCACCGCGGCGTATCCGTCTGCGAAGACGCAGAAGGCGTGCTTCAGCTATGACGGACTGCGGCAGCTCACGCGGGCATGGACGCCGAACGCGTCGACGGCATGCACAGCGACACCGTCCGCCGGGGCGCTGGGAGGCGTGGCACCGTACTGGCACGACTACACGTACGACACTGAGACGGGGAACCGCACGTCGATGACGTCAACCACCACGGCAGGGACCACGACCACCAGCACGTACGCCTACCCCGCTGCTGGTGACGCCCGCCCGCACGCTGTCTTCACGGTCACCGGCGGCGCCGGCGCGGGATCGTACGGGTACGACGCCGCCGGCAACCAGACCACGCGTCCAGGCCAGACCCTGACGTTCAACGACGTCGGGAAGCCAGCCACGATCACCGCGGGAGCGGAGTCGGTGTCGAACGTGTACGACGCATCTGGAACGCTGTTGCTGCGTGTGTCGGCGACTAGCGGTGCGATGTTGCTGCTGGGGGATACTGTGTTGACGCAGGCGAAGGGCTCGACGGTCGTCGCCGGGTATCGGACCTACGCTGCTGCCGGCGGCAAGCCCGTCGCGCAGCGAAACGCCAAGACCGGGACTCCCGGGAACACGCTGTCTTGGCTGTTCACGAACATCGAAGGCACCGTCGACGTGACCACGAATGCGACCTCGGGTGCAACGGTGCAGTCCTATCGCGATCCCTTCGGGGTGCCCCTCACTGGTACCGCGCAGAACTGGGGCGATGGCACCGGATACATGAACATGCCGGTCACGCCGTCGATCAAGCTCACCACCGTCGGCGCGCGCGTCTACGACGCTGTGCTGGGCAAGTTCACCAGCGTCGACCCCATCATCGACTCCAATCTCCCGCAGCAGAACACCGGGTACGCCTACTCCGGCAACAACCCCACCACCTACACCGACCCGAGTGGTCTTGCGTTCAAGGTCGACTGTGGATGCGGCGGCAGAACGACGCCATACGTGGTGGCCCCGGGTTACAACCACGCGATGGGCGTCGGGAAAGAATGGGTTCGAAGAGGTAAATCTATGATTTCTTCTTCGAAGAACAGGGCTTTGATGCCTGAATCCCGAAAGTTTCTTCGTGATGTAGGGACCGTTGCCAAGAAGGGGGGGAGCATCATCGGCACAGAACAGGGTGCCCTGCTCTACAGTTGGGCGACCGGCCGCCTTCCACAGCAAATTTCGTTCGGAGGCGGCTCGAGGATCACCCAGGGGCTGCGTGACTCCGCAGCAGCAGAAGACTACCGAAACATACTCCGGAGTAATCTGAGTGTGGGAAACGCACCGGAGAGGTGGCACTATGCGGCCGGCAAACCCAACGCTGATAACCCGCTGTTTGCAAATGACATCGAGACGATGGGCAATTGGGGAAACGCAACGGACAGTGCTCGGTCATTGGCTGCCATCGGCTCGCATACCTACACCGCAACGGTAGTTGAAAGTGTGACCGCCAATTCGGTCGTCGTGCAGATCCAGGCAGAGAATGTCATAAGCCTGGGCTCGTTGCTCTCTCCGATTCGTGATCTAGCCAGCGCGATTCCGGGTCGCACCGGAGGATTCTCTGAAGTCACGACCTATTTCACGTGGCAGGAGACTGTGACGTGGTGAGAGAAGCTCCGACGGTACGTTTCTTGGTGCTCGCATTCTGTGGAGTCTTGCTCGCAGGGTGCGCTTCAACGAAGCAGTTTGACGAAACTCTGCAGTCGAGCGACGTTCAGGGTGCGTGGGTTGCTGTGAACCTGCCCGTTGCCTCGAAACTGAGCTTTGAACCGAATGGGATATTTGTTGCGGAGGACTGGTCACCCGATTTCTGTGCAAGTGATCGTCCCGAGGATTGGGGGGACTTCGACTACTCGACGCTCGTCGATTATGAGGGCGTTTGGGAGTCACTTAGTGGCATGCCGTACGCGGCCATCGCCTACCTGACAGACAGTGAACAAGGCTGTAGTTGGAGTCTGTACTTCTATCGAGACAAGGACGGGGTCCAGTCCATCGAAGCCTTCGTCCTCCCAACCGGCTCCAATGCGGGCGATCCTGAGAGTGAAGCTGTGTGGCTCGAACGCGTTGCTGAGTGAATCACTACGGCAGGACAACCGGGGCTTTTCTGGCGGAGACGGAGGGAATTCAACCTTCGGTCCTCGGGGCTCTCTTCATCTGCCTCACTGATGCTCACCGCCGCGCTGAACGAGTTCGAGGCCTGCGCTGGCGAACTGGCGCGCGGTGGCATCCGGAAGGAACGCGCGCGTGAGCGCGAGTCCAATCCGCGGCAGATCGCCCTCGTCGCGGTAGAGCAGGTAGAGCGTCTCGTAGCGGGGATGGAACTTCTCTTTGAAGCGGTGCAGCGACCGGAACCCGTACACCGGCTCGAGCATGTCGGCGAGCTTGTCGCTGAGATCGGCGATCACTCGGGCATCCGGCGGGTACTCGTGCGCCAGCGGCGCACCCGACAGTGACAGGATCTCGGCCCCCTCGTCGCGGAAGTGAGCGGCCGACATGCCGATGAGGTACTCCATGACCGGCGGGAACCCTCCGTCGCGGCGACGCATCAGATCCAGCGTCCACCCGCGCACCCGACCCTCGCCGTAGACCGGCAGCCACGACAGGAATCCGTCGACGTCGCCGTTGGGAGCGAGCGCGAGGGCGATTCGCACTTCGGGGTCTTCGGCCTGCTCCAGCGAACCGAGGGTGAAGCCCATCTCGGGAAGCCCCTTGTCGCCGACCCACATCTCCGAGATCGCATGCAGCTGCGCGCGCACGCCCCACGACTCGTCGCGCAGCGTCGACATGCGGAACGTCATCTCTTCGCGTCCGGCCCGGTTCATCGAGGTGCGGATGGATGCCCATCGCTTGCCCGTGTACTCCAGGCCGGGCAGGTCGACGATGGTGTCGTCGGCCACGACGAGACTGCGCCACGTCGCAGGAACGGCAGCGCGGGTGGCCTCCCCGGCGCTGAAGAAGCAGGGTGCGAGGCCGGCACGCTCGGCGTCGTCGATGAACTCCGCGACCGACGCGGCGCGCCTTTCTTCTGGGCCGAGAGGATCGGCGAGGGCCAGCGCGACACCGGCGCGCTGTTGATACGCGACGGACCCGTGCTCGGTGTGGGTCGTCGACATCCCCTCCCACGTCGTCATCCACGACAGCGTGCCGCCACCATGGGCGCGCAGCAGCTTCTTCGTCTCGTCGTGGTCGGTGGGGTGCCCGGGAGAGAGCGTGCGCCTGCGGCGCGGCGGGAAGGCGGCGCGGACCCACACCAGGTAGGTGAATACGGCGAGAGCGACGCCCGCCGTGGCGATCGTCAGCGCCACGCCACCGTCGAACGCCGCGTGGACATCGGCCTGGTCTGCGGCCGCGAGCAACGCAAGCAGCAGTACGCCGAGCAGGGCGTTGATGCCCAGCAGCACGAGGGAGACGACCCACGCCCAGCGACGTGCGCGGCGCAATCCGTCGGCGATGAGTACGACGACCAACGTCTCGACCGCTGTCGTCCACCACGGGCCGGCCAGCGGTGCGGAGGTGCCGAAGGGGCCGTCGGTGGGCACGAAGGCGAAGATCACCTGAATCGCCGCGAACGCGAGCACACCGATGAAGGCGATGAACCGTTGCTCGCGTACGGTTGCACGCTGCACGTGCAGCGAGCGGTCGACCAGCAGGACCAGAGCGAGCGCGACCGCGTGCTCGAGGTCGGCGACGGTGCCCAGGAACAGCAGTCCGATCGTGGCCACGGCGATCAGCAGCAGAAGCACCCGCACCCGCCAGGGCGACGCGAACAGTGCGGCGGCAGCGGCCATGCAGGCGAACGCTCCGCCGCTGGGGCCCACATCCAGGGTCGCCGCCTGCTCTGCCGCCCACGCCCAGTTCGGAATGAGTGCGAACATCCACAGCAGCAGTGCGGAGGTGAAGATCGCGAAGAGCTGGCCGATCGCGAAGTACGCCGCGGCGACCTTCCACCCGCGCAGGTACTCGAGCACCGCGAAGCCCCACAGGATGAGGAGCGTGGGAATGTACACCAGCGGTTGCACGACGAAGAAGGTTCCGGTGAGTGGCGTCCACCAGCGTCCCGCCTCCAACGCGGGTAGGCCATAGGCCACGGCTTCGAATGCCGCGCTGTCTTCGAACGGTCGCCAGAGCCCCTGCGAGACGATGCCGCAAGCCAGCAGGATCGCGACGAACGCGATGGTCGCCGGTAGCCGGCGGAGCACGCTCAGGAAGGGGCTGGTGCTCGGCTGCGTGGGCTTCTCTGCGTCGCGCATGCACAACACGATAGCGATGGAGACCGGCGAACGGGCGCGTGCGGTTCGGCTACTCGCTGCGCTCCCGCCGCGTGGGCCGCGCGGGCGGCTCGTGCGATGCGGCCTGGCGGATGCGATCGGTGAGTGCCGAGACGACCGTCGCGCTCGTCACGCCGATCACGACGAGGCCACCGAGCATCAGCCCGACGGCGATGATGCGGCCGAGTGCGGTGATCGGCACGAGGTTGCCGTATCCGACGGTGGTGATGGTGGTGAACCCCCAGAAGAGAGCATCGTCGAAGCTCAGGATGGTCGCGCCGGCGGCGTTGCGTTCGACCAGCCACACGGCCCACGAGGCGAGGTAGACGAACATCAGGGTGAACAGTGTGAGCGTGACCATGTAGCGGATGCGCTGCTTGGCGGGGCTGCCGTAGCGGAACACCGGAAGTCGCCACACGTAGACGACGATCAGCAGGGGGCGGATGAACGGCAGCACGAGCGTCACCAGCTCGAAGACTCGGGAACGCACGAACTCCCGTCGGGCAGCGCCCGCGATCGCGAGCCGCACCAGGTAGTCGGCGATGAAGCCCAGCCACAGCAGGACCGCGACCAGTGCGGCGGCCGCACGCGCCAGCACCGACGAGTCCTGCACCGCCACGACCCAGGTCGAGGCGCCGAGCATCACCACCGCAGCGGCGAACAGCGGCCACGCGGTGAGGTCCTCCCACCGGACGACCCGGGCGAGGGAGGAGTCCGCGTCGGATTGTTCGGAGAGCGGGCGGTCATCGGCGCGCGTGTCCATCGCCACACACTAGAGCCAACGGTGCCCCGGCGGAAGTCCCACCGGGCCCGCCCCTCTCTTCTTACGCCTGATAGACGGTGCGCCCGCCGACGATCGTGCGCTGCACGGTGATGTCGGCGATCGTGCTCGGGTCGACCGCGGCGGGGTCGGCGTCGAGCACCACCAGGTCGGCGAACTTGCCGACCTCGATGGTGCCGGTCGTGTCGTCGGCGTGCACCTGCCAGGCCGCGTCGACCGTCTTCGCCTTCAGTGCCGTGTGCACGTCGACGGCTTCGGCCGCGTTGAGCGGCAGCCCGCTGCCACGGCGGATGCGGGTGACCTGCGTCTGCACCTCGCGCAGCGGCTCGAAGTCGGTCACCGTGTAGTCACTGTGGGTGCTCACGCGCAGCCCCCGGCGTCGCGCGCCCGCGATCGGATCGAGCAGCTGTGCCTTCTCGGCGCCGACGATGCGCTCCTCGAACGCATCGCCCCAGTAGTACAGGTGGCCGATCAGAAAGCTCGGGCTGAGCCCGAGCGCCGCCATCCGGTCGAGGTGCTCGGCGTGCGCGAACGAGCAGTGCTCGATGCGATCGCGATGGTCCATGCCGCTGCGCCCGTCCAGCGCTTGCTCGTAGGCGTCGATCGTCTCGTCGATCGCGGCGTCGCCATTGGCGTGCACCATCACCTGCCAGCCGTGCGCGTGCGCCGTGCGGATGCGGTCGACCAGCGCCGCGTGGTCGTAGTTCGGTGCGCCGCGGAAGTCGCGTCCCTGGTAGTTCTCGCGCTGGAAACCGCTGCGCCCCTGGTTCGATCCGTCGCTGATGATCTTCCAGGCGATCGCGCGGCACATGTCGTCACCGGTGAACGGCGTCAGGCCGTTGGCGATCGCGGCGTCCATGGCGTAGTCGTGCACCGCGAAGGTGACACGCCCCGCCAAGCGAGGCGCGAGCTGCAGCAGCAGGTCGACCTCTTGCGGGCCGATGGCCAGGCCCGTGCCGGCGTCGTGCGTGCGCGTGTAGCCGCGTTCGGCCGCATGCTGATTGATGCGCACGATGTTGTCGAGCAGTCGCTCCTGGCTCAGCGGGGGCACGACCCGCATCATCGCCATCATGGCGGGTATCTCGCCCAGGCTGCCGTTCAGGCGCCCGCTGTCGTCGCGGCCGAACGTGCCGCCCTCGGGATCCTCGACGTCTTCAGAGATGCCCGCCGCGGCCAGTGCCGCCGAGTTCACGTACGCGAAGTGCAGCGACGCGTTCATCACCATGATCGGGCGGTCGGGGCTGACCTCGTCGAGCACGTCGCGCGTGAGCTCGCGCTCGCCGTCGACGAGCGCGGGGTCGTACAACCGGCCGAGCACCCAGTCGCCCTGCGCCGGCTTCGCCTCACGCAGACGAGCCAGCACGTCGTCGAACGTGGCGCCGTCGCGCGTACTGCAGTCGACCCAGTCGAGCTGCATCGCCGACGCCCAGTAGTGCATGTGCGGTTCGACGAACCCGGGGTAGACGACGCCGTCGGTGACGGTCAGCACCTCGGTGTCGGCGGTGGCGAGCGCGCGGATGGTGTCGGTCGTCCCGATCGCCGTGATCCTGCCGCCGGTCACCGCGATGGCCTCGGCTTCTGGGCGGTCGGCATCCATCGTGCGGATGCGACCGGTCACGATCAGATCCGGTCCTGAGCTGCGCCGATCGGGAGAAGAGTCTGTCATGAGCGACAACCTATCGCGGACGCTCGTCGTCGGTGACGAAGCCCTCTCGTTCGGAGCGCTGCTGCAGCGTTTCCAGCTCTTGGAAGAACGTCACCTGCCAGCCGGCAGGACCCTGCACGCGCGCGTTGAGACTCTGGAACGGCGTGCGCACGGGCTCGGCGATCACCTCGGCGCCACCGTCGCGAGCATCCGCCACCGCTTGTTCGGTGTCGGCCACTTCGAGAGCGAGACGCAGGGTGCCGGGGGAGTGCGGCGCCCCCTCGACGGCATCGATGTTGCGCGCGTGCGCCGAGGTGGCGAGCTCGATCGTGGCGATGCCGGCGTGCAGGATCGCGACGCGGTCGTCGCCCTCGGTCGCGAACGCGAGCTGCTCGGGCATCCCCAGCACATCGCGGTAGAACCGCAGTGCGGTATCGAAGTCGTCGGTCTCGATGATCAGGCGCAGCTGCGTGGGGGCGTTGGCGTTGTCGGTCATGAGCAACATTCTGCGGGGTGCGCAGCACCCCGGGGCCGGATACCGCGAAGACACAGGAAAGGGGAGGCGGATGCCGGGCATCCGCCTCCCCTCGGTGCGACGCGCTCAGCCGGTCGCGACGCAGGCGGCCGAGTAGTCGGTCTGGTCGAACGACGTGCCGGTGTAGAAGCTGTCGACCGTGCGGATGCCGAGGTCGACCTCGGGATCGGGCGTGCCGATGTTCACAGCCTGGTTGGCGTTGGCCTGCGGGTCACCGCCGTAGGTGTGTTCGGGCAGAAGACCCGAGAAGTCCACGGTCAGGCCCTCGACGACGGCCGCGATGCCCTCGGGCGTCAGGTCGCCGGCCTCAGCCGCGGCCTCGAGCGCCGCCTTCAGCGGATACCCGATTCCCCAGCCGATGATGTACCCGCCGTTGGTGGGCAGCTCGCCACCGAGCGACTCGCGGATCTCGTCCATCGCAGCGCTCGTGCCGTCCCAGTTCTCATAGGGCGACATGTGGTTGAACAGTCCGATCAGCGCGGGCGCGGCCGCCGAGTCCAGCAGCGCCGGGTTCCACGTGGGCAGTGCCCCGAGGAAGCGCCCCGAGAATCCGCCCGCGGCCAGCTTGCCGACGATCTCGGCCGTCTCGGCCGGGCCGATGGCGAGCACGACGACATCGGGCGAGCCGGCCAGCACGGCCGACACGACGGCATCCTGGTTTCCGACCACCTGGTTCGGGCCGGTGCCGATCGCCTCGAGCGCGGTCGCACCGTTCACCTCGGCCCAGCGTTTGACGCCCTCAGCCGAGTCCCCGCCGTAGTCGCCGGGGTAGCCGACGGCCTGCACGGTCGCGGGCGCGTCGTGGTTCTCGCTGAACCAGTCCAGGCCCACCAGTGCCTCGGTGCAGTACGAGTAGCCGGTCTCCAGAAGCAGACCGCCGTCGTTGTCATCGAACGCGTAGCCCGACCACCACGACGTCGGCACCGTCACCAGACTGCGCTCGATCATGTCGGGCAGTACCGACTCGGTGTTGACCGTACCGAGCGACTGTGCGATACCGGCGATATTGCCGGCGATCTGCTGGTACTGGGCCGCGTGCTCAGCCGCCTGGTACTTCGTGTCGCGCGTGTACGTGTCGATATCGATGTCGTACCCCGAGATGCCACCGTCCTCGTTGACCTTCTGCCAGAACGCCCGCTGAGCGTCGGTGATCGGTACGGCGAGGGCGGCGAACGGCCCCTCGGTGAGATCCGACAGGACGCCGAGATAGATGCATCCGTTGTCGGCGTTGACCGCATCCGGACACGGTTCGGCGGTGACGCCGGCGCCGACGGTGATCTCGCCGTCTGCGGTGTCGTCGGGGGTGTCGCCGTCCGGCGACACCTGGGTGCAGGCGGTCAGGACGAGAAGCCCTGCCGCGGTAAGGGCCACTGCCGCGCGGCCTCTTCGACGCATGGTCATGCTGTGCTCCTTCGATTGTGTGTGGTGTTCAGTTGTGGGTGCCGGGTCAGTACGAGAATGGCCAGGCCTTGAAGTAGTTGCGTACGCGCACCCACAGCCCGAACAGGCCGCGGGGTTCGAGGGTGATGAACAGGATGATCAGCACACCGAACACGATCGTCTGCAGCTGGAAGACGTTCAGCACGCCGCCGCTCGAGACGGTGATCCACGGGATGACGGTGGTGAGCTCTTCGAGCAGCCGCGGCACGAGTACGACGAAGCAGGCGCCGATCAGCGTGCCCGAGATGGTCGCGATGCCGCCGATGACGATCACGGCGAGGAAATCGATCGACAGGAACAGGTTCCACTGCTCGGGGGCGATGCGTCCGATCAGCATCGAGAACAGGGCACCGGCAACACCCGCGTACGCCGACGACAGGGCGAAGGCGAGCGTCTTGGTGCGCAGCAGGTTCACTCCCATCACCTCGGCGGCGATGTCGCGATCGCGCACGGCCGCGAACGCGCGCCCGTACCGGCCGCGCATCAGGTTGCGTGCCGCGAAGCCCAGAGCCACCAGCAAGACCAGGCAGAGCAGATAGAGGGATGCCGCGGGCGTGACGATCACGGGGCCGATCGCGTAGGTGGCCGATAGGTCGGCGCCGAACAGCGTGCGCTGCGCCACGCCGCGGCCGACGCCCTGCCCACCGGTGATCGGCGTCATGATCTTGAACAGGTGCTCGCCGAGGATCAGCAGCCCCAGGGTGAGAACGGCCAGGTACAGCCCGCGTACGCGTGTTGCCAGTGGCGCTACGATCAGGCCGATCACGCCGGGGATCACCGCGGCCGCCGGCAGCACGATCGCCAGGTCGAGCCCCAGCCCCCACGTGGTGTTGCCCGGGGCGCCGCCCAGTACTGCTGCGGTGTACGCGCCGAGCCCCAGGAAGAACGCGTGACCGAGCGAGACCTGTCCGGCGTAGCCGGTGAGCAGGTTCAGGCCGATGCCGCCGATGGCGTACACGACGGCCATGGTCAGCAGGTAGGTGAGGTCGGCGGCGATCAGGAACGGCGCGGCGACCGCGATCACCAGCAGCACGACGAACCAGAAGCGTTTGACCGGGGTGTTCAGCAGCGCCTGATCGGCCGTGTAGCTGGTGTACAGCGACGGGCGCCCGCGCCGCACGGCGCGCGAGACGCGACCGGTGCCGCCGGCGAAGTCGTACTCCTGTGCCGAGCCGGTGAGTCGGTGCGCCACGGCGCTGAGCTGTGACTGGCCGCGCGATGACTGGTTCATACCCGCTGCACCTCCCTGGTGCCGTAGATGCCGTAGGGGCGTACCAGCAGCACGATGATCATCAGCAGGTACGGCACGACGTTGTCGAAGTTCGTGCCCAGCCAGGGGGCGAACTGCGGTTGGTACGTCTTGGTCAGCGCCATCGCGATACCCACGATCAGGCCGCCGAGCACGGCGCCCTTGAGCGAGTCGAGCCCGCCGATGATGATCGCCGGCAGCGCGACGAGGGCGAACAGCGCATCGGTGGCCTGCACCACCGAGCCGTTGGCTCCGAGCAGCGCGCCCGCCAGTGCCGCCAGCGACCCACCGATCGCCCATGAGATCGAGAACATGCGGCCCACCGAGACGCCCTGGGCCAGCGCCGTCTCCTGATCCAGCGACGTCGCCCGCATCGCCAGACCGATCTTCGAGCGGGTCAGCCACCAGCCCAGCAGGCCGATCACGACCAGCGAGATGACGAACCGGGCGATCGCGTTCTCGTAGATCTGCACGCCGCCCGAGCAGCCGGTGACGCCGAACGACTCGGTCGTCTCGCCGCCGAGGCAGACGGATGCCAGTTGCCAGGGGTCACCGACCGTGCGCGGCTTCGAGTCGAACAGGCGGAACGCGACCACCAGCAGCGCGATGAAGAGCCCGACGGTCACGAGCGCGGCCGAGAAGGGCGGGCGTCCGATCATCGGCCGGATCGCGACGCGCTCGATACCCACCGACAGCAGGCCGACCATGGTCATGGCCAGCAGTGCCGACACCGCGAACGGCAACCCCATCTGGGTGGCCGCGACGCTGGTGACGAAGGTGCCCAGGATCAGCAGCGCCGGCTGTGCGAAGTTGAGCACGCCCGTCGCCCGGTAGATGATCACGAAGCTCACGGCGATCAGCGCGTATACCGCGCCCTGGCCGAGCCCGGTCGCCAATGATGACAGCAGGGTGTTCATCCGTTCCTCCCCAGGTCGGCACCCGGGTACGCCGTCGAGTCGGCGTACATGTCGTCGATCAGGTGCGGCACGGTCGCCGCGAAGGCGACGCGTTTGAGCTTCTGCGTCGCGGTGAGCTCGCCGTCCTCATGGTCGAGCTCTTTCGTCAGCATCCGGAACTTGCGCACCGACTCCACGCGCGCGAACCGTTCGTTCGCCTCGCGGATGATCCCGGCGATCAGCTCGACCACCTCGGGCTTGCTGGAGAGGTCGCGGTAGGTGGTGAACTCGATCTTGCGCCGGGCGGCCCAGTCGGCGACGGTGTCGTACTCGATGCCGATCAGGGCGGTCAGGTAGGGGCGGCGGTCACCGATCACCACGGCCTCCTTGACGTACGGCGACGCCTTGAACGAGTTCTCGACCTCGCTGGGCGAGATGTTCTTGCCGCCGGCGGTGACGATGATGTCCTTGATCCGGTCGACGATCCGCACGTGTGTGCCCTCGACCCATTCGCCGACGTCGCCGGTGTGCAGCCACCCGTCCGCATCGACGGTCTCGGCGGTCGCCTCGGGGCGCCCCCAGTACCCGGCGAAGGTACCCGGATGCCGCGTGAGCACCTCTCCGGTCGTCTCATCGAGTCGTAGTTCGGTGTGCGGATGCGGCTCGCCGACGGTTCCGACGATCATGCGTCCGGCGAAGTTCGATGTCGCGATCGCGGAGTTCTCGGTCATGCCGTAGGCCTCGTACAGCGGGATGCCCAGGCCCAGGAAGAACGACAGCACATCGGGGGCGATCGGCGCGGCGCCCGAGATGGCGTGGCGCACGTGCAGCAGTCCGAGCCGTTTGCGCAGCGGGCGGTAGAGCGGCCAGTAGCCGAGCGCGTACAGCATCCGCGCCCGGGGCGTGAAGGTGCCCCCGTGCGCGATCCGGTCGGCCGCGATCACCTCGCTCCACCGCCTGCCGATCGCGTACACACCGCGCTTGAGGCGCGTTGCGCCGGTCATCTTGATCGCCACCCCCGCCTGGATCTTCTCCCAGATGCGGGGCACACCGAACAGCACCGTCGGCTGCACCTCGGCCAAGTCCGCCGAGACGGTGTCGATCGACTCGGCGAAGTGCACGACCGTGTGCGTGCGCAGGTTCGCCCAGGTCGAGATTCCGCGTTCGACGACGTGCGAGAGCGGAAGGTACGACAGCAGAGCGTCATCGGGGCCGATGCTCGCTCCGAGTAGGCCGCCCGGCAGAGCGAGGATCGTCGAGGCGAATGACACGTTGCGTGCCGTCAGCATCGCGCCCTTGGGAGGGCCCGTGGTGCCGGATGTGTAGATGAGCGTGGCCAGGTCGTCGGGGGAGCGCGTCGCGTCGATCTCGTCCAGGAGCAGCGGATGCTCGGCGCGGTGGCGCTCGCCGCGGGCGATCACCTCGTCGACCGAGAGGAGCTTCGGATGCTCGTAGCCGGCCAGCCCTCGGCCGTCGAGCGAGACGATCCACTCCAGGGTCGGGCAGTCGTCGACGGCGCTGAGCGCCTTGTCGACCTGTTCCTGGTCCTCGGCGACGAGCACGCGCGCACCGCTGTCCTGCAGCAGGTAGGTGACCTCGGAGAGGGGGTTGGTCGGGTAGAGGCCGACGATCGCGGCCCGCAGCGACGCGGCCGCGACGTCGGAGAAGAGCCATTCCGGTCGGTTCTCGGACTGAATGGCCACCCGGTCGCCGGCGCCGACACCGAGCGCGGCGAAGCCGTACGCCAAGCGTTCGACATGCCGCTGGTAGTCGGCCCAGGTGATGTCGCGCCAGACGCCGGTCTGCTTGACGCGCAGCGCCGTGCGGTCGGGCATCGCTGCTGCCGCGGCGCGGAGCAGGCGCGGCAGGTACGACGTCTCGGACGAGACGTCGGGGCCTCCGTCGACGGCGAGGGGCGCAGGGTCGGTCATCGTGCGTCCTCCCGATCGGATGCTGCGGGTCCGTCGAGCTCGTCGTGAACCTGCTCGGCCATCTCGGCGGTGGCGCCGCCCAGGTAGGCGGCGATGACCGCGGGGTCGCGTTGCACCTCGTCCGGCGTGCCCAGGGCGATGCGCTTGCCGAAGTCGATGACCATCACCCGGTCGGCGAGATCCATCACCAGGCGCATGTCGTGTTCGACCATGATCATCGAGGTGCCCAGTTCGCTGCGGATGTCGAGGATGAACCGGGCCATGTCCTCGGTCTCTTCGGTGTTCATCCCGGCGACGGGTTCGTCGAGCAGCAGCAGGCGCGGCTCCATCGCCAGGGCGCGTCCGAGCTCGACCCGTTTGCGGATGCCGTAGGGCAGGAAGCCCACCGGCATGTTGCGCACGCCGGCCAGGTCGAGGAACTCGATCAGGTCTTCGATGCGTCGGCGTGAGATGAGCTCTTGTCTGCGGGCGCGTCCGAACCAGACCATCGCCTCGGGCCACGAGTAGCCGGCGCTGATGTGGCGCCCGAGCAGCAGGTTGTCGAGCACGGTCAGGTTGTCGAACAGCTCGACGTTCTGAAAACTCCGGGCGACGCCGCGGCGCGCGACCTCGTCGGGGGCGCTGCCCAGCAGGGGCTCGCCGTCGAGCAGGATCGACCCGGCCTGCGGGCGGTACACCCCCGAGATGCAGTTGAACGTCGAGGTCTTGCCGGCGCCGTTGGGGCCGATCACGGCGAACAGCTCGCCCTCGGCGACATCGAATGAGACGCCGTCGAGCGTGGTCGCGCCGCCGAAGCGCAGGGTCAGGTCGCGAACGTCGAGCAGAGCGGTCATGACAGCCACCGCTTCCGTCGCTTGTAGTGTTTGACGTCTCGCAGGCTGCCCGAAGTCGCGCCGGTGCCGAGGTAGAACTCGCGGATGTCGTCGTCGTCGCGCAACGCCTGGGCGGGAGCATCCATCACGATCTTGCCGTTCTCCATCACGTACCCGTGGTCGGCGATCGACAGGGCCATCGCGGCGTTCTGCTCGACCAGCAGCACGCCGGTGCCGTCGTCGCGGATCGTGACGATCAGGTCGCGGATCTGCTCAACGATCTGCGGGGCGAGGCCCAGGCTCGGCTCGTCGAGCAGAATGTAGCGCGGCTCGGCCATCAGCGCCCGACCGATCGCGAGCATCTGCTGTTCACCGCCCGACAGATAGCCCGCGCGCTGTCCGCGGCGGTCGCGCAGGATCGGGAACATCGTGTAGATGCGGTCGAGCTTGCCGGCGACGCCGGAGCGGCTGCGCGTGTAGGCCCCGATGCGCAGGTTCTCTTCGACGGTGAACTCACCGAAGACCCGGCGCCCCTCCATCACCTGGCTCACCCCGGCGCGCACGACGTCGGGGGCGCGGCGGGTGTCGATCTCGGCGCCGTCGATCGACACGTGTCCGCGCGAGATCCGGCCGCGGTGCACATCGAGCAGTCCCGTCATGGCCCGCAACAGCGTCGTCTTGCCGGCGCCGTTCGCGCCGAGCAGGGCGACGATGCCGTCCGCGGGCACGTGCAGGCTCGCGCCCTTGACCACGAGCATCACGTCTTCGTAGACAACCTCGATGTTGTGTACCCCAAGTGTCATAGCGTCCCCTTCGCTGCGGCGCTGTGATGGCGTCAACCTAGCAGCGGGCCGGGGCGTGTGACCCATTCGTTATGAATGCGAGACTCACAGAAGTTGAGACTCGGTCTCAGGTGGGGCGAGGGGTTGTGAGGCAAAGATTTGACACCCTGGATACCCCTGGGGGTATACTCATTCTCAAGCCACCCCTGAAAGGATTGAACTATGTGTGCACGAGTGACCTGTGGAATCTGCGGCAAGGCGACCTGGGACGGCTGCGGCCAGCACGTGGAGGAGGCCCTGGCGGGCGTCCCCGCGGAGCAGCGCTGCGCCGGCCACTGAGCTGAGCCGACGATGACCACCCGGACCATCACCGCTGCCGACCTGCGCAGCACCATCGACGACAACGACATCGTCCTGCTCGACTTCTGGGCGGCGTGGTGCGGACCCTGCCGCGCCTTCGCCCCGGTGTTCGAGAAGGCATCGGATGCCAATCCCGACATCGTTTTCGGAAAGATCGACACCGAGGCCGAGCAAGAGCTCGCCGCGGGATTCCAGATCCGCTCCATCCCGACGCTGATGGTGTTCCGCGGCGGCATCCTGGTCTTCTCGCAGCCCGGCGCCCTCAACGAGGCGCAGCTCGACCAGGTCGTCACCGCCGTGCGCGGGCTCGACATAGACGAGGTGCGCGCCGAGGTCGCGCGCCAACAGGCTGAGCAGCAGACCGCGAACGGCTGAGTCACGGGCATCCGACACACCTGAGCGCCCCGGCGATCCCCCTCACTCCCGCCGGGGTGCTCGGGTAGTGTCGTGCCATGGCTCACGCGACGACGCAGGCACCACGACGCGAGGCGTTCAGCTCTCGCAACGTCTTCATTCTCTCGGCCATCGGCTCGGCCGTGGGGCTGGGGAACATCTGGCGGTTCCCGTACGTCGCCTACGAGGGCGGCGGTGGTGCCTTCCTCATCCCGTACCTGTGCGCCCTGCTGACCGCGGGTATTCCGCTGCTGTTCTTCGACTACGCGATCGGGCACCGCTTCCGCGGTTCGGCTCCGCTCGCCTTCCGCCGTATGCACCGCGCCGCCGAGCCGCTGGGCTGGTGGCAGGTGCTCATCTGCGTCGTGATCGCCGCCTACTACGCCGTGATCATCGCCTGGGCGGCGATGTACACCTGGTTCTCGGCGCGGCTCAGCTGGGGCGCGGGTAACGAAGAGAACTTCTTCTTCACCGAGTTCCTGCAGCTCGGCGACGTCGGTGCCGACGGCCTGTCGGGCAGCTTCGTTCCGCAGGTGGGCCTCCCTCTGATCGCCGTCTGGCTGGTGGTGATCGCGATCATGGCGCTCGGCGTCAAGCGCGGTATCGGTCGGGCCAACATGGTGCTGATGCCCCTGTTGACGGCGATGTTCGTGATCCTCGTCGTGCAGGCGTTGTTCCTGCCGGGTGCTGCCGACGGACTCAATGCGTTCTTCACCCCGAACTGGGCGGCCCTCGCCGACCCCGCCGTGTGGGCGGCCGCCTATGGGCACATCTTCTTCTCGCTGTCGGTGGCCTTCGGCATCATGGTCACCTATTCGTCGTACCTCAAGCGCAAGACCGACCTCACCGGCTCGGGCCTGGTCGTCGGCTTCGCCAACTCGGGCTTCGAGATCCTCGCCGGCATCGGAGTGTTCGCGGCGCTCGGCTTCATGGCGCAGGCAGCCGGCACTGACGTCTCGAATCAGGCCAGTGCGGGTATCGGTCTGGCGTTCGTGGCCTTCCCCACGATTGTGTCGCAGGCCACCGGTGGTTCGATCATCGGAGTGCTGTTCTTCGGTGCGCTGGTCTTCGCCGGCATCACGTCGTTGATCTCGGTGCTCGAAGTCGTCGTCTCTGCCCTGCAGGACAAGCTCGGCTGGGGGCGCGTGCGCACGACCCTGGTTGTGACGATCCCGATCGGACTCGTCTCGATCGCACTGTTCTCGACGACAACTGCGCTGCTGGTGCTCGACACGGCCGACGCGTTCATCAATGCGTTCGGCATCATGGCCGGCGCCTTCGTCTCGGTGATCGTCGTGTCATGGGTGCTGTACAAGCTGCCGGTGCTGCGCGAGCACCTCAACCGCCGCTCCAGCTTCCGCGTCGGCCGGGTGTGGATGCTGCTGGTCGGCGTGCTCGCCCCGGTGGTGCTCGGCTACCTGCTCGTCAGCGAGATCATCGCCAAGTCCGCCGAGCCGTACGGTGGCTACCCGGTGTGGTTCCTGTGGGTGTTCGGCTGGGGCATGGTGATCGGGCTGATCGTGCTGGCCGTGCTGCTGTCTCTGCTGCCGTGGAGCAGTCGGTCGCACGCCAAGGACGACCCCGATTACGACGAGTTCCTGCAGGTCGAGAGCTACGCGCCCGACTCCGAGACCGGCACCGTCCGATTGCCGGATGCCACACAGAAGGGAGCAGGCGCATGACCCCCACAGCCGTCGTCATGATGGTCGTCGCGATGGCCACCGTCTGGGGAGGCCTCATCGCCGCGATCGTGAATCTGGCGCGCCACCCCGAGGTGGCCGAGAACGAGCCCGCGCCCCCGATCGAGCTCTGAGCCGCGGCGCACTGTTGCGTGACACTGGTGGGCCGCGGCGTCCGGGTGGTTGAATCCGAAGATGGAGATCGAACGGACCACCGAGCTCGAGTCGGTGCGCGTGGCAACGGCGCTGCGTGACGACATCATGCTGGGCCGCCGTCTTCCCGGTGACCGTTTGATCGAACGTGACATCGCTGCTGAGCTGCAGGTGTCGCGCCTGCCGGTGCGCGAGGCGATCCGGCAGCTCGTGGCCGAGGGCGTCGTGGTGACCAGGCCGCGCACGTGGGCGGTCGTGCGGGAGTTCTCCGAGAAGGACCTGAAAGACTTCGCCGAGGTGCGCGAGGCCATGGAGACACTGGCCTTCGTGCTGGCGGCAGAGCGCATCGATGGTGACGGTATCGCGCAGCTCGAAGCCCTGGTCGCGCACGAAGAGGCTTCGGCGATGTCCAACGATGTGGACGCCGCCTACGACGCGGCGGCCGCCTTTCACATGACCGCCGTGCACCTGTCGGGCAACGCGATGCTGATCGAGTTGGCCGAGTCTCTGGTCACCCGGTTGCGCTGGCTGTTCGGGCAGCACGAAGACCTGGGGCAGATGGCCAGCGCCCACCGGGTGATCCTCGAGGCGATGCGTGCCGGTGATGCCGAGGCCATGCGCGTCTTGATCCCGGAGCACCTCGAACACGGACGCGCGGTGGCCGAAGACAGGCTGCGCCGAGGTCGGTGACTGCCGGTACGCTCAAGTTGGGAGGTGCTCGTGGGACGAACAGCGGATGCCATCGCCGAGGGTGTCGCCATCGCCACGGCGGCCGCCCGCCTGGCTGTGAAGAACCAGATTCTGGTCGGCACGATCGCGCGCGACGGAACGTTCGACATCGATCATTACAAGGCCGAGGCGCGTAAGGCGCTGCTGGCCATGGCGCACGAGTCCGAAGAAGCGGCCGAGTTGCTGACGCGACTGCGCAAGCGCGCGCGGGGGCGGCACTCCGACCCGCACGGCACGCACGACTACCGTGACCGTGACGTGCGCAACCTGCGCCGGCGCGCCCGGCAGTCGCTGGGTGTCGCCGACAACCTGCGCAAGATGGCCGACGATTCCGAGGCGTTGCGCGCCCTGGTTGAGGATGCCAGGGCAGCGGCCTGGGCCGATGTGCGCAGCAACCTCGATCGGCGGTTGCAGGTCGAGGGCATGCGACCCGAGCAGGACCCCGAGTACGAGACCATGCGCGAGGCACGCATGCAGGCGCTGAAGCTGGTTGATCTGCAGGCACTGTCGTCCGAGCAGCGGGCTCGCCACAAGCGTGAGAGTGCCGCGCGAAAGGCCGCCGAGAAGGACACCGTGAAGGCCACGACGCGCGCTGAGCGGGCCGGCCGACGCGGCGCGCGCGCGGTCGGCGGGTGACCTCAGGGGCCCGATTTCGCATATGCGCGGATCGTGTTGTAGTCTATTCAACGGCCCGCTGAGCGGGCCGTGCGCCCCTAGCTCAATGGATAGAGCATCTGACTACGGATCAGAAGGTTGGGGGTTCGAGTCCCTCGGGGCGCGCACTGTGTTGAGACAGTATTGAAACCCCCGTCGCGAAAGCGGCGGGGGTTTCGTCCTTTCCGGACGACCCCGCGAGGAGCCTGCGGGACGTAGGCTTGAAGGGTGACTGCGTACGTCTCGGCTTTCGACCTGTTCTCCATCGGTGTGGGGCCTTCGAGCTCCCATACGGTCGGACCGATGCGGGCCGGTGTGGATTTCGCCGCCCGCCTGCGCGCGGACGACATGCTCGACCGTGTCGCACGCGTCTCGTGCGAGCTGTTCGGTTCGCTGGGCGCGACCGGCATCGGCCACGGTACGCCGGACGCCGTGCTCGCCGGGCTGCAGGGGCTGTTGCCCGAGACCTGCGATCCCGACGACGTACGCGCGCTGTGGACCAACTGGACCGAGGGGCGTGAGCTGCTGCTGGCCGGCGAGCACGCGATCGCCTTCGCCAAGGGCGACATCGTTTTCTTGCCGCGCACGCGGCTTCCCGGGCATCCGAATGCCCTGACGCTGCACGCGTTCGACGCCGAGGGTGCGACGGTGCTCGAGCAGACGTACTACTCCGTCGGCGGCGGGTTCATCCGCCGCGATGGCGAGCAGCCGCGCGTCACCACCGCCGAACAGCCGTACCCGTTCCGCGACGCCGAAGAACTGATGGCGCTGTGCGATGAGACCGGCATGTCGATCGCCGAGATCGCCCGCGCCAACGAGACGGCGCTGCGCAGTGAGGAAGAGGTCGCAGCCGGTCTGGATGCGATCTGGGACGCGATGTTCTCGTGCGTCGACGCCGGGCTGCACTCCGGTGGCACGCTTCCGGGCATCCTCAAAGTCAAGCGCCGCGCCGCCGACATCCGCGAGCAGCTGGAGGCCTCAGAGGCGGATGGGCACCGCGAACTGCCGGGGGAGTGGCTGGGTGCGTTCGCGCTGGCCGTGAACGAAGAGAACGCTGCGGGCGGACGGGTGGTGACCGCACCCACCAACGGCGCCGCCGGCATTCTGCCCGCCGTCGCGATGTACTGGTGGCGCTTCATGGCCGATTCCGGTCTGGGCGTCGGCAACGCCGTCACGCCGCACGGTGAGCTCGTCGGCAGCGCGCTGCTCGGCTTCCACGCGGCCGGTGACGACCCGGTCGCTGTCTCGGACGATGAAGAAGAAGCGGTCGCCGAGGCGAACCGTCGCCGGGGCATCCGCCGCTTCCTGCTGACTGCGACCGCGCTGGGGTCGCTGTTCAAGGCCAACGCATCGATCTCGGGAGCCGAGGGCGGATGCCAGGCCGAAGTCGGCTCGGCCTGCGCCATGGCCGCCGGTGGCCTCACGGCCGTCATGGGCGGCACGGTGCGGCAGATCGAGAACGCCGCCGAGATCGCCATGGAGCACCATCTGGGGCTCACCTGCGACCCGATCGGCGGCCTTGTGCAGATCCCGTGCATCGAGCGCAACGCGATCGCGGCCTCCACCGCGGTGACCGCGGCGCGGCTTGCGCTGCGCGGCGACGGTCACCACTACGTCTCGCTGGATGCCGTGGTCGAGACCATGCGGCAGACCGGGGTCGACATGTCGACCAAGTACAAGGAGACCAGCGAGGGCGGACTCGCGGTGAACGTCATCGAGTGCTGAGGGCCCGGCTCTCGCCTCGGGGCGCGGTGCGCATGACCGCTTGACGTGCCCGCCGCGGGGGAGGAGAGTTCTGCTCGTGGCGGGTGACTCGCAGGATGCGGTGATCATCGACGGGCTGCAGGTCCGCCGAGGCGGTCGCATGGTGCTCGACGGCCTGTCGCTGCACATCCCCGCCGGCCAGGTGATCGGTCTGCTCGGGCCCTCGGGGTGTGGCAAGACCACCCTGATGCGATCGATCGTCGGCGTGCAGCGTGTGCGCGGCGGCACAGTGCGGGTGCTCGGTGAGTCGGCCGGTGCCGTCGGCCTGCGTCATCGCGTCGCGTACGGCACCCAGGATGCCGCGGTGTACGGCGACCTCACCGTGCGCGAGAACCTGCGCTACTTCGCCGCAGTGCTCGGCGTGCCCTCGGCCGATGTCGACCGGGTGATCGACGAGGTGGGGCTGACCGATCAGGCGGGGCGCGCGGTGGATGCCCTCAGCGGCGGACAGGTGAACCGGGTCTCGTTGGGGATCGCGCTGCTGGGGTCTCCCGAACTCGTCGTACTCGACGAGCCGACCGTCGGACTCGACCCGGTGCTTCGAGTCGAGCTCTGGGAGCTGTTCCGCCGGATTGCGTCGGGTGGCACGACCATGCTCGTCTCGAGCCACGTGATGGATGAGGCGTTGCGCTGCGATCGTCTGCTGTTGATGCGAGAGGGGCGCATCATCGCCGATACGACGCCCCAGCAGCTGCGCGACGAGACCGGCGAGTCCGATCCCGAGGCGGCGTTCCTGGCGATCATCGAACGCGACCTCGCCGCGGCGCGGCAGTCTGACGACGGGCGTCCTGAGACGCGTCGCGAACGGCGCCTGCGTCAACAGGGTGAGGAGGACGCATGAACCCGCGTCGCACCCTCGCCACCACCGGTCGGGTCCTGAACCAACTGCGGCACGACCCACGATCCATCGCTCTCATGCTCGTCGCTCCGAGCCTGCTGGTGGGCCTGTTCGCCTGGCTCTTCGTCGATCAGACCGGCGTCTTCGATGTGTTCGGCGGGGCGATCCTGGCGCTGTTCCCGTTCACCGTGATGTTCCTCGTCACCTCGGTGACGACGCTGCGCGAGCGGCGGTCGGGCACGCTTGAACGGCTTATGACGACGCCGCTGGGCAAGGGCGACTTCATCATCGGATACGCGCTGGCGTTCGGGTTGATGGCGGTGCTGCAGGCGACGATCACGGTGCTGTTCGCCGTCTACGTGTGCGGTCTCGAGGTGAATGGTCCGCTGTGGCAGCTCGGCGCCGTCGCGGTGGTCGACGCGGTGCTCGGCACCTCGTTGGGACTGCTGGCCAGTGCGTTCGCGCAGACCGAGTTCCAGGCGGTGCAGTTCATGCCGCTTCTGGTGTTTCCACAGATCATCCTCGGCGGGCTGTTCATGCCGCGCGATCAGATGCCCGACGTGCTGTATGCGATCTCGGACTGGCTGCCCCTGAGCCACGCGATCGACGCGATGGGCGCGGTCACCCGCGGTGACGAGGGATGGGACGTGGGCGGGCCGTTGCTGATCGTCGTCGCGTTCACCGTCGCGTTCCTCGTTCTCGCGCCGTTCACGCTGCGGCGGCGCACCGACTGACGACCGCTACTCGGTGTACGACGAGATCGGCGCGTATGTCTCGATCTCTGCCTGGATGCGCTCGATCGCCTCGGGCGACAGCGCGGCATCGCCGGTCACCTGGCGCCATCCCGTGACGACGACATCGCCGTAGTTGTGGCCGTGCTGGGCCGGTACGGCCTCGCCGCCCAGCATGTCCACGGTCACCTGCAGGCCGGTCACGACCGGGATCCACCGCATCGATGCGCTCACATCCGAGCTGCGCTGAGCGGACTCGAGCCATTCCGGTGAACGGAACAGGAGCTCGGGCGAGAGCCAGGTCACCGGATCGTTCGCATGCTGCAGGTAGAGCACCCGAGGCTGCTCCCACGGGCCCGTCAGCAGGTCCTCGTCGCCGGCACGCGACATCCAGCGCACCTCACGGCCGGCATCGAGCACCGGCTGCCAAGCGGGGCTGTCGGCATCGCGCGCGGCCTGCAGTGAACGCCACAGCGATGAGCCATTCGGGCTGCCGACGAACATCGCGGCGTCGGTGCGCGCGCGCACGTCTTCGAGGTCGGCGAAGACCGCCTGGCTGCCGTGCGCGCCGAGGCTCAGGCCGTACGAGACCAGCAGCGGGCGCTCATCGACCGGCAGCTGCAGCCACCGCTGCTCGACGGCCTCGAACAGCGCCCGGGCGGCTCCGACGGGGGCATCCGGGTCGAAGACGAACGAGACCCAGCTGGGCGTGTAAGCGTACTGCATGGCCGCGATCGCGGTGTCGCCGCCGTGCAGGTACTCCAGCGCGTCGACGGTCTGCGGTTCCAGCCAACCCGAACCGGTGGCCGTCGCGACCACGAGCACCGACCGCTCGAAGGCGCCCGTGCGTTCGAGCTCGGCGACGACCAGGTCGGCGCGCTCTTCGATGGACGGCGCGGACTCGAGCCCCGCGTAGACGCGGATGGGCTCGAGAGCGGGCGCTCCGGTGAGCTGGGTGATCTCGGCCGCGGTCGGACCGCCGCCGACGAAGTTCGCGCCGTGCCGGCCGAGCGACTCCCACGCGATCGGCGAGGCCTCGCCGGCCGAGTGGAAGTCGGAGGTGGGCTCGGCGACCTCGGCGTCGGGCAGGGCGTTTCGTGCGAGGTAGATGCGATCGACGCCCACCACGGCGGCGAAGACGAGACCGCCGACCACAGCGACGACGACGATCGCAGACGCGGCGGTGGCGAGCACGGCTCCGATGCGCCGCCGTAGGTGACCGAACATGCTCGCGGTCGCCTTGCCCGCTGCGAGCAGCAACACCGCCAGCAGCAGGAACGAGAGCAGGAATCCGGTGACGTTGACCCCGTCGAGTGGTGGCATCGCGACCAGACCGCGTACGTCGTTCTGCCAGTCGAGGGCCAGGGCCGAGAGACCGAGGATCGCGGCCACCCAGATCGAGGCGTACACGAACCACCACACCGGCCGGAACGGCGGCACCGTGCCGCCGCGCCACAGCAACCGGCGCACGAGCGCCCAGACCACGGCCCCGAGCAGGTAGCCCACGGCGAACGAGATGCCGGCCAGCGCGCCCTGCAGCACGGCGGGCCGCGGCAGCAGCGACGGGGTGATCGACAGCACGGCGAACGCGAGCCCCACGAGGGATCCGGCGGGGTCGAGCGCCCACCAGCGGCGGGTTCTCGTCTGCGTGGAGCGCGACGTCATCGTTGTCCTGCTTCCTTGGTTCTGTTGGCTCTTAGTTCTGTTCGCGCGCGGCGCGCGCTTTCGTGTGCCGGGTGGCGGTCGCGGCCCAGGGATCCTCGGGCCACGGATGCTTCGGATACCGCCCGCGCATCTCGGCGCGCACCTGCGTGTAGGGGCCCGACCAGAACGACGCCAGGTCAGCGGTGACGGCGAGCGGACGTCCGGCGGGTGACAGCAGATGAAACAGTACCGGCACGCGGCCGTCGATCAGGCGCGGGGTCTCGGCCCAGCCGAAGCACTCCTGCAGCTTCACCGCCACCACGGGAGGGGCGTCGATGTCGTCGACGGTCGGGTAGTCGATGCGGATGCGCGACCCGCTGGGCACCGTCAGGCGTTCGGGCACGAGGTCGTCGAAGGCGCTGGCGGCCGGCCACGGCAGCAGACGGCGCACGGCCGGTGCAAGGTCGATCCGATCGGCGGGAGTGCCGGTGGCGAGAGCATCGAGCTCGGGGCCGAGCCAGTCGTCGAGGCCCGCGACGAGGGCGTCGTCGGTCATGGCGGGCCAGGGCGCGCCCAGCGTGCGGTGCAGCAGCGCGAGGCGACGGCGCAGGCCGTCGGCCGCCTCCGACCAACGGAACAGCCCCAGTCCCTGTGCTTTCAGCGCCCGCGCGATGGCCTCGCGCGCCTCGACCAGAGACGGACGCACCGGCACCGACGAGCGCACGATGGCGCCGACGCGCCGTTCCCGCCGCGCCGTCAGACGCCCCTCGACGAACTGCGCCTCGACGCGGTCGGTCAGCAGGTGATCGGCGGCCCGCTCGACCTGCTGCTCGGTGAGCATCGCGGCGGCACGGATGACGGCGCCCGACCCCGCGGCGGTGCGGCCCGTGGCGCGGGTCACGTCGGCGACCGCGAGCCACTCGGCGTGCGCCAGCGATCCCCGCACCCCGGCCCGCGTGCCCGACGCCAGCAGGAACGTCGCGCCGTCGGCCGATCGGTCCACCCGTCGGGCGATGCGATCGGGAAAGGCGAGCGCGACGACCAGCCCGATGTCGTCGGTGCGGCCGGTGTGCTCGGTGTGCGGGGCGTGGCGCAGCATCCGCTCCACTTCCTGCGACCAGCGCCGGGCATCGGGGCCGTCGCGGCGCAGGCCGACGATCGCGGCGGCGATGTCGGCATCGGGCATTCGAGTGTCTCCCCCGAGCAGCGCGACCACTTCGGCCGCCAGCCGCGCGCCCGTCAGGGCGCTGCCCTCATGCAGAGCCCTGGCCAGGCGCGGGTCGGCGGGCACGCGCGCGAGAACGCGTCCGGTCTCGGTGACCCGGCCGTCCTCATCGATCGCGCCGAGGCCGTGCAATACGGTCGTCGCGTCGCGCAGACTATCGGCCGGCAGCGGATCGATCAGGCGCAGACCGGCCCCGCCGGGCGAGCCCCAGCAGGCGAGCAGCAGGGCAGCATCGGTGAGGTCGGTCGCGGAGATCTCGGGGGCGTCGCGCAGCGGCGCCGCGGCATAGGTGCGCTCGTCGACGCAGCGGATGACGGTGCCCGCGCCCTGACGGGTCGCACGGCCGGCGCGCTGCACGGACGCCGCGCGCGACGCGGCCGTCGTCACGAGGCCGGTCATGCCGCGTGCCGCATCGCGCTGCGGGCGCCGGGCCAGTCCGCTGTCGATCACGAGCCGCACACCGGGAACCGTGAGCGAGGATTCGGCCAGCGATGTCGTCACGATGAGTCGCCGGGGTTCGTGCGCCGCGCGTCCGCGGATCACGGCGTCCTGCTCGGCGGCACGGATCTGCCCGTGCAACTCGCGCACGTCGATGTGGGGAGCATCGTGCCGCAGGCGGCGCGCAACCTCGCCGACCTCCCACGCGCCGGGCAGAAAGACGAGGGCATCCGCGGCAGGATCGTCCAGCTCTCGCACCGCGGATGCCGCCGTGCCGGCGACATGATCGAGGAACGCCCGGGTGGCACCGCGCTCATCGATCCGCGGTGACGGACTCGGCGCCCAGCGCTCGGTCAACGGGTGGGCCGGCACCGTGTGCTCCACCACGGGCGCCGGTGCCTGATCGGTACCCAGCACGGTGGCGAGCCGATCGGCATCGAGCGTCGCCGACATGGCGATCACGACGAGGTCGTCGCGCAGCTCGCGCACCTCACCCAACAGGCCGACGAGCAGATCAGTCTCCAGGGCCCGCTCGTGCACCTCGTCGAGCACGACCGCATCGACGCCTTCGAGGCCTGGGTCATCCAGCATCCGCCGCAGCAGCACTCCGGCGGTGACGAACTCGATGCGCGTGGACGGGCCGACCGCGCGCTCGCCGCGGACGGTGAACCCCACGCGCTCGCCGAGGGGTGACCCGTCGAGGCGGGCGAGGCGCCGCGCGGCAGCGCGGGCGGCCACGCGGCGCGGCTGCGTGACGATGATGCGGCCGGGGGAGCGGGATGCCAGCAGCGGGGGCACCAGCGTCGTCTTGCCCGTGCCGGGCGGGGCGGTGATGACGACCGCCGTGGTGCGCGCCAGCGCGGCCTCGACGTCAGCGAGTGCGGCGGCGAAGGAGAGGCCGTCGCCGATGCGGGCCAGGTCGAATGTCGCGTTCACCACCCATCAAGTGTGGCCTGTTCGGGCACGAGTGTGCCGCGGTCGAGCAGGATCACCCGATCGGCGGAGGCGATGGCCGCGTCGTGGTGGGTCACGCAGGCGACGGCTGCGCCGCGGGCGGCCTCTTCGGCGAGGATCTGCTGCGTGCGGTCGATGCTCTCGCGGTCGAGGCCCGCGGCGGGCTCATCGAGCAGCAGGATGTCGGGGCGGCGCACGATGCCCTGGGCGAGGAACACGCGTTGGCGCTGTCCGCCCGAGAGGGCGGTGAGCGGGCGCGAGGCATGGTCGGCCATGCCGACGCGACCGAGGGCGTCGGTAACCGCCGCGCGCCGGGAGGACGCGCTCATGCGTGTGCCGCGCTTCCAGGTGCCGATGGCCACGGTATCGGCGGCGGTGAGCGGGAGCGACGGGGGTGCTGTGGGGCGCTGCACGGCGAGGGCGAGATCGCCGTGGCGGATCACCCGTCCGCTGCTCGGCGTGCGCGTGCCGGCGAGGATCTCGAGCAGCGTCGATTTGCCGGCCCCGTTGGCTCCGGCGATCGCCACCACCTCACCGCGGAAGAGCTGCACCGAGACGTCGTGCAGCACGTCTTGGCGGTCGTAGGCGAAGCAGATCGAGTGCGCGGTGAGGGCGGTGTCGGTCGGGGCCATGACGCTCACTGTAGCAATTGATAATCATTCTCATTCTCATGTACGGTGTGACGCGTGCTCATCCTCACCGACCCGCTCAGCTCTGCCTTTCTGGTGCGCGCCCTCATCGGCGGCGCCCTTGTGGCCGTGATCTGCGGCGTGGTCGGCACCTGGGTGGTCATTCGGGGCATGGCGTTTCTCGGCGAGGCGATCGGCCACGGCATGCTGCCCGGAGTGGCACTGGCGACCGTGCTCGGTCTGCCCGTCCTGCTGGGTGCAGCGGTCAGCGCCGTCGCGATGAGCGCCGCCATCGGTCTGCTGCAGCGCCGCGGGCGCCTGTCGTACGACACCAGCATCGGACTGCTGTTCGTGGCCATGCTGTCGCTCGGCGTCATCATCGTGTCGCACTCGCGCAGCTTCGCCACCGACGCCACCGCGTTGCTGTTCGGCGACATCCTGGCAATCGGCACCGCCGACATCACCGGACTCGCGATCGCCCTGGTCATCACCGTCACGGTCGCTGTCGTGCTGCACCGTTCCTTCGTCGCGACGGCCTTCGATCCGCGCATCGCCGCCAGCCTGGGGCTGCGGCCGCAGTTCGCCCACGTCGCCCTGGTCGGACTGATCACGCTCGCCGTCGTCGCCTCGTACCAGGCCGTCGGCACGCTGCTCGTCGTCGCGCTGCTGCTCGCACCTGCGGTCGCCGCGCGCGCGTGGACGACCCGCATCCCTGCCACCATGGCGCTCGCCGCCGTTGCGGGCACCGGCGCCGTGGTGCTCGGGCTACTCGCGTCCTGGTACTTCGGCACATCCGCCGGTGCCTCGATCGCGGGAGCGGCGATCGTGCTCGCGACACTGTCATCGGGCATCCGATCGCTCGTGAGCCGTCCTACCCGTCACGCCCTCCCGAACCGTCACACCGTTCCGACTTCTCACGCCCTCCCGACTCCGCAAAGGACCGCATGAAGATCCGCAGACCCGTCGCCGCTCTGCCGGCGCTGCTCGCCGTCACGATCGTGACCGCGTGCGCGTCGCTGACGACCGGCGCCGCCTCCGACACGACCGCTCCGGATGCCGGGAACTCGGCCGGACACGGCGAGATCGCCGGCGCCGCCGAGGTCGCCGAGGCGCCGCTGGCGCTGTTGTCGGTCGACCGGGACGGCGGTGTGGGGATGCTAGATCTCGCCTCTGACGAGAGCGCCGATCTGGGGCGCATCCCGCTGGCGGGCGGCGCGGCGCCGACCGCACTGGCCAGCGACGGGCGCTACGGCTTCGTCAGCACCGGCGATGGACTGCAGATCATCGACAGCGGGCGCTGGAGCTGGCATCACGGAGATCACTTCCACTTCTACCTGGCTGAACCGCGCATCATCGGTGACGTGCCGGGAGAGGGGCCGGCGACCGTCAGTACGGGGCCGCTGTCGACCGCGGGCACGACGGGGGTGTTCTTCGCCGGATCCGGAGAGGCCGTGCTGCTCGACAACGAGGCGCTGGCCGACGGCGAGATCGTCGAACTCTTCCGCATCGACACCGGTGCGAACGACGGGGTGGTCGCGCCCCTCGGGTCGGGCGCCGCGGTCGCGGTCGACGACCGTATCGACGTCATCGACGCATCCGGCGCGGCGGTCGGCTCGTCGGGGCCGTGCGTCGCCGCGTCGGGCGCGGTCACCACGACCGTCGGCCTGGTCATCGGCTGCGCCGACGGTGCTGTGCTGGCCACCGTCGACGACGCGCAGGCATCGTTCGAGCGCATTCCGTACCCGGGCGACGTGACCGCCGAGCGGGCGACGACTCTCGACGGACGCAAGGGGCGCACCGCCGTCGCGGGCGCGGCCGGAGGCGACGGCTTCTGGCTGCTCGATGCGCGCGAACGCTCCTGGGAGTTCGTTGCCACCGACGCCGCGCTCGTGCACGTCAGTGCCGTCGACGACGAGGCCGAACACGTCGTCGGCGTCGATCGGGACGGGCGGGTGCACGTGCACAGCGCGGATGGCGTCGTCGTGACCGATCCGGTGGTGACCGGCGCGGTCGGCTCGTTGACGGTCGACGCGCGGCGGGCATACCTCAACGATCCCGAAGAGGGTGGCGTGATCGAGATCGACTTCGCCGACGCGGTGCGCGTTGCGCGCGTGCTGTCGACGCCGACTCACCCCTGGCTGATGGCGGAGGTGGGGCGATGAAGCGGATGCGACGGCCCGCGCTGGTCGCCACGGTTGCTCTGGTTGCTCTTGTCGGCGGTGGTCTGGTCGGATGCGCTCCCGCCACGGCCGGGTCTGACCGCCCGCAGGTCATCGTCACCACGAACATCCTCGGCGATGTCGTCGAGAACCTCGTCGGCGACGAAGCCCAGGTGACGACGCTGATGAGGCCGAACGCCGACCCGCACTCCTTCGAGATCTCGGTGCAGCAGGGCGCGCAGCTCGACGCCGCCGACCTGGTGATCTCCAACGGGCTCGGCCTCGAAGAAGGCCTGCAGCAACACCTCGACCGCGTCGCCGAGAGCGGCGTGACCCAGGTCGTCGCGGGGGAGCACATCTCGGTGCTCGACTACACCGACACGGATGCCGGAGGCGCGCCCGACCCGCACTTCTGGACAGACCCCGCGCGCATGCTCGACGTCGTCGACGCCATCGAGACGGCGCTGATCGGCATCGATGGTGTCGATGCGTCGCAGATCACCGCCAACGGCGAAGCCTACCGCGACGAGTTGGAGGCTCTCGACGCCGAGATGACCGAAGCGTTCACGGCGATCCCCGTCGAGCGACGCGCGCTGGTCACCAACCATCACGTCTTCGGATACCTCGCCGAGCGCTTCGACTTCCGCGTCGTCGGTGCGGTGATCCCCGGCGGCAGCACGCTCGCCGCGCCCAGCGCCGCAGACCTGCGCGAACTGGCATCCGCCATCGACGAAGCGGGCGTGCCCACGATCTTCGCCGAGTCCTCGCAACCCGACCGCCTCGTTCAGGTGCTCGCGGCTGAGGCGGGCGTCGAGGTGTCGGTCGTCGAACTGTTCACCGAATCGCTGACCGAGCCCGACGGCGAGGCCGGCACCTACCTGACCATGATGCGCGCCAACACCACGCGCATCGCCCACGGGCTGGGCTGACGCCCACCCTTGTCCCGCCCCGTCCCGGGGCACGCACCGAGAGGAACACATGAAGAAGTACACCAGAACGGGAGCGGCCGTCGCGGCGCTCGCCGGCGTCTCGCTGCTCGTCGCCGCCTGCGCGAGCCCCGCGGATGCCGGTGACGCGGCGGCACCGGCATCCGACTCCGCCGGACACGAGCACTCCGACGGTCGGGTGGCGGTGGCGTTCGAGGGCGGCGTCGCCGTGCTCGACGCCGAGACGCTCGAGGTGATCGAGGAGTTCGAGACCGAGGAGTTCATCCGGCTGAACCCGTTCGGCGACGGCCGCACCGTCGCCGTCACCACATCGGAGGGGTTCCAGCTGCTCGACACGGCGACCCCCCAGCTGACCGACTTCGTCTTCCCGGCGACCGCGCCTGGGCACGTGGTGCCGCACGAGGGGCGCACGGCGCTGTACGACGACGGCACCGGCACGACGACGATCCTCGACACCGATGCGTTCGCGGACGGCTACGACGTGCAGCCCGAAACCTCGACGTACGTCGCCGATGACGCGCACCACGGCGTCTCGATCGTGCTCGAAGACGGCCTGCTGCTGACCACGGTCGGCGATGAGACGTCACGCAGCGGAGCGGTTGCGCTGCACCCGCACGATGACCACTGGCACGACGAGGCGACGAGCGACCAGTGCCCGGGCATCCACGGTGAGGGTACGGCACAGGACGAAGCCGTCGTGTTCGGGTGCGAGAACGGCGCGCTGTTGTTCGTCGACGAGGAGTTCGTGAAGCTCGACTCTCCTGATGAGTTCGGACGCGTGGGAAACATGTTCGTCTCGGAGACCAGCCCGATCGCCGTCGGAGACTACAAGAATGATCCGGATGCCGAGGGCTACCTGCTCGATGCGGTGACGCTGATCGACACCGCCGCGCGCACGCTTGACGTTGTCGAGCTGCCCGACGAGGTGCGGTACACGTTCCGCGATATCGCGCGCGGTCCGGGTGACCTTGCCTACATCCTTTCTGCCGATGGGCAGATCCACGTGCTCGACCCGGAGTCGGGTGAGCTGACCGCCGCGTACCCCGTGGTCGCGCCGTGGGAGAGCCCCGCGCAGTGGCAGGAGGCCCACCCGGCGATCAAGGTGCACGGTGACATCGCGTACGTCACCGAGCCGGCCGCTGATGCGGTGCACGCAGTCGACCTCACCTCTGGTGACGTGATCGCTACGGTCACGTTGGGGCACACCCCCAACGAGATCGCGCTCGCCATCGGCTGAGGGGCTTCGCGCGGCTGAGCGGCTTCACTCGGCTGACGAAGCAGGAACCGGCGGAGGGGGCTGTGCCCCTCCGCCGGTTCTGTGTGTGTGGACGCGTCAGTCGGCGTCGGTGTGCTCTGCGTTCTCCGCCGTGGCGTTGGCCGTGGCGGATGCTGCGGTGCGCTGCTTTGCCGGCTGCTTCGCGGGCTGCCCGGTCGGGTCGGCCGTGGCGGGCTGCGCCATGCCCGAGCCGATGCCGCGGCCGACGGCCTGGCCCTGGATGATGGCGGCCAGGTCGAGACCGGTGGCGGCGTTGACGCTGTCGAAGACGGCGCGCATCGCCTTGGCGTTGTCGCCGCCGATGACGTCGGATGCCCCGTCGTCGCCGCTGCCGCCGATGATCGACACGTTGCCGATCGCGGAGTAGCCCTTGGCGAACTCCGACATGATGGCGGGCAGGACGTCGAGGACGCGCTGCGACAGGAAGGCCTCCTGGTTGGAGGCGATCGCGTTCGCCTCGGCCTCGACGGCGGCCGCGCGGGCCTCACCCTCGGCACGGATGGCGTCGGCTTCGGCGCTGGAGCGCAGGCGGCGGGCCTCGGCTTCGGCTTCCGCCTGTGCGCGCAGCGCGTTGGCGTCACCGGCGGCCTTCGCTTCGGCGGCGGCGGCTTCACCGGCCGCGCGGGCGCGGTCGGCTTCTGCCTGCTGCTCGGCGATGCGGGTGCGGGCCTCGGCCTGCTTGATCTGTTCGATCGCGGCGGCCTCGGCAGACTTCTCACGGGTGAACAGGTCGGCCTGCGCGCGGGTCTCGGCCTCGTAGCGCTGCGCGTCGGCGACGCGCTTGACGTCGGCGTCGAGCTGAGCCTGTCGGTTCTCGGCCTGCTGCTGCAGGACGGCCTGCTCGGCCTGGGCACGGGCGAGGTGTTCGGCCTGCTCGGCTTCGGCGCGGGCGCGGCCGATGCCGGCGTTGGCGTTTGCCGTGTTGGTGTCGAGCGCGGTCTGCTCGATCAGGTTCGCCTCTTCGTTGGCGATGTGCTTCTGGTTGATCGCGCGGTCGGCGTTGGTCTGCGAGATCTCGGCGGCCTGACGCTTGGCCTGGATCTCGGGGGCGCCGAGTGACTGGATGTAGCCGACGGCGTCGGTGATGCCCTTGATCTGGAACGAGTCGAGGATGAGTCCCTGCTCGGCGAGCTCGTGCGAGACGTCGGAGGCGATCTGGTCGGAGAACTTCTTGCGCTCGCGCATGAGCTCAACGACCGACAGGGTGGCGACGATGCCGCGCAGGGCACCTTCGAGCTGTTCGGTGGTGAACTGCTCGATCGCCTTGTCCTGCGATGCGAAGCGCTCGGCGGCGCGGCGCACGTACAGCGGGTCGGAGCCGATCTTGACGATGGCGACGCCGTCGACGTTGAGCGTGACGCTGTCGAGCGACTGCGCCTCGGCGTTGAGCGACACCTGGCGTGAGCGCAGCGAGATGATCTCGTGGCGCTGCGTGATCGGGTTGACCAGCGACTTGCCGTTGACGATCACGGTGACCGGCGATTCGGCGAGTTCGGAACTGGTCGAGCCGTCCGGGTTGATGAGGGCGCGCTGCACCTTCTGTTTGCGCCCCGAGATGACGAGCGCCTCGTCGGCCCGCGCCACCTTGATCCAGCTGCGTGCGAACAGCAGCATGATCAGTAGGACGACGATGGCGGCGACGACGGCGATGCCGATGATCAATAGGATGCCGACGATTCCGGCGATCTCCATGGTTTCTCCCTAATGGTTGCGTTCCCCTCGAAGGCAACCCCCACACACCTTGCCAGAGCCGGGCGCAGTACTCGACCCCCAATAGTTGTCACGCGTAACTGGTGCGCACTCCGTCGCACTGCCGCGCGTTCCCTGGCGCGAGCTACGCCGCGAGGCTGTAGCGCGCCAGACCGCCCCGCCGGGGTGTTCGCGACGGGTCCACGCTGGGCGGTGGGATGAGCCACACTGCGGCCGATGCGCCGGTACCGTCGATGCGGATGTCCCACCCGTTGTCGTGGATGCGGTGATGACAGGTCTCGCAGAGCAGGACGCCGTTGTCGAGATCGGTCGGTCCGGCATCTCGTTGCCACCATCTGATGTGGTGGGCGCGTGTCATTTCGGGCGGCAGGCCGCACATCGCGCATCCGCCGTCGCGTTCTGCCAGTGCCAGACGCTGTGCGGAGGTGAAGAAGCGACGTTTGCGTCCCCAGTCGAGCGGTTCGCTGTCGGATCCGAGCACGCAGGGGATGACACCGCCGGATGCCGCCATGCGGCGCACGGCGCCGATGCTGACGGCGGTGTCTGAGCCGTCGATGGTGCCGTAGCCGGTGCCGTCGGTCAGGTCGCTGAGGTCGACGCGCACGATCACCGTTGCGCCGGCCAGGGCCGGGGCGTCGTTGTCACACCCGATGACGTGCGCGCAGAGCGTGGTGAGTGCATCGGCCTGCAACTGCTGGACGGTGCGGTGATCGGCGTCGGGGGCGTCTGGATCGATGGCATCTTTGCGGGCGGCGAACTGCGCGGAGACGTATCCGTTGATCGCGGCGCGCAGGGGAGCCGCCGCCTCGATATCGAAGACACCGTTGAGATGGAATGCGCCGTCGCGTTCGAACATGGTCACCGAACGCTGCGCGCGGATCTCGTCCTCGCGCGGGGCTACACCGTCGGGATCGAGCCAGGCCTCGGCGCGGGACAGCAGCTTGCGCACGTCGTCCACCGAAAGGCCGGAGGCCTTTTCGACCAACTGTTCCTCGGCTGCGGCGAGGTGCTCGGGCGTGACCTTGAAGCGGACCTTGTCGAGCAGCGCGATGATCAAGCCCGATGTGCTGGCGCCCAGGGCGCCTGCCCACAGTGCGGACTGCACTGCAGGGTACTTGGCGGGGAGTCGGTCGCCCACCAGGTCTGTGCGCGGCGCGGTCGCTTCTCCGACGCGGACCTGTCGAGAGGCCTCGGCCGTCGAGATGCCCGTCGTGGTGGCGATCATCTGCGTCGCGTTGCGGAATCCCTGCTGCTTCGCCAGCGAGTCGGGCCCCAGGCTCGTCCGAGATTCGGACGCGATGCCCGCCGCGATCTCGGTCTGCAGCGCATCGGTGAGACGGCGCACAGCGCCGAGCGCGTCGTTCGCATCGATCAGCTGCGCGCGGGTGAGGTCGGTCGCGTCGTGCGCACCTGACCAGGCTGCGTGCAGGCGTTCGATCGCCTCACTCAGCGGGGTCAGGTGGTTGGTCATGAGACCAGGCTACGGAGATTCAGATGTGTAGTCAAACATTTGTTCGAGTTTTCTTGGAAGTATGCCGAGATTCCGGCATCCGATGTTCGAGCCGCGCGTGCGCGGATTCGTTGCTATCTTCGACTATCGCGGAGTTTCGACGTGAGCTCCAGCAGGCTGCGCAGTTCGTCGTCGTCGAGTGCTGCCATCATCTCGGCGATCGAACGCCCGTGTGCGGTGGCGACCTGCCGGAACGCGCGCGCGCCGGCATCCGTCGCGGTGAGCACTGAGCCGCGGCCGTCGTCGGGGTCGGCGCTCTTCGTGACCAGGCCGCGGTCGACCATCCGGTCGACGAGGCGTGACACGCTGGGCTGGCTGATCAGCATGTTCGTGGTGACGTCGCGCAGGCGCACGGTCATCTGCGGCGCGCGTACGACGGTGAGCAGCACGTCGTACTCGGCCTGGGTGATCGGTGCGTCGTTGAAGTCGGAGCTCATGGCGGTGAAGAGCTCGTGTTGCGCGCGGAACAGGCTTTCCCACGCGTGGAGCGCCAGTTCGCGGTCTGTCATGTCGACAAGCGTAGTGCGGCGCGAAGCGCGGCCGGCGGATGCATGAGGGCCGGCCGGAGAGGCGTCCGGCCGGCCCTTGTCCCTTGCACCAAGAGTGTCCTGCAATCACATGCGGTGGATGCCACAGCAAACATTCACCGTGCGATCACTCTATAACGGCGAGGTAACGAGTGCAACGGTTTGGTCACGGAAATCTGAGGTGTGTCTGTGCCGCATCAACTGTCCGTTGACAGTGATTCGGTACTCCGCGCCAATGATCTTGTCCCCGCGTCGTTGATTCGATGTTCCCTGCCAGTAATTCTGTGACACGCGGGCGCGGCCTTCGCGGTTGCGGACGGCCCCGGTCTCACTCTGGCGGCGTCAGGCGCGATCATCCGCCTCGTCGGCACCGTGCTCGCCGAACAGACCGACGAATGGGCCGAAGGCCGCCGCTACCTCGGCCTCGACATTCTCGCCAAGTCCCGCCTCACCCTCGTCCCCGACAACGGAACCGAGGAGGTGACCGACACCATCTTCGAACTCGGTGCCTAACCGAAACCAACAGCAGGAGGATCACCGACCGCTACACCACTTCCCGGGGCTTGACTGCGCGACTTCCCAACCTGGCCGGGCAAGCAGCACTACTCCGGTCTCCTCTACATGCGCGCCAACAGGCAAGCGCACTGTATGCGTTCGACGCATCCGGTGTCACTGTGTACCCGAAATGGCAGTTCACAGATCAAACAGATGACCGGCTCTTGCCGCACCTTGCGCGCCGCGTGACGCTACTGCTCGAAGGCTGGCACCCTGCTAGTGCTGACGGATTTATGACAGCACCCAAGGACAGCTTGATCTACCGCGGTGAGTGGCAGACGTCCACTCAATGGCTACTCCGTGGAGCCAGCCCTCGTCGCATAGAGATGATCCTCGAAGGCGAGCGGTAGCGATGACGAGCGCGTTTGAGGCGCTGAATGGCGTTGTCGGCACTCTCGGCTTCCGCCTACGCGCTAACCGGTACCGGCCGCTGTCGGGCTTAGAGGAGCGCGCCGCGGGATCAAGACGCGGCGTTGGGCTCGGCCGGTGAGCGCTCGGCAGGCTCATGGTTGTCGGCCGTTTGCGCGTCGTGCATGTGATTCCAGAACGTGACGAACACGAGTCTCAGCATGAACCACCAGCAGTACAGTGCCTCGACCGAGCCGACAGCTGAATCATTGCTGAGTCCGTGGGCGTACTGATTGCGCAGGTTCGGTCCTATCGGGCCGCAAAAGAGCGCGCGAATTTCGTATGCAAGGTTCGGGCCGAAGATCTCAGTTGTAGAGTCGCGCGTCATGAGCGCGGATAGGCCGATCTCGTTCTCGATCCCGCGCTCATCGATCGTGGTGGTTGACTGACCGGCGTTTCGAAGGTGGAGGCGCACGAGGTGCTCCAGTTGCGGCGCGAGCAGTTGTGCCGCAGTGATGAAGTCTCCGTCGTACCCGTAGTACAGGGCCTGGGCAAAGAGTCGCTCTCGGTCGGAAGGAACGATCGAGCTCTGTTGAGTCAGCTGCAGGAAGTCACCGACCGAAAGTCGATGGTCGTTGCTGAGGGCCACCCACGCGGGCGCCAGAGCTCCTTGGACCGTCAAGGAAATGCGAAACTCGTAAATCTGGATCATCTGCCGCCACACGGACGGATCCTCCCCATAGATGGGCTCTCCGCCGCGTCCGCTGGAACGGTGGATCACTCGCCCGTCATGGGAGAAGTGTGTGTTGGAGAACAGGCTCTGCAAGGGATGTTCTTGGATGAGTTCCTCGGCTTGCTTGTGGTCGGCCTCATAGGACGCGAATGACGCAAGGTCAATAAACTCCCGCAGCGCTGCGAGAGGTTCCTTGCCGCTGACCTTCGACCTGCTCGCTGCGCGAAGATCCGCCAGATCCACGGGGTCGGACTCGAAGACTCCCATCATTCCGAGGGTGGCGGCGCCAGAGGATCGGATGCGCCGTGCGAGATCCGCTGTCAGATTGCCCACCCCGAGCGCTTCTCGTCGACGGCGCGGGATCAGGCGGAGCGTCTTCAGCGCCTGCTCGTAGAGGTGTCCGGAGCGTGCATGGGATCCTGCCTCCGCGTGGGCATCGAGAGTCTCTGCTTCTGCGATGTAGCTCCGAACGATCGCGAGCCGTTCAATGTTGGCCTGATCAAGATCCTTGGCGATGTCGAACCATTGAGCGGCTCGACGTCGGTAGGCGCGACAGGCGTCAAGGTTCGACTTGCTGAACTCGGCTGCAAGCTCGCGAAGGCGCTCGGCGATATCGGTTGCATCCGATCGGGCAAGGTTGTGCTTCACCAAGAGGTCAGCGACGGCACCCGGATGCTCAGACACGTTGGCGGAGAAGACGAATCCCGTCAGCGCTGAGACGAGACGATCGAGGTGCTCGTCGAAGACGGCGCCATGTCGGCGCGCGACCAGCAAAGCGCGATCCCAAGCATCAGTCTCACGCGGCCGTGTAGTCGCCTTCCCTGGCTGATCGCAAAGCGCATCTAGCTCGATCTCGTACCACTTCATCCGCTCCCGTCCTGACGAGCAGACAGCGAGGACATCGGCGACTCGCACACGAAGCATCGTGTCGGGCAACACTGGCGTGATGTTCCCGAGAATCGATAGCTCTTCCTCGGTGAGGTCGTTCGGAATCGTTGACCGCCCCTCCTGAAGAGCCACCATCGGTTCGTAGGGCTGCGCCCAGTCATCGGGTCGCGCGATGAAGGAGGCGACTCGACTCAAGAGTGAGGCGACCTCGGTAGCATCCGGTGACTCTGCATCATCGGCGAGTTGACGGAGCCGACTCCAGAGCGAGGGCAGACGCTCCTCGTCTTCGCGCGCTTCGATGCGGAAAACGCCAGTACCTACTAGGAGGTCGAGCGCCGCAATCCAGCGCGCTTCCTCGGGAGAACTGGGCTGATGTTCGGTCACAGCGCGAATCTATCGGGTGGGGTGGACATTGTGGAGGTGGCGAAGGCGTTGAGCGCTGACTCAGGGCGCGCTCGTGATGTGGCCGGGCATGCGCTCGCAAAGACGAAGTTTGCCGTGGGGTAACCTCAACGACCAAGCTGGCGCTCAGGTTGCTTCAATGCCGGTCGCCGCCACGACATCGTTCGAGGAACTCACCGCGGAGCAAGGCGATGAGGTGCTCAGACGAACTACAGCACCAACTGCAGCGGGCTCCGCTGGATCAGCGGGTTCGGCGGACTGGGTACCTCGGGATCCGCGGACTTGGGTCACAAGATCAGATGGCGATAACCATGGATTCACCGTCATCGGGCACGATGTCCTTGACTGTGCAGCCGTGCCATTTGCGGGGTACGAGCCAGACGTTCCGAACAGATGGCCGCAAGGGCACGTAGCGGTCGTACCGGAGTCAGCCGGATCAGACCCCGGCGATCGACTCCGCCTTAGCGATGTAGCCGTGATGATGACCGACGATGATGCCGAAGAGTGCATGATGATTCGCCTTGGTGGCTATGCGCGCTATCTGCACAGCACGACCGCGCGGGCGCTATCGAACATGGTCGCAGCACGGGGGCCGGGGTAGCAATCAACAGCAACGGACCGCGCTACATAGGGGCACCGCCCGATACCTCAACCCGACGCCGCATCGACGAGTTCCGGGGCGAGATCCAAGACCAGCAGCGCGGCGGCGACGTGGGTCGGATTGTCTTCGACCTTGATGATCGACAGTTTGTTGGCCCGTGATACCCGACGCTCCACGGTGTTCCTGTGCAGGTACAGCTGCGCTGCGGCGCGCGTGGTGTTGAAGCCGCACTGCACGTAGGTGAGCATCGCTTCTCGCAGGGTCGCGTCCGCCGTCGCCAGCGGGCCGAGGGCCTTGGTCACGAACCGCTGGGCGCCGGCGCGATCCTTCGTGAGGCTGTCGATGAGCTCGACATCGCTGTACACCGTGAATCGGTGATTCGACTCGAGTCGGGTGAGCATCACGTGGGTGGCGAGAGCGTCCTGATGGCTGGAACGGAACGCGTCGAGGCCCACGCCCGGCTTACCGAGAGCAGCGCGGACGACTCCCGCCCCCGACACCGCCTTCTCGATCTGGTGCCGGTCGGGTGCGTCGGGGCCAGACAGCCAGACCCAGCGCGAGGCCACGCTGGCACGTGCCACGAGCATGGCACCCGCCCGCGCGACGGCGCGTAGCGCGGCCACCGCCCTGTCGAGGGCGCCGTCGTGATCCGGGGCATCCGTCCACAGGATGACGGCGACGTGTCTGCGCCCTAGTCGGTAGCCCAGTCGCTCCTCAGCGACACTCTGCGTCATCGGCGCGCCGCCGACGATCAGCTGCAGCATGGCGAGCGTCTGGGCGTCTGCATTGCCCATCGACGCCGTAAGGTTGACCTCGCGCAGCACCGCCACCGAGTCGAGCGCGTACTGCATCAGCGAGTGCGCCGACACGTCCAGCACCTCGACGAGCAGAGCAGGATCGGAACAGCGCGCCACGCAGACCTCCAGCCACCGTCGCCATGCGATCGACATCGCTGCCCGCCACCCCGCGACGTAGTCGGGGGTGATGCCCCGTGAGACGAGATCCGCGATGTACGCCTCCGACCTTGGCCCGACATAGGGGGCGACGCGACGCCCCGGATGCTGGATGTTCGACGTGAGCCAGTGCACGGTGTCGGCGCGAAGGAGTTCACGGTCTTCGGCCAGGAGCGACGCATCCGCGAGCAGGGCCGCATTGCCGTGCGCTTGGGCCATCGCGGTCGACTCGGCGAAGGCATCCGCGAAGCCGTCCGCGTCGGCCAGGAGATGCTCGCAGATCGAACGAAGCATCGCAGCTGCCGCGGGGCTGGGCAGGGTCCACAACTCTTCCATCCCAGCAGTCTGCCCTCGCACCCCGGCGTTTGTCGCCGGTCCTCGTACCCATTCGGCCAAGGCGTGTGCATGTTGCACCTGCATCGCCAGAAGCAGGTGCGTCCTGACGTGGCGACCGGAACAGGTCGCCGATCAGACTTTGGAAAGCAGTCGTCGAGGTACAAGGAGTCAAGGATGACCGACAGGAGTTCTGACGTGGTCGAGGAGTTCGACATCGTCGTCATCGGGGCGGGGATATCGGGAATCGGCGCGGCGACATACTTCAGCCGAGAGCTCCCCGGAAAGTCGCTGGTCGTGCTCGAGGGCCGGGAGAACATCGGCGGAACGTGGGATCTGTTCCGCTACCCGGGCATCCGCTCGGACTCGGATCTGCACACCTTCGGCTACGAGTTCAAGCCGTGGCGTCACGAGAACGCGATCGCCGACGCACCGTTGATCCTGGACTACCTTCACGAGACGGTCGACGAGAACGCGCTCTCACCTTTGATCCGAACGGGGCACCGCGTGCGGAGCGCGGAGTGGTCCTCGGCGGACGCGAGGTGGACACTCACTGTCGCGACGACGGATGCCACCACCGGCGCGACTGTGACGAAGACGATCCGGGCGGGGTGGGTGTTCGCCGCGACCGGCTACTACCGCTACGACGAGGGGTACGCCCCGACCTTCGACGGGAGCGACGACTTCGAGGGAACCATCGTGCATCCGCAGCACTGGCCGGAAGACCTCGACTACAGCGGCAAGAAGGTCATCGTGATCGGCAGCGGCGCCACCGCCGTGACGGTGGTGCCGGCAATGACGAAGGGGCCAGGCGCCGCCGCGCACGTCACGATGCTGCAGCGCACCCCCACCTACGTCATGCCGCTGCCGCGTGTCGACCGCCTCGCGCTCGCCCTCACGAAGGTGCTCGGCGAGAAGCGCGGGTATGCGGCGACGAGGTTCAAGAACATCTGGCAAGAGCACTTCATGATCGAGGCTCTCCGTCGGTTCCCGCGCGCCGGACGCGCCCTGATACGCCGCAAGAACATCAAGAGCCTCGGCAACGACTTCGACGTCGACACGCACTTCAACCCGCCCTACGACCCCTGGGACCAGCGGTTGTGCGCAGCGCCCGACGGCGATTTCTTCCAGACGCTCAAAGCGGGTGACGCCTCGATCGTCACGGGCGGCATCGCCCGGTTCAGCGAGCGCGGGGTGGTGTTGAACTCGGGCGAAGAGCTCGAGGCCGACATCATCGTGACCGCGACCGGCCTCAACCTTCAGCTCTTCGACGGCATGCCGATCGTCGTCGATGGCCGTCAGATCGACGTCGTCGACACGGTCGCGTATCGCGGAACGCTGCTCAGTGGCATCCCGAACTTCTCGATGGCGATCGGCTACACCACCTCCTCCTGGACTCTCAAAGTGGGCCTGCTCTGCCGCTACGTCATCGATCTCGTGAAGCACATGGACGCGCGCGGGTTCGACACGGTCGTGCCCGTGGCGGCCCCGGGCATGGAGACCAAACCGCTCATGGATCTCCAGTCGGGGTACGCCAAGCGCGGCGAGAGGATGCTGCCACGGCAGGGCAGGGCGAAGCCGTGGCGCACGATGATGTCGTACCCGCAGGATGCCAAGGCGCTGCGCGGTCCGGTCGTCGACGAACACCTCAGGTTCGGGACCAGGACCGGGCCCAGCCCGATCACCGAAGAGCGAGTCGCTCATGTGTGAGCTCTCTGCGGCGAGCGTCGACCGGTTCGCCACGGCGCCCTCCGGAACGCGGATCTGCTTCCGCGATGCGGGTGACAAAGACGATCCGGCGATCATGCTCATCGCCGGGCTCGGCGAAGACCTCACGTCGTGGACCGAATCGGTCGTGACCGCGCTGGTCGAGCAGGGGTTGCGCGTGATCTCCATCGACAACCGTGACGTCGGGCAGTCCACCTTCGCGACAACGCCGCCGCCCGGAGTGTGGCGTCAACTGCTCGCGCGTTCGCGATCCGACGGCTACACGCTGGCCGACATGGCTCAGGACGCAGTGGGCGTACTCGATCATCTCGGCATCGAGCGCGCGCACCTGGTCGGCAGGTCGATGGGCGGCATGATCGCGCAGACGATCGCGGCGACGCTGCCAGATCGTGTGGAGTCGTTGACGTCGATCTACTCGACGACGGGGGCGCCCAGGGTCGGTCAGCCCGCGCGATCGAGCCTTCGGATGCTGATGGGGCCCGATCCGCGAAACAGGACGGATGCGGTGCGCGCTCACCTGCGGCTCACGAGACATATCGCCGGGAAGGACTTTCCGATCGACGACGCGGTTGAGGCCGCCATCGCCGCCCGCATCTGGGATCGGGCTGCGGGCGACCTGGGGGCCGGAGGGGCGCGGCAGATCCAAGCCATCCAGCTCTCGGGCGACCGCACTGCGCAGCTTCGAGGCATCACCGCACCCACGCTCGTCATCAACGGAGACCTTGATCTGCTGGTCGCCGAGACCGGCGGCGCGGCTACCGTCAGGGCGATCCGCGGGGCGCGGCACATCGTGATCCCCGGGATGGGGCACCACATGCCCGAGTCCCTGGTCGAGACGATCACCGGGTACATCGGGAAACACGTTGACCGTGTCCGCCAGGCGGTTCCCTCGGCACATCGGAAAGGAACAGGCCAATGATCGAGACGCTGTTCATCATCGCAGCCCTGTGGTTGGCCTTCGTCGGCCTCGTCTTCGGGGTGAAGTTCATCCGCAGATATCGCAACTACCTTCTGGGCATCGAGTGGATCATCGTCGGAACCTCGGCGATGAACTTTCTGCTCTGGTCGGTGCTCGGCGGCGATCCGAAGAACCCCATGTACACCCTCGCGTACTTTCTCGACGCGTTCTCTCGGTCGTTCGGATTCACACTCGTCCTGATCCTCGGGCTGATGATGGTGACGCAGCGCTACAAGCCGGCACTCTGGCACGAGATCGGCGCCTTCGCCCTCTCGATCGCGGGCGGTGCCTACCTGGTGACGCTCCATCAGGACGGCATGTACGAGGGTGCTCCGGCGACGTTCTTGGTCGTCACGAACCTGATCGCGTCGGTCTTCGTGTTCTTCTTCGCGACGCGGGTCTGGCGTGCGGGCGCGAAGGGGTGGGCCGTGGCGACCACGGTGATCACGCTGGTGGCGATGGTGATCGCGGCCAGTTACGACTTCTTCCCGTGGCCGTTCGATGACGCCTACCGCACGTACTTCTACACCGCTGCGCTGGCGACCTGGGGTACGCAGGGGTTCGTCTACTACTTCGGCTACAAGGCGGTGCACGCGCACAATGCGCGGGTCGATGCCGCTTCGGCCCTGCAGAACGCGAAGGTCGCGTCATGAATCCCGAACCGCATTCGAAGGAGAAGAAGCCCATGAAGGCCGTCGTGTTCCGTGACCCGGACAACCGTGTATCCCTCACCGACGTCGAGCTCGCAACGCCGAAGGCCGGTGAGGTGCGGGTCAAGATCGCGGCCGCCGGGGTCTGCCATTCCGATCTGCACGTGCGCCGGGGAGAATGGCCGGCGCCCGCGCCGATGGTGATGGGTCATGAGGGATCCGGCGTCGTCGTCGAGGTCGGTGACGGAGTCACGTCGCTCGCGGTCGGCGATCACGTCGTGCTGTGCTGGGTGCCGCCCTGCGGCGAGTGCCGCTACTGCCTGCAAGGGCGCGAAGCGCGCTGCCAGAAGGTCGCAACGGTCGTCGCTCCCCAGGGCGTGCTGTTCGACGGCACGTCGCGGCTCAGCATCCGCCACAGCGATGGTGACGATGAGCCCCTGCACCACTACCTCGGCGTCTCTTCGTTCGCAGAAGAGGTGATCGTTCCGGCATCCGGGGCCATCAAAGTGCGCGACGACGCACCGCTCGACGTCATCGCCGTGGTCGGCTGCGCGGTCGCGACCGGTGTGGGCGCGGTCACCAACACGGCGGCGGTCGAACCCGGATCGACCGTCGCGGTCATCGGATGCGGGGGAGTGGGCCTCAACGTGGTGCAGGGCGCCAAGCTCGCGGGCGCTGAGCGCATCGTCGCGATCGACGTCGTACCCGAGAAGACCGAGATGGCGATGCAGTTCGGCGCGACGGACCGCATCGATGCCTCGCAGGGTGACGCGGTGCAGCAGCTCCTCGCACTCATCCCCGACGGCGTGGACTACGCCTTCGACGCGATCGGTCGCACGGTCACGACCGAGCAGGCGATCCACATGCTCGGTCTGGGCGGCGCCGCGGTGATCGTCGGGCTGCCGCCCGCAGGCGCCCGCGCATCGTTCGAACCGCTCGTGCTCGCCGAGGCAGACCAGCGCATCATCGGGTCGAACTACGGCTCGGTGCGCCCGTCGGTCGACATTCCCGCGCTCGTCGACCGGTACATGGATGGCCAGCTCCAGCTCGACCCGCTGATCTCGGGCCGCCGCCCTCTCTCGGAAGCAGCCGAGGCGCTGGACGATCTCGCAGCGGGCGGCGTCTTGCGCACGCTCCTCATTCCCTGAGCCGGGGTTGCGGTCGCTCTCGCCTCATGAACTGAGCGATCACCCGCCCGTCGGACGCCGCTTGGTTTGCCGTCGTTGGCGACGAGGCATACCGTGGCCCGCATGGAGTGGATGTGGGCGGCCGGTGCGGGCCTGCTGGTGTTCGGAGCGGCAGTCTGGTCGACAGGGGCGCTGATGGCACGGTCGCGGCGTCGTCGCAACGGGCACGGCGCGGCCGAAGCCACCCGCGGCGACTGACAGCACACACGGTCAGTCCATGCGCTGACCGATCACCCGCCCGCGGCAGCGTTCTCGTCAACCGCGGCGTCGCGGAACGCCGCCCGGCGTAGCGTAACGGCGTGCGCGTCGTCCGCGCTGTACTCGGCGGAACGGATCAGTGCGCCCAGCGGTAGATGCCCCGCGAGCAGCCGAGTGGCGACGTCGTGCGTGACACCGAGCTCGACCGCGACCTCGTCGGCGGTCGCGCCCTCCGCCCGCCGCCGGGCGAACTCCGCCTCGGCGAAATCGACAGCATCGTTCAGCGCACGAGCCCGGTCCGCCGCCGCCTGTACGGCGCTCCGAAGGTCACCCGCACCGCCGCCGTGCTGCACGACGACGGCATCCGCTCTGTCGACCGCGACGAATCGGATGCCGTCCGTCGGGCGGCCGTGGTCGATCCAATCGACCAGCGCGGCGCGGCCGGTGGGCGGCATGGGCAGGTCGTCAAACGCCGCATCGAGCGGGAGCCAGCGCAGCTCGCCCTCGGTGCAGGTGATCGGTGCCTCGCGGTCGTCGCGTAGCCGCCCGGCGAAGTAGTAGTTGATGCGCACCTCGTCGCCCATCTCGCGCATCGCGACGCACCGCAGACCGAGATCCACGAGGTCGTCTTCGGCGAGACCGACCTCTTCGCGAAGCTCTCGAAGAGCGCCCTGCACAGGGTCGGCGGTCTCGCCGTCGTCGAGGTGCCCGCCGATCCCGACGTACGAGTCGGGGATGACGCGCGAGCCCCGACGCAACAGCAGCAGCACCTCATCGTCGCGGTGTATCCACACCGACGTCATCTGTCGAACCCTCATCGCCGCCTCCGATCACCTTTCGCGCCGATACCAGTCTGGTCAACAGGCCGTCGCCCTGCTTTACTTGCGCTCGAAGGACCCTATGACACCGCACGCACCGACGCGAGGAGTGACCATGGCCGACAAACCCAACGTTCTCATCATCTGGGGTGATGACATCGGGATCTCGAACCTCAGCACCTATTCGGATGGCTTGATGGGCTATCGCACGCCCAACATCGACCGCATCGCCGACGAGGGTGTGAAGTTCACCGACTACTACGGCGAGCAGAGTTGCACGGCGGGCCGCGCCGCGTTCCTCACCGGCCAGAATCCGTACCGCACGGGGCTCACCAAGGTCGGGATGCCCGGGGCGAAGCTCGGTCTTCAGCCCGAGGACCCGACGCTCGCCGACGCCTTCAAGCATCACGGCTACGCCACCGGACAGTTCGGCAAGAACCACCTCGGCGACCGCGACGAGCACCTGCCCACCGCACACGGCTTCGACGAGTTCTTCGGCAACCTGTACCACCTCAACGCCGAAGAGGAGCCCGAGCACCCGGACTATCCGACCGACGAGGAGTTCCCGGGGTTCACCGAGCGGTTCCGCCCGCGCGGCGTGCTGCGCTCCTGGGCGAACGCCGACGGCACCCAGCGCATCGAAGACACCGGACCCCTGACCAAGAAACGCATGGAGACGGTCGATGAGGAGTTCCGCGACGCCGCCGCCGACTTCATCCGTCGGCAGGCCGACGACGACACCCCGTTCTTCGTGTGGTTCAACTCGACGCACATGCACTTCCGCACGCACACCAAACCCGAGAGCAAGGGACGCGCCGGGCGATGGCAGTCGAACTACCACGACACGATGCTCGATCATGACGACCTCGTGGGCAGCCTGCTCGACCTTCTCGATGAACTCGGGCTCGCCGAGAACACCATTGTGATGTACTCCACCGACAACGGCCCGCACATGAACAGTTGGCCGGACGCCGGTATGACGCCGTTCCGCAATGAGAAGAACTCCAACTGGGAGGGTGCATACCGGGTGCCCGCCATGGTGCGCTGGCCCGGACACATCCCGGCCGGCACGACGTTGAACGGGATCGTGAGCCACAACGACTGGTTCGTCACCCTGCTCGCGGCCATCGGCGACGACGACATCGCCGACCGGCTCAAGGCCGGAACCGAACTGCACGGAACCGACTTCAGAGTGCACCTCGACGGGCTCAATCAGCTCGACTACATCACCGGCGCCGCCGACCACAGCCCGCGTCGGCACTTCTTCTACGTCTCGGATGACGGCGATCTCACGGCGCTGCGCTTTGAGAACTGGAAGCTGGTGTTCCTCGAGCAGCGCGCCGTCGGCACGTTGAGCATCTGGCAGGAACCGTACATCGAACTGCGCTTTCCGAAGCTGTTCAACCTGCGCACCGACCCGTACGAACGGGCCGACATCACCTCGAACACCTACTGGGACTGGGTGCTCGATCACGTCTTCCTGTTCGTGCCCGCACAGGCCTATGTGGCGCACATGCTGCGGACGCTCGTCGAGTTCCCGCCGCGGCAGAAGTCGGCGTCGTTCACGATCAATCAGGTGATGGCCAAGCTCGACTCCACCGTCGGCAGCTCCTGACGATCACCTCGGCCGGCCTCCACGGGATGGCCGGCCGAGGTCGGATGCTGCCGCTCGACCCCGTACGATAGAACACGGCGTGTCGGGAAGTCTGGTCGACGAAGTCCGTTACCCCCACCCGAAGGACTCCTTCATCATGGCCAAGAAGCCCTCCCGGTTCGCGCAGATGCGCAACATCTTCCCCAGCACGTCCCGAGATGAGTCCCTGCGCGTCGGCGAGATCCTGCGTAAGGAAGCCGTCGGCGGCATCCTGCTCGTGGCCCTCGCCGCGATCGCCCTGGTGCTCGCCAACTCACCGTGGTCAGATGCCTACTTCAGCCTGCGCGACTTCGAGATCGGCTACGAGCCGTGGCATCTCAAGCTGAGCCTCGGTGCCTGGGCGGCTGACGGACTGCTGGCGATCTTCTTCTTCCTCGTCGGTCTCGAGCTCAAGCGCGAGTTCGTCTCGGGTGATCTGCGCCAGTTCAGCACCGCCGTGGTGCCGATCGTCGCCGCCATCGGTGGTGTGATCGTTCCCGCCGGCATCTACCTCGCGATCGCCGCCAACTCGCCCGACGCCGCACGCGGCTGGGCCATCCCCACGGCCACCGACATCGCCTTCGCGGTCGCCGTGCTCGCCCTGATCGGTTCGCACCTGCCGAGCGCCCTACGCGTGTTCCTGCTGACTCTCGCGGTGGTCGACGACCTGATCGCCATCGGCATCATCGCCATCTTCTACACCGAGACGATCGATCTGCTGCCGCTGGTCGCCGCTCTCGTCGTGATCGTCATCTACGGCGTGATCGCGCAGCGCTACCGCGACTTCTTCCACCTGCGACCGTCGGCCGCATGGCTGATCCTGTTGCCGATCGGCGTCATCGCGTGGGCGTTCATCCACGCCTCGGGCATTCACGCCACGATCGCCGGTGTGTTGTTGGGCTTCGCGATCCCGGTACTGCACAAGCGCGCCGACCGTGGACCAGACGCGGGACCGGGGCTCGCCGAGATCTTCGAGCACCGCTTCCGTCCGCTCTCAGCCGGATTCGCCGTGCCGATCTTCGCGTTCTTCTCGGCGGGGGTCGCACTGGGCGGTGCGGAGGGTATCGCCTCGGCGTTCGTCGATCCGATCGTCATCGGCATCGTCGTCGCGCTCGTCGTGGGCAAGCCGATCGGTATCACCCTCGCCACGTGGGCGATCACTCGCATCCGCCGCATTGATCTCGATCCGTCGCTGCGCTGGATCGACATCACCGGCGTCGGCCTGCTCGCCGGTATCGGCTTCACCGTCTCGCTGCTGGTGGCCGAGCTCAGCTTCGCACCGGGCAGCCCGGCGTACGACCACGCGAAGGTCGCGATCCTCGCGGCATCCGTGCTGGCCGCGACGGTGGCATCCATCCTGCTCGGATCGCGCAACCGTCACTACCGCAAGATGGCACTCGCCGGCGAACAGAACTGACGCGCTGATCTGACGCGAGACGCGCCCCGGCCCATGCGGCCGGGGCGCGTCGCCATACATGCCGCTGCTACGCGCGGCCCGTCGTCATGCGGGGCGGAGCGCGTCTGCGGCCGATGCCAACGCCTCGCGGTTGACCGCGTAGTAGGCCCAGCGGCCGCGCTGCTCGCGTGTGACGAGACCGGCCTCGGCGAGGATCTTCATGTGGTGCGAGACCGTGCCCTGAGACAGCCCCACCGGCTCGGTGAGGTCGCACACGCACGCCTCGCCGTCGGTGCTCGCGGCGATCAGCGAGAGCAGCATGACGCGCGTCGAGTCGCCGAGCGCCTTGAATGTTCGCGCGGCCCGTGCCGCTCCCTCGCCGTCCAGCGGCGAGGTGACGCGGGGCACGCAGCAACGCGCATCGGCGGCGACGATCGGGAGGCTCATGCGGTCAGTGTCTCACGTATTGACATTCTTCGATAGGAGGAGCACGCTTTCATATCGAAGAACATCGATCTGAGGAGTTGTCATGCCTGAGCTACCCGTCGTCGTCATCGGAGCGGGCCCGCAGGGTCTCGCGGCTGCGGCCCACCTGGCCGAGCGGGGGATTGACGCCTTCGTGATCGAGCGCGGTGACAGGGCCGGCGCGGCGGTCGCCGAGTGGGGACACGTACGTCTGTTCTCAGCCTGGCCGGAGCTGATCGACGACGCCTCGCGGCGACTGCTCGAACCCCGCGGCTGGCAGGCTCCCCAGCGTGGATATCCGACCGGTGCGCAGTGGGTCGAGGACTACCTTGCCCCGCTCGCCGAGGCGCTCGGCGATCGTGTGCGGTACGGCACCGAAGTGACCGGCGTCGCCCGCGTCGGGCGCGACAAAGTCGTTGACGGCGGTCGTGCGCAGCAGCCCTTCGTGGTGCATACGCGTGACCGGGAGGGTCGCGAGGAACGGATGCCTGCGCGCGCCGTCATCGACGCGAGCGGCACCTGGTCGACACCCGGGCCTGCCGGTGCGGACGGACTGCCTGCCATCGGCGAGATCGCGGCGGGGGAGCGGATCTCGTACCGTATTCCCGATGACGTGTCAGCGCTCGCCGGGACGCATGCGGTCGTCGTCGGTGCGGGGCATTCCGCCACCCATGCCGTGCTGCGCCTGAGCGAGCTCGCCCGCCGCGCACCCGGCACCCGGGTGACCTGGCTGATCCGTCGGGGTGGCGTCGAAGGCGTCTACGGCGGCGGTGCCGGCGATGGGCTCCCGCGGCGCGCTGCGCTCGGATCGCGGGCGCGCAAGATGATCGATTCTGGCGTCGTCGACGTGGTCACCGGATTCCGCGTCGCCGAGATCGCCGCTGGTGCGCCGCTGACGATCCGGGCAGAGGACGGTCGCGAGATCCCCGGCGTCGCCCAGATCTTCGCCCTGACCGGATTTCGGCCCGATCTCGGCATGCTGCGCGAACTGCGCATCGCTCTCGACCCGGCGCTCGACGCCGTGGCCGGCATCGCCGACGAGATCGATCCGAACCTGCACTCGTGCGGATCCGTCTCGGCGACCGGAGCACGTCAACTCGCGCAGCCCGAGCAGGACTTCTTCATCGTCGGTGCCAAGTCGTACGGACGGGCCCCCACGTTCCTCGCCCTGACGGGCTTCGAGCAGGTGCGCAGCGTTGTCGCGCACCTCGCCGGAGACCACGAGGCGGCGGCGCGCAACGACCTGGTGCTGCCCGTGACCGGTGCGTGCGGCGGTGCGGGCGACTACGACGCCGCCAATGGAACCGAGGCGGTCGGCTCTGGCGTCGGCGGATGCTGCGCCCCGGCGCCCGTGCTGCAGCTCGGTACTCGTCCTTCGGTCGATCCGGTGCTGAGATGACCATTCAGTGAACACCCTCGCCTGAGCTTGCGGCCTGATTCGACGTGCATCAATATAGAAACATGTCGAATCAAGCCGTAGTCACCTCGTCGGGCCGGGCGGTGCCCCGCCTCTCGACGCTCGATCGCTGGCTGCCCCTGTGGATCGCGCTCGCCATGATCGGTGGGCTGCTGCTGGGTCGCCTCGTGCCGGGCATCTCCGACCTGCTCGCGCGCCTCGAGATCGGCGGCATCTCGATCCCGATCGCCCTCGGCCTGCTGGTGATGATGTACCCCGTGCTGGCCAAGGTTCGCTACGACCGGGTCGCCGCGGTCACGGGTGACAAGCGTCTGCTGATTTCCTCGCTCGTGCTGAACTGGCTGATCGGCCCCGCCCTGATGTTCGTGCTGGCATGGACGTTCCTGCCCGATCTGCCCGAGTACCGCACCGGCCTGATCATCGTGGGCCTGGCGCGCTGCATCGCCATGGTCATCATCTGGAACGACCTCGCCTGCGGCGACCGCGAAGCGGCGGCCGTGCTCGTTGCCATCAACTCGGCATTCCAGGTTGTGGCCTTCGCGCTGCTCGGCTGGTTCTACCTCTCCGTGCTCCCCGGCTGGCTGGGCCTCGACACCCAGGGGCTCGACGTCTCGATCGGCCAGATCGCCCTCAACGTGCTGATCTTCTTGGGGGTTCCCCTCGTCGCCGGCTTCGCCTCGCGGTACATCGGCGAACGCCGCCGCGGGCGTGACTGGTACGAGCAGCGCTTCTTGCCGCGCGTCGGCCCATGGGCCCTGTACGGCCTGCTGTTCACCATCGTGCTGCTGTTCGCCCTGCAGGGCGAGCGCATCACCTCGCAGCCCTGGGATGTCGCCCGCATCGCCGTTCCGCTGCTGGCCTACTTCGCGATCATGTGGTTCGTGGGACTGCTCACCGGCAAGGTGATCGGCCTGGGCTACGCCCGCTCGACGACCCTGGCATTCACCGCTGCCGGCAACAACTTCGAGCTCGCCATCGCCGTCGCGATCGGCACGTTCGGAGCCGCCTCGGGTCAGGCGCTCGCCGGAGTGGTGGGCCCGCTGATCGAGGTTCCCGTACTCGTCGGCCTCGTCTACGTCTCACTGTGGGCGGCGCGCCACTGGTTCGGCACCGACCCCCGCGCCGACATCGCCGCACCCGCCACCACGGGCACGCGCACGCAGACCGAGAGGACACCCTCGTGAAGATCTACCCCAAGGACCTCGACGCCTGCACTCCCGTCGCGACGCACGCCATCGGGCAGGACGCCGCCGCGGGCGTCGCCGCCACGCTGAAAGCTCTGGCCGACCCGCTGCGCCTGCGGATGCTCTCGGCCATCGCCGCCGACCCGCGTGGGGAGTCGTGCGTCTGCGACCTGGCCGAGCTCGCCGATGTCTCGCAGCCGACGATCTCGCACCACCTCAAGGTGCTCAAAGACGTCGACGTGCTCCGCTCGGAACGCCGCGGCACCTGGGTCTGGTACCGCATCACTCCCGGTCGGCGTGCCGCCGTCACCGCGCTGCTCGACTCGTTCGCACCGGCCGCGGTTGCTCCGGCATCCGATGCGCCTGCTGCCGACGACGCACCGCGCCCCGACTTCGATGCCCGCGTCACCCACCTCGCCGAGCAACTGGCCGCAGAGACGCCCGCGCTCGCCGCGGACGTCGTCTTCAGCACCGTGCGCGAGTCGTACACCGCCCTCGCCCGCACCGCCCGCGTGACCTCGGCGCTGATCCCGCTCACCGAGCGGTTCGCCCGCCAGCGCCTCGCCGACCTGATGCGCGACCGCGCGGTCGGTCCGCCGCAGGTGCTGTTCGTGTGCGTCGCCAACGCCGGGCGCTCGCAGCTCGCCGCGGCACTGGTCAACCAGATCGCCGACGGAAAGGTGATCGCACGCTCCGCCGGCTCGCGCCCGGCCGACAGCATCCACCCCCAGGTGCGTTCGCTGCTCGCCGAGATCGAGCCAGACGCAGCCGATACGCGCTTCCCGAAACCCCTCACCGACGACGCCGTGCGGGCCGCCGACGTCGTCATCACCATGGGCTGCGGCGACGTATGCCCGGTGATCCCCGGCATCCGCTACGAAGACTGGGCGGTGGGTGATCCCGCCCTGGCATCCGACGACGGCGTCGCGGCGATCCGCGACGACATCGCCGCCCGCGTCCGCACCCTCGTCGATACCCTCACCCACGCACAGGAGTCCTGATGACCACGCCCTCCGTCCTCTTCGTCTGCGTCCACAACGCCGGACGCTCGCAGATGGCCGCCGGCTTTCTGCGCCACCTCGCCGGCGACCGCATCGAGGTGCGTTCGGCCGGATCCATGCCCGCCGAGCAGATCAACCCGGTCGCCGTGCAGGCGATGGCCGAACTCGGCATCGACATCACCGCCGAACAGCCCAAGGTACTCACCACCGAGGCCGTGCAGGCCTCGGACGTCGTCATCACCATGGGCTGCGGCGACGCCTGCCCGTTCTTCCCCGGCAAGCGCTACGAAGACTGGAAGCTCGACGACCCCGCCGGGCAGGGCCTCGATGCGGTGCGCCCCATCCGTGACGACATCCGTCACCGCATCGAGCAGCTCATCGCCGAACTGGTCTGAGGCGACGTCGCGACCAGCGCGGGTCCGATGCGCCCGGCGCGCTCGGTGCCGGGCTCGTGGCGAAGGGAGATCTGTTCGGTCACGGGCTGCTCCGACCGGACAGCCCGACGTAATGTCGTCGACAGCGGGTATCACGAGATGAGCCACGGAGAGTCTTTCCTCGCACTGCTCGCCTCGCGGTTCGATGAACCGGGCTGCTACTGCCTCGACGAACCAGAGGCAGCGCTGTCGTTCAATTCCACGCTCGCGCTGATCTCCGTGCTGCAACGGATCTCCGAGGACGGGGCCAAGTGCTCTGCGCCACGCACTCACCCGTACTGGCGTCATTGCCCGGCGCGAGAATCCTCGAGGTCGGAGAGCGGGGCATCCGCGATGCCGCTCGACTAGCTGTACTGACCTCGCCCATCGCGGATGAGCGCGCGTTGATGCGCGGTGTCCCCGACCTTATGCTCTGACCAAGCCCGTGCCGACCAGCGGGGCAGAGCCGACCCGTTCGGACGCCGGCCGGGCGCCACGAGGTGAGGAGCTGGACATGGATGAGAACCTTTCGGTTACCGGCGTGCCGTTGACGCCAGCACGCACTCTGCCCTTCCCGCCGAGGGCATCCGGCAGCATTGCGGGACGCACCATCCAGGAATCCACGTACACACCGCAGCCGCCCACCACGCATCTACATGAGAGTGCGCCGAACGTTCTGGTCATCCTGATCGACGACGCAGGCCCGGCACTTCCCACAACGTTCGGCGGGGCGATTCGAACGGCGACGCTCGACCGCGTGCGGGCCAACGGCGTCGGCTTCAACCGCTTCCATACCACCGCAATGTGTTCACCCACGCGTGCCGCGCTGCTGACCGGGCGCAACCACCATCGGGTCGGCAACGGGCAGATCGCCGAACTGGCCAACGACTGGGACGGCTATTCGGGGCACATTCCGAAGAGTAGCGCGACCGTGGCGGAAGTGCTCCGGCAGTACGGTTACGCGACCGCGGCCTGGGGCAAGTGGCACAACACCCCGGCTGAGGAGACCACCAAGGCGGGACCGTTCGACCGCTGGCCGACCGGGTACGGCTTCGAGTACTTCTACGGATTCCTGGCTGGTGAGGCCTCGCAGTACGAACCGAATCTGGTGCGCAACACCACGGTCGTGTTCCCACCGAAGACGCCCGAGGAGGGGTATCACCTCAGTGAGGACATCGCCGACGACGCGATCGGCTGGCTACGTGACCACAAGACGCTCGCCCCTGACCAGCCGTTCTTCATGTACTGGGCCACGGGTGCCATCCACGGGCCGCACCACATCATGAAGGAGTGGGCTGATCGATACACCGGAGAGTTCGACGACGGCTGGGACGTCTACCGGGAGCGAGCGTTCGAGGGAGCGAAGAAGAGCGGCTGGGTGCCGCAGGACGCGGAGCTCACGCCTCGCGATGAGCGAATGTCGTCGTGGGATGACATTCCGGAGAACCAGCGCGCGTTCCAAACTCGGCTGATGGAGGTCGCCGCGGGCTTCGGCGAGCACGCGGACGTGCAGGCCGGACGGATTCTTGACGAACTCGAGCGTCTCGGCTACGACGAGAACACGATCGTGATGTACATCTGGGGGGACAACGGCTCCTCCGGCGAGGGACAGAACGGCACGATCAGCGAGTTGCTCGCGCAGAACGGCATCCCCACGACCGTCGATCAGCACCTCGCCGCTCTTGACGAACTCGGCGGGCTGGAGGCGCTCGGCACGCCCGCGACCGACAACCAGTACCACGCAGCCTGGGCGTGGGCCGGGTCGTCACCGTACAAGGGCATGAAGCTGCTCGCGTCGCACCTGGGTGGCACGCGCAACCCGCTGTTGGTGCAGTGGCCGGCCCGCATCAATCCTGATCCAGTGCCACGCACACAGTTTCATCACGTGATCGACATCGTGCCGACGCTCTACGAGATCATCGGCATCTCGCCCCCCGACATCGTCAACGGCATCCCTCAGGATCCGATCGACGGTGTCAGCCTGGCGTATGCGATTGATGATGCGGATGCCGAAGGCCGGCGTCGTGCGCAGTACTTCGAGATCATGGGCAGCCGGGCGATCTACGCCGATGGGTGGATGGCCTCCGCGACCGGCCCGCGTCTGCCCTGGGTGCCGGGTACCCCGGAGGGGATCAGGACGTGGACTCCCGATCACGACAGGTGGGAACTCTACGACCTCAACAGTGACTGGAGTCAGGCGCATGACCTGGCGGCAGAGCACCCGCAGAAGCTCGCCGAACTGAAAGAACTGTTCGCGATCGAGGCGGCGCGCAACGGTGCGCTGCCCATCGGTGGAGGGCTGTGGGTGCCGGTGATGCACCCCGAGGACCGCATCAGCCCGCCTTACACCGAGTGGCTGATGGACGGCGACACGGTGCGGGTTCCGGAATTCTGCGCGCCCGCGTTGGGGAATCGACCGAACAAGGTCACAATCGAGATGACGGTGCCGGATGGCGCAAGCGGGGTGCTGTACAAGCTGGGCGGGGCGGGTGGGGGACTGACCTGTTTCATGGATGCGGGTGTGCTGACGTACGAGTACAACCTGTTCCTCGTGCAGCGCACGGTCATCACGGCAGCCGCTCCGCTGGGCGCGGGAGAGCATGTGGTCGAGATCGAGACGAGCTACGTTGAGACACGGCCCGGCGGCCCCTTGCATGTGACGATGCGGGTGGACGGCGCCGAGGTGGCAACAGGGCAGGTGCCGGTCAGCGCCCCGTTGCTGTTCTCGGCGAACGACTGTCTCGACGTCGGCCGAGCCTACGGTGGCGCGGTCTCGCGCACGTATGCCGAGCGGATGCCCTTCGCCTTCGACGGGCAGATCAAGCAGGTGCACATCGCCTACGCGGCATGAGGTCTCACGAAGGCGTGCTGCAGCTTGTGCGGGTTGCAGACCTGTCGGATGCCGCAGATGCGGCCATCGCCGTCGAACTCCAGCGTCAGCACATCGACGCGACCCGAGTGCGCCAGAGCGAACGCCGGCTCGCCGTTGACCTCGATCACATCGAGGGCGAACGGCGTCGCCGCATCGTAGGCCGCGGCCTTCTGCAGCACGCCCAGGTAGAACCGGCGCACCTTCTCGGCGCCGAAGATCGGGTTGAGTGCGGCACCGACGACCCCACCGCCGTCCGACCACAGGATCGCGTCGTCGGTGAGCAGATCGAACAGCGTCGACAGGTCGCCGCCGCGCAGAGCATCCACCAGTGCCGACAGAGCGACGGGATCGGCGGGCTTCGGCGCGGGAGCATCCGCATCGAGACCGAGCCGCCGCTCACCGCGTGAGATCAACTGGCGCACCGCGGCCGGGGACTTCTGCAGAATGCTCCCGATCTCGACGGCGGTCATCGCGTACGCCCGATGCAGCACGACGGCAGCCCGCGCCTCGGGTGTCAGCTGCTCGGCCACGTGCAGCAACGCCAACGACAGCATCTCGCGGTCGGCGACGGCGTCTTCGGGCAGCCGGTCTGTGGTCACCGGCTCGGGCAGCCAATGACCCACGTAGTCCTCACGCACGGCAGACAGCATCCGCACCCGGTCGATCGAGCGGCGCACGCACGTCGTGGTCAGCCATGCCGGCCACGAGCGCACGGCGCCGGCATCCGCCCGCTCGGTCGTCAGCGCATCGACCGCGACCTCCGAGACGACGTCCTCGGCATGGCCGAGGTCTCCCAGCATCCGATAGGCGATCCCGATCAGGCGACCGCGCTCGGCGTCCCAAGCACGGGCGGCGGCGGTGGCGGCGGTCATGCACGCCACGCTACCGCCGTTCACGCGATCGGATGCTTCGCATCGACCGGCGGCAGCATCTGCGTGGCGATGGCGATGCGGTTCCAGACGTTGATCGTGCAGATCGCCATCACGAGGCCGCCGAGCTCGCTCTCGCTGAAGTGCTCGGCCGCAGCATCCCAGATCTCGTCGGTGACCGTGTCGGGGCCGAGCTGCGTGACCGCATCGGTGAGGGCGAGGGCGGCCAGCTCGCGCGGCTCGAACAGGTTGTGGGCGTGCTGCCAGGCCCCGACCGCGTGCAACGTGCGCTGCGGGATGCCGTGCTTCGCCCCGGCCGTCGCGTGCATGTCGACGCAGAAGCCGCAGCCGTTCAGGATCGACGCGCGCAGCTTGATCAGCTCGTACAGGCGCTTGTCGACCGCCTTGCTCGAGTACGCCTCCATTCCCAGTACGGCCGCGTAGCCGAGCTTGTTCGTGCGTGCCATGTCGATCCTGGTCATGATCGCCCTTTCTCAGGTCGTCGGGGCGGCCTGTGTGCCGCCGTCATCTATATGTCGGATCGCCGCCCCGAAGTGTGACACCCCGCGCGCTCCGCGCCCGTCGCCCGCTGAGAAACCACTTCCCGTGTGAGAAACCACGTGTGGCGTGGTTTCTCACACGGCAGATGGTTTCTCACGGGGTGGGTGGGGCGCGGGCGGCGTCATCCGGACTGCGCACGGGCGTCGTCCTGCGAGAATGTAAGCCCGAGCAGTCGACCCGAGGAGCGCCACGTGTTGTACATCTCCACCCGCGGCGGCATGCAGCCGCAGCCGTTCAGCGAGACGCTTCTCGAGGGGCTCGCGCCCGACGGCGGTCTCGCGGTTCCCGAGCGGATGCCGCAGGTGGATGCCGAGACGCTCGCCTCGTGGCGGGGTTTGACGTACCCCGAGCTGGCCACCGAGGTGCTCGGCCTGTTCGCCACGGACATTCCGCGCGAGGACCTCGCGCGCATGACGGCCGCGGCGTACGCGGACTTCCCCGACGAGGTCGTGCCGCTGCGGTCGATCGGCGGCGGCATCACGCTGGTCGGACTGTCAGAGGGGCCGACGCTGGCCTTCAAAGACATGGCGATGCAGTTTCTCGGACAGGTGCTCGAGTACGTGCTCGAGAAGCAGGACCGCGTGCTGAACATCGTCGGCGCCACCTCGGGCGACACGGGATCGGCAGCGGAGCACGCGCTGCGCGGCAAAGAGCGTGTGTCGGTGTTCATGCTGTCGCCGCAGGGGCGCATGAGCCCCTTCCAGCGCGCGCAGATGTACTCGCTCGACGACACCAACGTGCACAACATCGCCGTGGCCGGCGTGTTCGACGACTGCCAGAACCTGGTCAAGCAGCTCGCCGGCGACATCGACTTCAAGAGGGCCCAGAACCTCGGCGCGGTCAACTCGATCAACCTCGGCCGCATCGCAGCCCAGGTCGTGTACTACTTCTGGGCGTGGCTGCGAGTGACCGACGGCGTTGAGCCCGAGTTCCGCAACGGGTTCGAGGTGTCGTTCACCGTGCCGTCGGGCAACTTCGGCAACATCCTCTCGGGCTTCTTCGCCAAGAGCATGGGGCTGCCGGTGCGCCGTCTGGTGCTGGCCGCGAACGAGAACAACGTGCTCGACGAGTTCTTCCGCACGGGTGTGTACCGCCCCCGCTCGGCCGCCGACACGCACGCCACGTCGAGCCCGTCGATGGACATCTCGAAGGCCTCCAACCTCGAGCGCTTCATGTTCGACCTCGTCGGGCGTGACGCCTCGGGTGTCGTCGAGGCGTGGCAGGCGCTCGACCGCGAGGGCTTCTTCGACTTCTCGGCAGAGCAGCCCCGCTTCGAGAGCGAGTTCGGCATCGTCAGCGGAACCTCCACGCACGCCGACCGGCTGGCGACCATCCGGGCCGTGTACGACGAGTGCGGCGAGGTCATCGACCCGCACACCGCCGACGGCGTCAAGGTGGCCCGCGAGCATGTTGAGCAGGACGTGCCGATGCTCGTGCTCGAGACGGCAAAGCCCGAGAAGTTCGCCGAGACGATCACCGAGGCCATCGGCATGACCCTCGACCTCTCGCCCGAGCTGCAGCAGATGATGGCTGCCCCGCAGCATGTCACCGAGATGGCCGACGACGAGCAGGCGCTGCGCGCCTTCGTGGCCGAGCACGCGCTGCGCTGAGACCGCACCGCGTCACCGCGGGCGGCTAGGGTGAGCGGATGAGCACCGTCCGCCCCGGCATCGCCGAGCGCTTGTCGCAGATGATCCAGCTGCCGACCGTGTCGGCCGAGCTCGCACAGCGCGGGCATGAGCCGTTCGCCGCGTTCGAGCGTCTCATCGCCGAGCAGTACCCGCTCGTGCACGAGCACCTCGCGCTCGAGAAACACACCGAGTACGGGCTGCTGTTCCATTGGAAGGGTGCGCAGCCCGACGCCGCGCCTGCGGTGCTGATGGCGCACTACGACGTGGTGCCCGTCGACGAGTCGGATGCCTGGACGTACCCGCCGTTCGAGGGCCGCATCGCCGACGGGCGCGTGTACGGGCGCGGAACCCTCGACGACAAGGGCCCGCTGATCGTCATTCTTGAAGCCGTCGAGAATCTGCTGGCCGACGGTTTTGCGCCCGCCCGCGATGTCTACCTGTCGTTCGGCGGCAACGAGGAGACGTTCGGTGTCGCCGCTCAGGCCATCAGCGCGGCATTCCAGCAGCGCGGCATCACCCCGTGGATCGTCATCGACGAGGGCGGTGCCGTGGTCGACGCGCCGTTGCCCTTCGTGCCCGGCCGTTCGGCGATGGTCGGCGTGGGAGAGAAGGGTGTTCTCAGCATCCGCCTCACGGCGCGCGGCGACGGCGGGCACGCCTCGGCGCCGCCGACGCTCACCGCCGTGCGGCGGATCGCCCGCGCGGTCGACCGGCTCGGTCCGGGAACCTTCCCCGCGCGCGCACCGCGCGCGATCTCTCGGATGCTGTCGCAGCTGGCCGCACAGACGCCGGGCCCGGCCCGCCACCTGCTGCGTCTGCTCGGTGCGGTGCCGCCGCTGACCGCGCGCCTGTTCGCGGCGCTCGGTGGAGAGCCGGCGGCGCTGGTGCGCACCACCGTCGCGCCCACGATGCAGTCGGGGGGCACCGCCGCCAATGTGCTTCCGTCGCAGGCATCCGCCACGATCAACTTGCGGATCGCCCTCGGTGAGACGGTGGATGCCACGGTGCTGCGCGTACGCGACCGCATCGGTGACCCCCTCGTGGCGATCGAGGTACTCGAGGGCAGCGAGCCCTCGCCCGAGTCGGCCACCGACAATGCACAGTTCGCGCTGATCGCCGAGGCGCTCGACGTCTCGCATCCCGACGCCCCCGCCGTGCCGTACGTCATGATGGCGGCCACCGACTCGCGGCATTTTCACCGCTTCACGCCCGCCGTGTATCGGTTCGCGCCGCTGGAGATGTCGAACGCGCAGCGCGCGGCGATCCACGGCGTCGACGAGAACGTCGAGATCGCCGCCCTCGAACGCGGCGAGCGATTCCATCGCGAGCTGCTGCAACGGCTACAGTGATCCCACCCGACTGTTCTGTCTTCAGAAAGGGGGCGCGATGACGCGCTCCGTCACCCTCGGCGCGCTCGCCAGCGTCGTCGGATTCCTCGCCTTCGTCGAGTTCACCAGCGGTGTGCTGCAGGGCTACTACACGCCGATGCTCACCGACATCGCCCGGCATCTCGGCATCCATGACGCCGATGTCAACTGGCTTGAGGGCGCTCAGCTGATGCTGTCGGCGCTCGTCGTGCCGGCCTTCGCCAAGCTCGGCGACATGATCGGGCACAAGCGGATGCTGCTGGTGTCGACCGCGCTCACGGCGGCCGCCGCGCTCGTGCTGCCGTTCACGGACTCGTTCACGGTGTTCCTGATCGGCTGGGCCCTGATGGGCTTCTACGTGGTGTGGCTGCCGCTGGAGATCGCGCTGATCTGGTCGCGCTCGCGCTCGATGGCCTCGCGCTCGATCATCACCGCCCGGGCTGCGGGCCTGCTCGTGGCCGCGCTCGAAGCCGGCGCGATCATCGGTGCGCTGGCCGGCGGGGCGCTGATCGATGCGCTGCCGCTGACCGTCGTGCTGCTGATCCCCGCGCTGCTGGTCGTGGTGTGCTTCTTCGTGATCCTGTTCGGGGTGAAGGAGTCGCCCGAGATGACCGGCGGCCGCCTCGACACCACCGGCCTGGTGCTGATCTCGTTCGCCCTGATCGCCTTCACCGGCGGGCTCAGCCTGCTGCGCCTGCCCGGCGGGCTGACGAGCTTCTGGTCGTGGGGGGTGGTGCTGCTGGGGCTGTTGCTGATCGTGCCGTTCGTGCTGTGGGAACTGCGGCACGACGACCCGCTGATCGACGTGCGCATGTTCCGCTCGCCCGCGCTCGGCCCGGTCTTCCTCACCGCCGGGCTCTTCGGCGTGAGTGTGCTCGGGGCGCAGGCGCCGTTGTCGACCTTCGCCCGCACCGATCCGTCGGTGTACGGCTACGGCCTGGGAACGACGGGTTTCGCGACGTCACTGATCATCGGCATCTACCTGATCGCGATGATCACCGGTGCGCTGCTGTTCCCGTTGATCGCCCGGGTCACTACTCCACGGATCACCCTGATCGGCGCCTCGCTACTGGTCGGGATCGGCTTTCTGCTCTTCCTGCCGTTCCACGACACGTACCTGCAGGTCGTCACGAACATGGTGTTCGCGGGTCTCGGCTCGGGCGCGCTGGTGGCGGCGCTGCCGGCCGCCGCGGCGTCTGCGGCACCGGCCACCCAGACCGGCGTCGCCACGGGCCTGACGAACTCGGTGAAGACCGTCGGCGGCGCGATCGCGTCGTGCATCTTCGGTATCGCACTGCTCGGCGGTGTCGCCGGGGCCGCCGGTGCGACCGAGGGCACCGCGGGATCTCTCGCGGGCTACATGACGGTGTGGATCGTGTGCGGCGCCACGGCACTGGCATCCGCGGTGCTTCTCGCCTTCGTGCCCAAGCAGGCGTTCACCGACCGCGCTGCCGAGGTGGCGTCGACGCACTGAGGGCGCGACGGACGTCGCGACCGCGGAGCTACCACAAAGTGATCGTTTGATCGAATTCTGGTTGACCGAACAGTCACTCTCCGTGATAGTGGAGTGATCTTCTTCCGACCGCAGGAGCACTGTGATGATTTTGACCTCGTCCGCCGCAACGTCGCGTGGGGCGAACCGATGAGCCTGCGCCGACCGCGCGCGGCACTGGCCATGACCCCCGATCTGCCCGAACCGCTGTTCGGTGCGGACTACGCCGAGCGCTTCGCGCCGGCGGTGGAGCTGCTCGGGCCTCTCGAAGACGTCGCCCCGGAGCAGTGGGAACAGATCGAAGTGCTGATCGGATGCTGGGGTGCGCCCGAACTGGATGCCGACCTGCTGGCGCGCATGCCCCGGCTGCGCGGCATGGTCTACGCGGCGGGTTCGGTGCGCGGCATCATGACGTCCGAGGCCTACGAACGCGGAGTGCGGATCAGCTCGGGAGCCGACGCGAACGCGGTGCCGGTGGCGGAGTTCACGTTGGCCGCGATCCTGCTCGCCGGCAAGCGCGCTTTCGCCATCGATGAGGAGTATCGGCGCACGCAGCAGTACCGGCCGGCGAGCACCGCGCACGAGCGATGGGGCAACTTCGGCACGCGGGTCGGCATCATCAGCGCCTCGCGCATCGGTCGGCGGGTGATCGAGTTGCTCGCGCCGTTCGACGTCGAGGTGCTCGTGTGGGACCCGACCCTGCAGCACGACATCGACGGCGCGACCCGGGTCGGGCTCGACGAACTGCTGTCCACCTCGGACGTGGTGAGCCTGCACGCACCTTCGCTGCCCGAGACCCGGGGAATGCTGGGAGAGCGCGAGCTGGCCCTGCTGCCGGACGGCGCAACGCTGATCAACACTGCACGCGGCGCGCTGATCGACCAGGACGCTCTCGTGCGCGAGCTGAACGCCAGACGGATCCACGCCGTGATCGACGTCACCGAACCCGATGTGCTGCCCGCCGGGCATCCGCTGTTCTCGGCGCCCAACCTCACCCTCACGCCGCACATCGCAGGCTCGCAGGGGTCTGAGCTGCGGCGACTCGGAGACGCGGCCTTTGACGAGCTGCAGAGGTTCACGCGGGGCGAGGCGTTCCGCCATGACGTGTCGGAGTCGCAGTTCGCGCTGCTGGCCTGACGCGACGGAACCGCAGGTTGAGAAGGAGAAGTCATGCGAGCGGCAGAGCGACGCTCGGCGATCGAACGTGAGCTGAACCTGACCGGACGCGTCGACGTCGCGGTGCTGGCCAGACAGCTCAGCGTCTCGCCGATCAGCATCCGACGCGACCTCAACGACCTCGTTGAGAAGGGGATCGCGCGCCGGGTGCATGGCGGGGCGATCGCCGCGCGGATGCCCTCTGCAAGCGGCCCGCAGATCGTGCGACGCCCGCCGCCCGCCCGCAGCGAGGGCGGGATCATCGGCCTGGTGGTGCCCTCATCGCACTATTACTACGCCGGGGTTCTGGAAGGCGTGAAAGCCGCGGCGGTCGAGGCGCGCGTGCGCGTGGCGCTGCTCGTCTCGGGGTACTCGCAGGAGCAGGAGCTGGCCCAGATCAAGCGGCTCGTCGATCGCGGGGTCACGTCTCTCATCGCCACACCCGCCGTCATCCCCGAACGCGACCCGCGCACCTACGAGGCCCTGCGGGAGGTCGGTAGTCCGGTCGTGCTGCTCGAGCGGGACGGCGGCGATGACTTCGCGATGCTCGACTCGGTGCGCTCCGACCACGAGTTCGGAGCCAGGCTGGCGTTTCAGCAGCTCGCAGACGACGGGCACCGGTCGGTGGCGCTGGTGTCGGCCGAGCGCACGCCCACGGCCGGCTGGCTGCGCGCCGGATTCGAGGCGAAGCGCGGACTGTTCGATGGTGCGACCGAGCGGATGGCGATCCCCTCGGCTCCGGAGTACGCCCCGGAACTGCAGGAGAGCCTCGACACTGTGCTGGACCGCTTCGCGCAGCTCGGCACGACCGGTGCGCTGGTGCACTCCGACCTCGCCGCCGTCGCGCTCGCGCAGCGCGCCCGCGAGCGCGGCATGGACGTCTCGGTCATCGCGTACGACGACGAGATCGCGGCGCTTGCCGACCCGCCCATGGATGCTGTCGCGCCGCGCAAGCACGAGGTCGGGCGGCTAGCGCTGATGACCGCGCTGGAGCGGGCGGCGCAGAGCGCGGAAGACGTGGTGCCGCGGCATGTGACGGTGCCGCCCGCGTTCGCGCTGCGGCGTGCGCAGGACGCGTAACGACCAGCTTCTGATCGTTTGATCGTTATGGTTTGAGTCGTCCAATCGATCGGTCATAGCATCGCGTCGACGGAGAGCCCTTTCCCACGGCTCGCCCCGGACCGAAGGAGTTCCTGTGCAGATCACCCCCACCACCCGTCGGCGGGCCACCGCCACCGCAGGGGCGCTCGTGCTGAGCGCAACCCTGCTGCTCACCAGCTGCGCCTCCACCGACGCGGCACCCGCGGATGCCGGCGAGCCGGTCGGCCCGTTCGGCGCTCCCTCGGCGCAGCCGATCGAGGTCTACGCGTTCGATGGCGGATACGGCACCGAGTACACCGACGCCGTGATCAAGGTCTACAACGAGCAGCTGCCTGACAGCGAGGTCGACCTCAAGTCAGTGCAGGAGATCTCGACGCAGTTGCAGCCGCGCTTCGTCGGCGGCAACCCGCCGGATCTGATCGACAACTCGGGCAAGCCGATCGAGACCACGACGCTCGCCGACAGCGGCCAGCTTCTCGATCTGAGTGAGCTGCTCGAAGCACCCTCGTGGGATGACCCTGACGTGACCGTCGGCGAGACCCTGACCCCCGGTGTCGTCGAGACCGGCACGTACGACGGCAAGCTGCTCGAGCTGCGCTACGTGAACACCGCCAAGGGCCTGTGGTACTCGCAGTCGCTGTTCGAAGAGCACGGCTGGGAGATCCCCACCACCTGGGACGCCTTCGTCGAGCTCGGTGAGCAGGCGAAGAACGAGGGCATCGCCCTGTTCGCCTACCCCGGACAGGTCATCAGCTACCCCGCCGACGTGTTCATCACGCTGATCGGCAAGCAGGCCGGCATCGACGCGCTGCGCTCGCTCGACAACCTCGAGAGCGGTGCCTGGGAGTCGGATGTCGTCGTCGACGCGTTCGGTGCCCTCGCCGAGCTGCACGACAAGGACCTGATCCTGAAGGGGTCCGAGGCACTGACGCACACCGAGGCGCAGACCGAGTTCGTCCGTGGCGAAGCACTGTTCTACCCGGCGGGCTCGTGGCTCGAGAACGAGATGAAGGGCGTCACGCCCGAGGGCTTCGATATGGCGATTACGCCGATCCCGCTGCTCGATGAGGCCACCGCCGCGCTCGGGTTCGAGCAGCTGCAGGTCGCGCCCGGTGAGGCATTCATCATCCCCACCGAGGCGAAGAACCCCAAGGGCGCGATGGAGTACCTGCGGGCCATGCTCTCGAAGGAGGCCGCGTCGGAGTTCTCGCGCCTGACGGGCGCACCCACTGTCGTCAAGGGTTCGCTGGAGGGCGTCGATGTCACGCCGGCACTGCAGACGGTGACCGACGCGATCGAGGTCGGCGGCAACGCCGAGCTGCGTGTGTCGTTCCGTGGCTGGTACGAGCCGCTGCGCACCCAGTGGTTCACGACTCTCGGTGACGTGCTCGCGGGCCGGGTGAGCCCCGAAGAGGCCTCGCAGACGATGCAGCAGGCGGCCGACGAGATCGCCGCTGACGACAGCATCACGAAGTACACGAGGGACTGAGCGCGCCATGAAGCACGGCCGCACCAGATTCATCACCCTCTTTCTCGCAGCTCCGCTGGTCCTGTACGGGGTGTTCGTCCTCTACCCGTACGTCCAGGGCGTGATCATCTCGTTCACGGACTGGAGCGGCTACTCGCGCGACCGGGAGTTCATCGGCTTCGCGAACTACATCGAGCTGGCCGGCGATGATCGATTCTGGGCGGCCCTGTCGCACAACGCGATGTTCCTGCTCGTCCTCCCACCCGTCACGCTCGGTATCGCGCTGGTCTTCGCCGCGCTCACCAGCGTGGCGGGCGGGAAGGGCGGACGGGTCGGCCCGATCGCCGGCTCCGGCTGGTACCGGGCGATCTATTTCTTCCCGAACATCCTGCCCATCGTGATGAGCCTGGTGCTCTGGCAGTTCGTGTTCAACCCTCGCATCGGCCTGCTCAACGGCTTTCTCGAAGCGGTCGGACTCGGGGCCTGGGCGCACGCCTGGCTCGGCGACCCGAACACCGCGCCGTGGGCGGTGCTGAGTGTGCTGGTGTGGGGGCAGATCGGCTTCTACTACGTGCTGTTCTCAGCATCGATCCAGGGCATCCCTCGCGAGTACTTCGAAGCCGCCCAGCTCGACGGCGTAGGCCGGTTCCGCATGTTCTTCACGATCACGCTGCCGATGATGCTGCAGACCGTTCAGGTCGCGTGGATCTACATCGGGATGTTCGCGCTCGACATGTTCGTCACCGTCGCGATCCTCACACCCGACGGTGGGCCTTCCGGCTCGACGGACGTCATCGCGACATACATGCAGCGGCTCGCGTTCAGCGGCGGTCGCTTCGGCTACAGCGCGACCATCGGCGTCGTGCTCACGGTGCTCACGCTGCTGTTCGCCTTCATCACCTTCCGAGTGACGCGCCGCGAGCGCGTCGAGTACTAGGAGTCGACGTGACCGCTCCGATCATGACCCGTCCCGAGGCTCCGTCGCAGGGCGCCTCGTCGCCGGCATCCGCTCCGGCTCCCGTCGCGGCGCTTCCGCGCAAGCGCCGCACCAACCCCTATTCGTGGCTTACCGAGTCGCTCGGCAAGGGCGTCGCGCACGTGTTCCTGATCGCATGGGCGGTCATCGCGCTGTTCCCGATCCTGTGGGGTGTGTTCAGCTCGCTCAAGGCGAATGACGAGATCTTCGCCTCGCCCTGGGCGATGCCCGAGGTGCTGCAGTGGGACAACTACGTGCGCGCCTGGAACGAGGCCGACATCGGCCGATACTTCTGGAACACGATCGTCGTGGTCGGCGGGTCGCTGATCGTCACCATGGTGCTCGGCGCGATGGTCGCGTACGTGCTGGCACGCTTCCAGTTCCGCCTGAACCGCCCGATCTTCTACCTGTTCATGGTCGGCATGATGTTCCCGATCTTCCTCGCGATCGTGCCGTTGTTCTTCGTCGTCAACGACCTCGGCCTGCTGGGCACGCATCTCGGACTGATCCTGGTGCTGTCGGCCTACGGTCTGCCGTTCACCGTGTTCTTCCTGGTCGGGTTCTTCGCGACGCTGCCCGAGTCGGTGGCCGAGGCGGCCCTGCTTGACGGATGCGGGCATGCCGAGACCTTCTTCCGGATCATGCTGCCGATGGCCAAGCCGGGGCTGGTGAGCGTCGGGATCTTCAACTTCCTCAACCTGTGGAACAACTACCTGATCCCGCTCGTGCTCAACCCGGACCCCGAGAAGTACGTGCTCTCGCAGGGACTCGCATCCCTTGCCATCACTCAGGGCTACGCCGCCGACTACGGCGCACTGTTCGCCGGTCTGGTCATCGCGATGCTGCCGGTGCTGGCCGCTTACCTGGCCTTCCACCGGCAGTTGCAAGGCGGCATCTCGCTCGGCGCGCTCAAGTGAGGATGCCGTGCTCTGACGCGGCAGACTAGAAGGATGACCGCTGTTTCCCTGATCCGTGCCGATGCCCTCTCTGATGCCGCCCAGTACGCCTATGCCGCCACCGCCCCCAGCGATGCCCGGCTCATCTTCCTCGCGGGCGCCTGCCCGCTGAACACCGACGGAACGACCGCCGCCGTCGGCGATTATGCGGGCCAGGCAGCGAAATGCCTGGAGACCCTGCACGGTGCGCTCGCCGCGGCCGGTGCCGAGCTGACCGACATCATCAGTACCCGGGTGCTCGTGGCCTCCACGCAGCAGGCCGACCTCGTCACGGCGTGGGAGGTCGTGCGCGACGGGTTCGGCGACCACGACGTCCCGAGCACGCTGATGGGCGTTACCGTGCTCGGGTACGACGACCAGCTCGTCGAGATCGAGGCCATCGCCGCCGTCGTCGACGAGGCCCGCTGAGCGAACGCGCCAGCGCGTTCGTACTCCCGTCGCAGTTTCTCCCGCTTCCCGCCCGCGGATGCGGGAGAAACTGCGACCGGAACGCGGGGCGCCGCCCGCGGATGCGGGAGAAACTGCGACGGGAACGCGGAGCGCCGCCGCGGATGCGGGAAAAACTGCGACCGGAACGCGGGGCGCCGTCAGCGACTGGCGGGGACGAGCATCGCCTTGCGCAGATGCGTGAGCGCGTCGTCATCGACTCCGTGCGCTCCCATGTACTCGGCGCTGCCGCCCCAGGTGCGTTCGATGCGATCGAAAGCTCCCTGCAGCAGCTCGGGAGGTGAGGCGGTGGCCCGATGTGCGGCCATGCCCGGCAGGTTCTCGGCGTCGACATCGGCGAAGAGATCGGCGAGGTACTCGGCGCCGAGGCGCTGCTGGGACTGCGCGAAGTCGTCGAGCACCAGGGTGCGCTCGACCCCGAGCACGTCCAGCACGAGCGCGCTGAGCACGCCGGTGCGATCCTTGCCGGCCGTGCAGTGGATCAGCACGCCCCGCTCGGCACCCGCCGCGACGGCGCTGAATGCGCGGGCGAGTGCGGCGCCACTGCCATCGATCATCACAGCGTAGAGCTCGGCGAGGTCGGCGAAGCGGATCTCGTGCAGCCGGTCCTCGAACACCGGCATCGCGCGTGGGCTGAGTGACGGATGCTGCCAGGCGCCGGGCGTCGAGGCGCGCTCACGCGCGTCGCGCAGGTCGAGGATCGTTGCGACGCCGAGACCGACGACGGCTTCGCTTGCCGGCTGCCGCTGCGACAACGGTGCGGCCGAGCGCCAGACGAGATCCGCCCGAACGACACCACCGTCCGTGGTCGGGAGTCCGCCGACCGGGCGGAGGTTGTGCAGCGGGGTCGGGGTGATCAGCTGACCACTCATCATGGGGTGCTCCTGGGGGCGTCGGCGGGGCGGGGCGGAAGCAGAGGCACGCTCTCGATCAGCTCCCGGGTGTAGGGATGGGTGGGGTTCTCCAGTACGTCGATGACCGGACCGCGTTCGACGATGCGTCCTTCGGTCATCACCAGCGCATCGGTGCAGAGTCCGTCGATGATGCCCAGGTCGTGCGAGACGGCCACGATCGTCAGCTCCTCGTGCGCTGCCAGACGGCGCAGCAGACGCAGAACCTGCGCGCGCACCGATACGTCGAGCGCGCTGACCGGTTCGTCGGCGATCACGACCTCGGGGCGCACGGCGAGGGCGCGGGCGATCGCGACGCGCTGTCGCTGCCCGCCGGACAGTTCGCGGGGCAGTCGCTGCGCAGCGTCGGCGGGCAGCTCGACGGCGGCGAGCATCTCGGCCGCGCGGGCATCCGCCTCCCATTCCGGGCGGAGGGCGCGCACCGGTTCGGCGATGATGCGCCCCACCGGCATCCGCGGGCTCAGCGACGCGAACGGATCCTGCAGCACCACCTGCACGCGACGGCGGAAGTCGCGGGCGGCACGCCCGCGGCCGGCGGGAACCCGTTCACCGCGGTAGGTGACGGTGCCCGTCGTGGGGAGCTGCAACCCGAGCAGGACGCGGGTCAGCGTCGATTTTCCCGAGCCCGACTCGCCGATGATCCCGAGGTGACGGCCGGCGTCGATGCGCAGATCGATGTCTCGCAGCGTCGCGCGGTCCATTCCCGGGTAGGTGACGCCGATGCCGTCGGCATGGAACAGCTCGGTGCTCATGCGGGCACAGCCTCCCGCACACGGCGTGGCTGCCAGCCGGTGGCGTACGCGGCATCGATCAGCTCGGCCGTGTAGGCGGTGCGCGGTTGGTGGATCAGGTCGGCCGGACGGCCCTCTTCGACGATCCGCCCCGACTGCATCACGATGATGCGGTCGCACTGCGAGGCGGCGACCGCCATGTCGTGGGTGACGAGCAGACTGCCCGCGCCGCTGCGGTTGACCAGGTCTGACATCAGGCGCAGCACGCGTGCCTGGACGGTCACGTCCAGGGCGGTGGTCGGTTCATCGGCGAGCAGCAGCCGCGGCGACGTCGACATCGCCATCGCGATCATCACCCGCTGGCGCTGTCCGCCCGAGAGCTCATGCGGATAGCGCCGCACCAGTTGGGCGGCATCGGGCAGGCCCACGCTCTCGGCCAGGCGGATTGCCGTCTCACGTGCGGCGCCACGGGGCAGCATCCCGTGGGCGCGCAGGGGCGCCACCAGGTGCCGGTGGATCGGGAGCAGCGGATCCAGCGCGCTCTGCGGTTCCTGAAAGACGCAGCCGACGGTCTTGCCGCGCAGGGCGCGCAGCGTCGCGGCATCCGCGTCGATCGTCTCGACACCCTCGACGCGAACGCTGCCCGACAGCTCTCCGCGCGGCGGGCGCAGCCCGAGCACGGCCATGCTGGTGAGCGACTTGCCGGAACCCGACTCGCCGATGAGTCCCACGCGCTCGCCGGCATCGACATGCAGTGAGACGTCGTCGACGACGGTGCGTCCGTCGATGCGGATCGTGAGGTTGCGGATGTCGAGGAGCGTCATGCGGGCACCTTCTTTGTGGAACGGCGGGCGGTTTTGGGGGAGGGGCGGGCGGATGCTGCGCGCACCTGGTCGGGTTCGAGTGCGTCGCGCAGCGCATCGCCCAGCAGGGCGAAGCCGATCACCAGCGTCGTGATGGCCAGGCTCGGGGCGATCAGCACTTCGGGGCGCACGAGCACCTGCGATTGCAGATCGGCGAGAGTGCGTCCCCACGACGGGGTCGGGGGTGGCGTGCCGAAGCCGAGGTACGACAGGCCGGCTTCGGCCAGTGCCGCGACCGAGAGCAGCTGGGTGGCGCGGATCAGCAGCGTCGGCGCCGTGTTGGGCAGCACATGACGCCAGACGATGCCGCCAATGCTCACCCCGCCGGCCGTTGCCAGCGTGACGTAGGGGCTCGCGAGGGTGCCGCGCAGTTCGGGAACCATGGTGCGGGCCACGACGACCGCGCCGCCGAGCCCGATCGCGAGCGACGAGACCCAGATGCTGGCGCCGTACGAGGTGACCAGGATGATCGCCAGCACGAGCGTGGGGAAGGCGATCGCGATGTCGATGCCGCGTTCGAGCAGAAGACCGAGTCGGCGTGAGGCGAGTGCGGCTCCCAGTGCGAGGGGGAGCCCGACGGCGACGGCGATCAGCGTCGCGAGCACGGTGGCGAGCATCGTCGACTGGGCGCCGACGAGCAGGATGCTGAACAGGTCGCGGCCACCGTTGTCCGTGCCGAGCAGATGGGTGGACGACGGCGGCAGCCAGCGGTCGGCGGGCGAGAAGACCGTCGGGTCGTACGGAACCCACAGCAGCGAGATCAGGGCGGCGCACGTCGGGATGCCGACGAGCACGAGCCCGGTGATTCCGAGCGGATGGCGCAGGAAGCGAGCGATCATGAGGTCCTCCGGATGCGCGGATCGAGAACGCGTGAGAGCGCGGTGAGCGTGACCGTCGAGATCATCACCAGAGCGGTGAGCACGAACAGGGTGCTCTGGATCGACACGATGTCGCGGTTGCCCACATCGGCCAGCAGCATGCCGCCGACGCCGGGAAGCGCGAACAGCTGCTCGACGATCACCGACCCCATCAGGACTCCGGCGATCTCCAGGCCGAGCACCCCCAGCAGCGGAAGGGCCGCGTTGCGCATGCCCTGACGCACCAGCACCGCACGCAGCGGCCATCCCTGCGCGAGCCCCGTGCGCACCCACTCCTTCATCAGCACATCGATCGTGGCGCTGCGCACGAAACGCACGAGCACGGCCGCCTGGCCGATCGCGATGGCGGTGGCCGGAAGGATGAGCGCGCGAAGCGCCTCGCCGGGTTCCGCCCACCGGTCGGCCGGGAACCCCTGCACCGGGAAGAGGCGGGTGGGAAGAGCGACGAACACCATGAGGGCGAGGCCGAGCACGAAGGTCGGCACGGCGGCGGCGAGCTGACTCAGGGCCGCGATCGCACGGCCGAAGGCCGACTCGCGGTACACGGCCGCGACGACACCGACCGGCACGGCGATGAGCACGCTCAGCAGCAGCGCGAGCAGACCGAGCGGAACCGTCACCTGCAGCTTCTCACCGAGCTCGGCCGCCACCGGACGCGAGTCCAGTGCCGAGGTGCCCAGGTCACCCGTCAGCACGCCGCCCATCCAGTCGAGATAGCGCGCCCACAGGGGACGATCCAGACCCATCTGCGCGCGCAGCGCCTCGAGCTGCTCGGGGGTGGCATCCATTCCTCCGATGACCGCCGCGGGGTCGCCGGGCAGCACCGCCAGCAGGCCGAAGATCACCATGCTCGCGGCGATCAGCGACACCACCAGCACGGCGGCCTCGTTGAGCAGTTCTGCGGCGACCCGCCGGACACGGTGTGAACCGTGTCCGGCGGGCATCCGCACCTGCGCAGGTGCAGTCGTGCTCATGTCACTCGGCGGCGGTGATGCCGCTCACCCGGAAGTTGTTCGAGATGCGGTCGACGGGGAAGCCCGCCACGTCCTCACCCGCGACGATGACGGTCTGCGGCGAGTACAGCCAGTCGCTCGCCGAATCGGCCGCGACCAGCTCGGCGACCGCACGCAGCTTCTCGTCACGCTCCTCGGGCGTAGCCGACTGCCGAGCCTCGGTCACGAGCGTCTGCGCCTCGGCATTGTCGTAGTTCCAGTAGTAGGCGGGGTTGCCGTAGTACGTGATCGTGGCGGGGTCCACGTGCAGCACCATGGTGAGCTCGTAGTCCTTGTTCGTGTAGACGTCCTCGAGCCAGGTGGCGAACTCGACCGTGTCGATCGTGACGTCGACGCCCACCTCGGCCAGTTCGGCCGCGATGAACTCGGTGATGATCGTGTCGTAGGTGTTCGCGACGGTGAGGGTCAGGCTCAGGTCCTCCTGGCCCGCTTCGGCGAGCAGTTCCTTCGCGGCGGCCTGGTCGTACGGTGCCGAGCCGGTGGCGTCGACATGCCAGGCGTCGGTGGGCACCGTGATCGTACCGACCTCGAGGGCCTGCCCGCCGATGACCTCGATGAGCTCCTGCTTGTCGATCGCCTGGCGCAGGGCCTGACGCACGCGCTGGTCGTCGAACGGCGCGACGGCGTTGTTGAAGCCCAGCGTCATCCAGCTGGTCGAGTCACCCTCGACCACCTGGAACTCAGCGTCTCCGCCGAGCAGCTCGGCCGTTTCGGCGCTGACGCCGGCGAGGATGTCGACCTCGCCGCTGCGCAGGGCGCTCGCCGCCGTGGTCTCGTCGGCGATGTAGTGGTACACGACGCCGCCGTTGAGCGGCGCTTCGCCCCAGTAGTCGGCGAACGGCTCCAACGACAGGGTCGCGCCGCGGTTCCACTGGCCGAGCGTGTAGGGGCCGGTGCCGTTGGTGGCCGAGGCCAGGTCGACCGACGACTCGACCGGGACGACATAGCCCGCCGAGGTGGTCAGCGACTCGAGAAAGTTGATGTCGCGCTCTGACAGGGTGACCACGACCGTGGTGTCGTCGGTGGCCTCGACCGAGGCGACCGAGCCCATGCGCTTCGCATCGGGGTTCGTCGATCCCTCGGCGCTGGACGCCTGCAGCGAGGCGACGACATCGGCGACGGTCATCGGGGTGCCATCGTGGAAGGTCACGCCCTCGCGGACCGTGAAGGTGTAGGTCAGTCCGTCGTCGGAGATCTCCCAGTCGGAGGCCAACGCCGGGAGGATCTCGAGGTCCTCGCTCAGGCCGACCAGGCCCTCGTAGACGTTGCCGCGCATGACCTGCACGAGGCCGGCGCCCGAGGTGGTGGTCACATCGAGGCTGGTCGGCTCGAGTCCGACGCGGATGTCGATGATCGCGGATTCGGAGGATTCGGGGGCGTCCGTGCCCGTGGCGGGCGAGGAGGCGCAACCGGCGAGCAACACGCCGCCGAGGATGAGTGCTGTGGACGCAAACGTTCTGCGCATGGCTTACCTTTCTGTTGCGGGGTTTCCCCGCGGCTGTGATCGAGACGTCTATATGTCTACGGATCGACGGTGTCGAGAAGAGGAGTGCCAGGTGAACGATCGGCGAAGTGAGCGTGTCCGACCGAGCACGGGCACGCCCGCGTACCGGCGCATCGCCACTGCGTTGTGGGAGCAGATCCAGTCGGGCGAGCTCGCCCCGGGCGAGCGGCTGCCGAACGAAGCCGACCTCGCGGCGCGCTTCGGTGTGACCCGACTGACGCTTCGCCAGGCCGTGATCGAACTGCAGCGACTGGGTGCCGTCGAGATCCGACGGGGCGTGGGCACGTTCGTGATGTCACCGCCCGACCTGGTCGAGATCGTCGCGAGCGTTCCGTCACTGCGCCAGGAATCGGATGCCACCGCTGACGCGCTCGACGAGCACGCGCTGCGCCGATCAGCCCGCCCGGTGCGGATGGTCGACGAGCGCATTCTGCAGGCCGGGGCGGCTACCGGCCCGTTCGCCGATGAAGCCGCCGCGCATCTCGACCTGCCTGTTGAGCGCCTGCACCGTCTGGACACCGTGATGGTGCGCGACGGGCGGCATTGGATCGCCAACAGCTACTGGTTCGATGAGCGATGGGCCGGTGTCGACGAGCTGGTCGACGCCCATGCGCTCGTCGTGCGGGCCTTCGCCGATGGGTTCGGCCTGCAGCTCGGCTACCTGTGGCGGGCGTTCAGCGCGGTCGGGGCCGACTTCGACGACGCCGAGACCCTCGGTGTGCCCACGGGCACCGCGCTGCTCGTGCGCGACGGGGTATCCGCCGATGAGAGCGGACACCCCGTGTTCTACGTCCGTCGCCGCCTTCGGGGCGATGACGCGAAGTTCGTACTGCGTTACGACACCGAATCGGCGCGCGTCGACGGCTGACCCGCGGCATCGATGATCCGCGCCACGATGTCGGCGGGGAAGCGGAACACCTCGGTGTCATCCGACATCCGCTCGACGAACGGCGCCACCCGCACACGCTCGCCGCGGATGTCGACGACCGCGCCGCCGAAGCCGTCGATCGCGGACTCCTCGCGCGGGTCGTCGAAGGAACGCGCGATGTTGGCGACCCCCGGAGCGACGACGACCGGAACCCCGGCAACGGTCTCGACCAGCGGCAGGTGGTAGTGCCCACTGAGCACCACGCGCACGTCCGAGCCGCGCAGTACGTCGAGCAGCGCGTGGGTGTCGTCCGCATCGAGCGCGAGCGCCTGCAGCAGCTCGGTCTGCGCGTCGATCGGCGGGTGGTGGATCACGAGCACCGTGCCGTTTGGTGCGGGGGTAGCCAGCTGTGAGCGCAGGAACCCGAGCTGCTCGGGTTCGATCGATCCGTATCCCCGCTGGGGGATCGAGCTGTCGAGAACGATCGTGCGCCAGCCGTCGACGGTGGCGGCGGATGCCACGGGGCGGGCCTCGTCGGTACCCGCCATCACCTGTTCGCGGGCATCCGGCTGGCCCCCACCGAGTACCTCGCGGAACGTCTCGCGGCGGTCGTGGTTGCCCATCGCGTAGACGACGCGTGCACCGCGCTCACGGGCCCAGGTGCCCAGCGTCTCGCGCAGCCACCGGTACGACTCGGCGGTGCCGTCTTCGCTGACATCCCCCGAGCAGACCACCAGGTCGAAGCGCAGGTGGTCGACATGCTCGAGCGCACGCGTCAGATGCTCGCGCGTGTCGACACGGTCGTAGTGGCGGCTGTCATCGCCGAAGAGATGAGTGTCGGTGAGATGCAGGATGCGCAGAGACGTCATGCCAGCAGCAATACCAGCCCGAGGTGAACGGCGGTGCGCACCTCGGGCCGGCGTATGCCCGGATCAGTGCGGCGCGTGGTACTCGTCCTCGCCGCGCTTCCAGTAGCCCTTCACGACGGCCTTGGATGTGTCGACGCCCCAGCGTTCGAGCAGCGCACGGCCGGGCTTGACGATGGACTGCTCTGCAGCGATGAAGCAGAACGGGTCATCGCCGACAGCATCCGCCGGTCCCAGACCGTCGAGGAAGGCGATCAGCGCCGAACCCGCCGGTGCCTCGCCGCGGTGCAGCCACTCGACCGTCGCGGGTGCGTCGATCTCGACTTCGTCGGCGGCCGAGACGACCTCGATGACGATGCGCGCGGGGGTGTCTGCGGGGATCATCGCGGCGAAACGGCGGACCGCAGGGATCGCGGTCTCGTCACCTACCAGCAGCCACGACCCCGGCGTGCCGGTGATGACCGCCGAACCGCGCGGACCGCCGACACCGACGAACGATCCCAGCGGTGCCGAGGCGGCCCAGGGAGCCGCGACGCCCGCATCGCCATGGATCGCGAACTCGACGTCCAGCCAGCCGTCGCCCCACGCGAGCGGCGTGTACTCGCGGCTGGGTGCCGCACGCATCTCCTCGACCGAGGCGGTCGGGGCGGAGGCGAAGAACAGGCGCATGTGATCGTCGGCGCCGGGTGAGTCGAAGCCCGCCAGATCCTGACCGGTCAGCCGTACTCGCACATAGTTCGGCGCCAGCCATTCCCGGCTCTCGAGGGTCACAGAGCGGAAGCGCAGGTCGAGTCCCTGGCGTTCGATCGAGAACGCGGATTTCACATCGGTCATAAAGTAAGGCTAACCTAATCACGTCAGGCAAGGTTGTCCTAACCTCACTTCGCAGCGCAGGTTCGCAGTATCCCTGCAGAGCACCGCCGCATCGCCCCCGCAGAACAGGAGTCCCTCCATGTCCGTGTCCAGAATCACCACGACCGCCGCGCTCGGCGCCGTCGCCCTTCTCGCACTGACCGGCTGCAGCACCGTCGGCGCAGCCGAGGAAGGCGACGCGAAAGCACCGGCAGCCGCCGAGGGGCAGCAGTTCCCGGTGACCGTCACCGACATGGCCGGCAACGAGGTCACGATCGAGAGCGCCGACAGCGTCATCGTCACCGACAACCGCCTGTTCCGCCTCGTCGCCGACTGGGGCATTGAGCTCTCCGCAGCCCCGCGCGCCCTGATGAGCAGCGAGAACCCGCTCGCCACCGACGAGGGCATCGTCGACCTCGGTACGCACGCCGAGCCCGACTTCGAGAAGGTCGTCGAGGTCGACCCCGACCTGATCGTCAACGGCTACCGCTACAGCGGCCACGCCGAAGACATGCAGAAGGCCGCGCCCGACGCCGCCTTCGTCGACATGACCAACGAAGAGCTGAGCGTCGACGAGTACCTCGTCGAGAGCGTCACCCTGCTCGGCGAGATCTTCGGCAAGCAGGACGAGGCCAAGGACCTGATCGACGACTTCCACGCGGCGGTCGACGAGGCACAGCAGGCCTACGACCCCGAGGTCACCGTGATGGGCCTGGTCACCAGCGCCAACGAGATCCGCTACTCCAACCCGCTCGACGGCCGCGGTTCGAGCATCTTCTTCAGCCTCGTCGGTCTGACCCCCGCGCTCGAATCCGAGGGCTCGAGCAACGACAAGGGTGATGACATCTCGATCGAGGCGATCGCCGAGTCGAACCCCGACTTCCTGCTCGTGCTCGACCGTGAGGCGGCGTTCTCCGACAGCGAGTCCACCCCGGCGCTCGAACTGATCACCTCGTCGACCGCGCTGGCACCCGTGCCCGCCATCGAGAACGAGGCCATCTACGTCATGCCCGCCGACTTCTACCTCACCGAAGACATCGTCACCTACACCACCGTTCTCAACGACCTCGCGAAGGAGTTCGCGGCTCTGTGAGCACGGGCACCACACCGCTGCCGGCGGGTCAGCGCGTCACGCACGTCGACGCGCTGGCCCGCCGCGCCGCGGTGTCCCCACCGGCGTCGCGCCTGCGGCGCAGCCTGCCGGTCATCATCGCCCTCATCCTCACTGCCGGTCTGCTCACACTGTCGGTCTTCACCGGCGTCGCCGACATCACCGACACCGAGGGCCGCGGTCACGAATTCACCTGGATCACCCGCATTCCGCGCACCATCGCCCTGGTGCTCGCCGGCGCCAGCATGGCAATGGCCGGGCTGATCATGCAGTTGATGACCCAGAACCGCTTCGTCGAACCGACCACGGTCGGCACCACCGAGTGGGCGGGTCTCGGCCTGTTGCTGACCTACATCATCATTCCGATGCCCTCGCTCATGATGCGCATGACAGTCGCCATCGTGTTCGCCTTCATCGGCACCCTGATCTTCTTCCTGTTCCTGCGCCGCGTCACGCTCAAGTCATCGCTGATCGTGCCGATCATCGGCATCATGTTCGGCGCCGTGATCAGCGCGATCTCGACGTTCATCGCGCTGGAGTACGACCTGCTGCAGACGCTCGGCACGTGGTTCGCGGGCCGCTTCACCGGAATCGAGGTCGGGCGCTACGAACCCCTCTGGATCGTCGCGATCGTCGCCATCATCGTCGTCTTCGTCGCCGACCGGTTCACCGTCGCAGGGCTCGGCAAAGAAGTCGCCACGAACGCCGGACTGAACTACGAACGCGTCGTGCTGCTGGGCACCGGACTCGTCGCCGTCGTCACGGGCGTCGTCACCGTCGTGATCGGCGCACTGCCGTTCCTCGGCCTGATCGTGCCGAACCTCGTCTCGATGATCCGCGGCGACAACCTGCGCAGCAACATCTTCTGGGTGTTCCTGGCGGGCATCTGGGTCGTGACCGTCTGCGACATCATCGGCCGTGTGATCATCATGCCGTTCGAGGTGCCCGTGTCACTGGTGCTCGGCGCCGTCGGCTCCGTCGTCTTCATCTTCCTGCTGCTGCGTACGAGGAGGACCCTTGTCCGCTGACACGGTACCCGCTGACACCGCCTCCGCTGACACCGCCTCCGCTGAGTCACCGGCATCCGCTCGTCTCGCTGCCGCGTCGGGAAACCGACGCGGCAGCGCGTACGCCGACGATCGTCACCGCCGGCGCTACCGTCTGACACTCGGCGGTCTCATCGTCCTCGCCGTCGCGATCGCCGTGCTCATGCTGACGTGGGACAACCAGCATCCGCTCTTCAGCGAGAAGTGGTGGCGCATCTCGAACATGCGCTCCGAATCGCTCATCGTGATCGCCCTCGTAACGCTGTGCCACTCGTTCGCGACCGTGGCATTCCAGACCGCCACCAACAACCGCCTGATCACCCCGTCGATCATGGGGTTCGAGTCGCTGTACATCCTCATCCAGACCGCCGCGGTGTTCTTCTTCGGAATGAGCGGTCTGGATCAGATCGACGGATTCGTGCAGTTCCTGCTGCAGACCGCGATGATGATCGCCTTCGCTGTGCTGCTCTACTCGTGGCTGTTCTCGGGCAGGCTCGGCAACCTGCATGTGATGCTGCTCGTCGGCATCATCATCGGCACCGGACTCGGAACACTCTCGACGTTCCTGCAGCGGATGCTCGATCCCAACGAGTTCGATGTGCTGCGCGCCCGGATGTTCGGCAACGTCGGCAACGCCAACACCGACTACCTGTGGTTCGTGATCCCGGTGTGCCTGGTGACGGGCGCCTCGATCTGGCTGATGGCGCGCCGCCTGAACGTCGTCGCTCTGGGCAGCGAGATCAGCACGAACCTCGGCATGAACCACCGGCGGCAGGTGATGCTCACTCTCACCCTGGTGACGGTGCTGATGGCGATGAGCACCGCGCTGGTGGGGCCGATGACGTTCCTCGGCTTCCTGGTCGCCACCCTCGCCTACTCGATCACCGACACCCACGACCACCGGCGCATCCTGCCGGTCGCCTGGCTACTGGGCTTCGTGGTGCTCGGAGGCGCGTACTTCTTGCTGCGGCACGTGCTGCCCATGGTCGACACCGTCACGATCATCGTCGAGCTCATCGGCGGCATCACGTTCCTCATCGTCGTTCTCAGAAGGGGGCGCCTGTGATCCGGCTGTCCAACGTCACCAAGCGCTACAGCGCCGATGTCGAGATCGGACCGATCTCGCTCGACCTGCCCGCCGGGGGCATCATCGCCCTGGTGGGGCCGAACGGCGCCGGCAAGTCGACCGTGCTCACGATGATGGGGCGCCTGCTCGCCCCCGACGGCGGTTCGGTCGAGATCGGCGGCATCGATGTGCACCGCACGCCGTCGAAGAAGGTCGCCAAAACTGTCTCGATCCTGCGTCAGGAGAACCACTTCGTCACGCGGCTCACGGTACGGCAGTTGGTCGGTTTCGGCCGCTACCCGTACAGCGGCGGGCGCCTCACCCAGGCCGACGAGGACAAGATCTCTGAGGCCATCGACTTCTTGGGGCTCACCGACCTCGAGCAGCGCTTCCTCGACCAGCTCTCGGGCGGTCAGCGGCAGCGTGCGTATGTGGCGATGGTGCTGGCGCAGGACACCGATTATCTGCTGCTCGACGAACCGCTGAACAACCTCGACGCCCAGCATTCGGTGCAGATGATGCAGCAATTGCGACGGGCGGCCGATGAGCTGGGCCGCACGATCGTGATCGTGCTGCACGACATCAACTTCGCCGCGGCCTACAGCGACTACATCGTCGCCATGGAAGAGGGGCGCATCGCCGTGCACGGCACCCCCGACGAGATCATCCGCGACGAGGTCCTCAGCCGGGTGTTCCGCACGCCCGTCACCGTAATCGACGGCCCGAACGGTCGTTTCGCCGCCTATCACCGCTGACCCCGTTGCGGCGCGGCGAGGCCGCGTCAACGGCGCCGGTGGTCTTCGGGGGCCAGCCGCGGTCCACGGCGCGGCTCTCGGATGCCGGCGGCATAGACCAACCGGATGACTCGCTGCCGGTGACCGGCCCAGGGCGAGAGCAGCTCGAGCATGCCCGCATCGTCGGTGCGCGAGCCGGCGAGGGCGAACCCGATCTCGTGCGGCAGGTGGGCGTCGCCGAGAGCGACGGCGTCGGGGTCGCCGAGCGAGCGCAACCGTGTCTCGGCCGAGGTCCACTGCCCGATCCCCGGTTGGCTCGTCAGCACCCGGTCGCGGTCGTCGCCGTCGGATGCCGCGTGCAGCGCCCGCACGATACTCGGGGCACGCGATGCGGCCCGCACGATCGTGCGGGATTGCGGGGGCTCCACGCCGGCGCGGTGCCAGTGCCAGGACGGGATGCTGCGCCAGCTCTCCGCCGCGGGTGCGGCGAACATCGGGCGGGGCGTCGGCCCCGGGGTACGTTCGCCGAAGTTCGTGGTCAGGTACCGCCAGGCCCCGAAGGCCTGCAGGCCCGTCACCTTCTGTTCGAGGATCGCGCAGGCGAGGGCCTCGAAGACGAGATCGGTACGGGGGAGTCGGATGCCCGGGAAACGCCGCGCGATGCCGGCGAGGCCCGCGTGCGCCGAGACGTCGAAGCCGGTCGGGTCGTCTTCGGCGCCGCACACCTGTGGCATCCGATCGATCGCCTCGTCGGCGCCCGGGCCCCACGCGGCCGCGTGAATGCCCTGGGAGTCCTGCCGCAGGCACAGTGAGGCGATGCCGCTCCCGGTGCGGAACGCCAGCCACAGCCGTCCGCCGTCGATGAGCATCGTCGGATCGTTCGGCCCGCGCACCAGCATCCCGACCGTTCGCATGAGGTCGACCGGATGGGCCGGACGGTAGACGGTCTGCGCCACCGGTTGGTGCGGTGCAGCATCCGTCGTCATGTCGGCAACCCTACGCGCCGGCGCCGACGCTCTCGTCTCCGGGGTTCTACGTCGCGGGGCTTCGTCGTTGCAGCACCTTTCGCCGACACCCCTACCTGCCGTCGACACCCCTAGCTACGGACGCCCACACCTGGGGGTCTCGGCGGGAACTGGGGGTCTCGGCGCAGAGAGGTCGCGTGACGAAGCAGCGGCGCGCCACGCGAGGCGGCAACGAAGAGACGCGAAGCGGCAATGACGAGGCGCGAGGCGGATCAGAAACGGTCGGGCGACGGGGTGCCGTGGCCGTACCGGATGGAGACGTCGGCGTGGCGGTCGAAGCGGTATCCGACGCCGCGCACGGTGCGCACGATGTCCTCGTGACGGCCGAGCTTGGCGCGCAGGCGCCGCACGTGCACGTCGATGGTGCGCTCGCCCGGGGCCTCTTCATCGGACGACGCCTGCCACAGCGCCGAGACCAGCTCGGTGCGCTCGATCGTGCGTCCCTCGCGCAGCACCAGGTACTGCAGCAGCTCGAACTCCTTGTAGGTGAAGGCCGCAGACTCACCGTCCAGCAGCACCCGCTTGCGCGAGATGTCGACGACGACGCCGGCCTCCTGGTCCTTCTCCTCCTCGACGGCGGCCTTGGCGCGGGCGATCGCGCCCGGCTCGTGCAGTGCGAGGCGCACGACGTCGAGGTCGCGGCCACCGGATGCCTGCGGAGCGAGCGCCACGGTGGCGTGAGTCTCGGCACCGGGAGCGAGCTCGGCGAGGGTGCGACGCAGCGCGTCAACGAGCACGGGCAGGCTCACACCGGCCGAGGCGGCCTTGATCTCGTCGATACCGACATAGAGCGCGAAGCCTCGCGGCGAGCGTACGGAGGGGAGGTCAGCTGCGGCGTCGGCGGGGGAGATGACGCGGACGGGAGCGGTGACGGGGCGATCGAGGAGAGCAGTGGTCGACATGATGATGAAACCTTCACGGATGCGAGAGCCGGTGGCTCTGTTTGCGTTGCACGAAAGACCGGGCGGAGCCGGTGGAATGAGCGCGTAGGGTGGGCGCTCCGAGACCCGCCCCTCAGATCGAGGAGCGACAGCGGGTCAGGCTGGGTGGTTGCGCCTTAGCAACACATTCGGCAACACATGCCAACGCGGCCGGGCATCATCATCCCGGCAGTCCCGTTCGCCTCCTGGGCGGATACAGGGCATGCGTTGGTGGTCATGGGGGCGATTATGTCTCATGATGACGCGCCGTGTCAAAACGTGACAATCCGGTGTCTGAAACAGGACGTAACGTGGGGTGGGTGACATCTCCGCTTCCTGCTACCGATTTCGTGCTATCCGACGAGAAGGACGCCTCCCGATACACGCTCACACGTGGGGGTGAACTGGTGAGTGTCCTCGACTACCGCGACGACGGTCGCACCGTCGCCATGACGCGTGCCTACACGATCCCGACGCACCGCGGCCACGGATACGCGGCCATGGTCGTCGCCGGGGCGGTCGCCGATGTCGAGGCCGAGGGTGACCGGCGGATCGATCCGGTGTGCTGGTACGTCGCCGAGTGGTTCCAGGGGCATCCCGACAAGCAGCACCTGCTTCGCGCACGCTGACGGCACGCCTCGATCGCGATGTCGGTGGTCGTCCGTACGGTGTGAACATGCGCATTCTGCACACCTCCGACTGGCACATCGGTCGCACCTTCCACGGGCACTCGACGCTCGCGGCGCTGGCCGAGGTGCTCGACGCGCTGGTGGTGCAGGTGCGCTCGCACGACGTCGACGTGGTGATCGTCGCCGGCGACGTGTTCGACTCGGCGACACCGGCCGCCGCGGCGTACACGCTGCTCGACGAGGCGCTCCTCGCGCTGCACGAGACCGGTGCGACGGTCATCATGACCAGCGGCAATCACGACTCGATCGCGCGACTGGGTTTCCATTCCCGGTTGCTGCGCGAGGGCATCCACGTGCTCACCGATCCGGCGGGGATCGCGATGCCGGTCACCGTGCGCGATGCGCACGGTCCGGTGCACTTCTTCGGCATCCCGTACCTGGAGCCCGCGATCGTCCGTCAGCACTGGAGTGATGGTGCGGATGCCGGTGACCAGCCGCCTGTGCTGCGCACGCAGGCGCAGGTGATGCATCACGCCATGAGCCTGGTGCGAGACGGAATGACCGCGCACGAGGGGCGTTCGGTGGCGATCGCGCACTGCTTCGCCGCCGGTGTCGAGGTCACCGACGGGCTCGAGCGTGAGGTGCGCCAGGGCGGCTTGGACATGGTGCCGCTGAGCTCGTTCGACGGGCCCGACTACGTCGCACTGGGGCACATCCACGGCCGCCAGCAGCTCAGCGATCGGGTGCGCTACTCGGGGGCGCCGCTGCACTACAGCTTCGGCGAGCAGCACAAAGAGCGCGGCTCGTGGCTCGTCGACCTCGACGCGGACGGTCTGGCCGCTGTCGAATGGCTGGCGCTGCCGGTTCCGCGCGCGCTGGTGACGTTGACCGGAACGCTCGACGAGATCCTCTCCGAGGCGAACGCCGCCCGGCACGCCGAGCAGTGGGTCTGCGCCGTGTACACCGATGCCGTACCGCAGCACGAGCCGATGCGCCGATTGCGCGAGCGCTTCCCGTTCTGCGCGCTGGTGCAGCACCAGCCCGAAGGTGCGGATGCCCGTGACGAGCGCTCGTATTCCGAGCGGTTGCGGTCAGCAGTCACGGACGTCGAGCGGATCGAGGCCTTCTTGATGCACGTGCGCGCCGGTCAGGGGGCGACGCCGCACGAGGCCGAGTTGATCCGCGATGTGCTCGATGACCGCGTGCGCGCCGAGGCGCTCGTCTGATGCGGCTGCATCGCCTCGAGGTCGCCGGGTTCGGCCCGTTCCGTGCGCGCCAGGTCGTCGGTTTCGATGAGTATGCGGACGACGGCATATTCCTGATCGCCGGTCGAACCGGAGCCGGCAAATCCAGCATCCTCGACGCCGTCTGCTTCGGTCTCTACGGCGGCGTACCGCGGTATGACAGTGGTGACAAGCGCATGCGCAGCGACCATTGCGCACCCGATGATGTCACCGAGGTCGTCGTCGAGTTCAGCACGACCGCCGGCCGCTACCGGGTGACCCGATCACCGGCCTATGAACGACCGGCCAAGCGCGGCGGCGGGATGACGACGCAGCAGGCATCGGTGCTGCTGGAGCAGTTGGTGGGCGATGAGTGGGTCGGGCGCGCGGCTCGTGCGGTCGACGCGGGCAATGAGCTGAACGAGATCCTGCAGTTGAGTCAGGAGCAGTTCCTGCAGGTGATCCTGCTCGCGCAGAACCGCTTCGCGGACTTCCTGCTCGCCGGTAGCAACGAGCGTCAGGCACTGCTGCGTCGCCTGTTCGACACCGGTCGGTTCTCGGATTATCAGTCGCGGTTCGATGAGCGACGGCGCGTGGCAGAGCAAGCGCTCAGCGGACGCCGCGCCACCGTTGATGCCCGCCTCGACGAGGCGGAGCGCATTGTCGGAGATGCTGACCTGTGGGGCGATGACGCCGATAACATCGCCGACTCCACTGATCAGCGCATCGAACGGCTGCGCCGGGCCATCACCCGTGCCGATTATCGGGTCGAACGCGCCACCGCCGAGAAGGCCGCCGCCGAGAAGGCCCATGCAGACGCCGCGGCCGTCGTGACCGCGCTCACCGAGCAGCGTCGGGCGCAGAGCGACCGCGACCGTGCGCGCGCAGCGCTCGACGCGTTGGAAGCGCAGAACGCCGAGATCGCGGAAGCCGCGACCCGCCGCGACCGCGCTCGCGCGGCCGAAAGCCTACGGGCACTGATCACGGCCGACGAGCGCGGCGCTGCCGCGCTCGAACAGGCCGCGCGCGATGAGGCTGAAGCGATCGCCTCTGCACGCGCGACGGATGCGATCCGCGTGGTGCTGGATTACGCACCATCATCGAGCGATGACGGCGAGGGCGAACCCCGGGAAGCGAGCGCTCAGGGCAGCGCGGGCGCCACGCAGGGAAGCGACGCTTCCGCCGTCGCGCTGCGCGACTTCGCCTCGGAGTGCACCCGCGAGAGCGGCGCATGGCAGAACGCGGCCGAGCACGAGGCGAACGCCGCGCGCCGTCGGTCAGAGCGCGCGACCGCCGAGGAGGCCGTTGCGGCAGCATCCGCGGTGCTTGAGACGATCGACGCCGAACGCGACGCTCTTCCCGCGCAGATCAGCGCGCTCGAGACACAACGCGATGACGCCCGTCGGGAGGGCGCCCGCGCAGAGACCGCCGTGCAGGCGGTCGCTGCCGCCGAACGGCGACGCGACGGAGCCGCACAGGCTGCACGACTCACCGGGGCGATCACCGAAGCGGAGCGCACCGAGACCGAGGCGACCGAGGCGCACGCCCGTGCTCAGCACGAGCTCGGACAGCTGCGGCGCAGGCGCCTCGACGGCTACGCCGGTGAGCTGGCGGCAGACCTCGTCAATGGTGAGCCGTGCGCGGTGTGCGGCGCCACCACGCACCCGGCTCCGGCCGAGCATGCCGACCCCGTCTCGCCGGACGACATCGCCGCTGCCGAAGCTGCGCGTGACACGGCCGCCGAAGCCGAGCGGACCGCTTCGCGCGTGCTCGCCGGGTATCGCGCCGAGCTGGCTGCCGCGGCGGAGCGCGCCGCCGGGCGCAGTCTCGAGCAGGCCGAGCATGAGATCACGCAGATGGTCGCCGAACGCGATGCCGCCGCCCGCGCGGCCGAACGCGCCGACGAGCTGAGCGCGCAACTGCAGATTCTCACTCGGAACGCCGCCGAGGTCGACGAGCGCCGCACGGCGGCGGCTGAGCGACTCGGCGCCGCGCGCACGGCGCTCTCGCTCATCGATCAGCGCATCGCCGATGCCGACACGATGATCGCCGAGGCACGCGGCGACTACGACAGCGTGGCCGCACGCATCGCGCAGGCGCAGCACCATATCGCGCTCGCGACTCGCGCCGCCGACGCGATCGAGGTGCGCATCGAAAGAGCATCCGCATCGGCAATCGCTCGCGGCGAGCTCGATGCGGCCATCACCGCTTCGGTGTTCAACGACGTGACTCAGGCAGAGCAGGCGCTCCTGGCCGCCGCCGACATCGCCACCCTCGACGCGCGGGTCACCGCGCATGCCGTCGAGGTGAAGAAAGAGAAGGCGCTGCTGCTCGACCTCGAGATGCGCGCCTTGCCTGAGGAACCGATCGATCTCGCCCCGACAGAGGCCGCGGCGCACGCCGCGCGGGAGCAATGGCAGAGCGCCGTGGATGCTGACAGCCAGGCCCGCGGAGTGCAGCGCGGCCTCACAGCGAGCGTCGAATCGGCAGCATCCGAGCACGCCGCCTCAGCGGCCGATGCAGAGCAGTTCGAGGTCCTGCGGGGGCTCGCCGACGCCCTCGCCGGACGGTCCGGGAATACGCTCAAGATGAACCTCGAGACGTTCGTCCTCGCCGCCGAACTCGAAGAGATCGTGGCGGCGGCGAACCTGCGTCTGCACGACATGTCGGACGGCCGCTATCAGCTGCGTCATTCCGACGCGCTCGCGGCACGAGGGGCCGCATCGGGTCTCGGCATTGTCGTCTTCGACGCGTTCACGGGCCACAACCGGCCGGCCAAGTCGCTGTCGGGCGGCGAGACCTTCCTGTCATCGCTCGCTCTGGCTCTGGGGCTGGCCGAGGTCGTCACGGCGCGAGCCGGTGGCATCCGACTCGACACGCTGTTCATCGACGAGGGATTCGGCTCGCTGGATGCCGACACCCTCGAGACGGCGATGCGCACCCTCGACGCGCTACGGCAAGGTGGGCGCACCGTGGGCGTGATCAGTCACGTCGAGGCGATGCAGGAGCAGATCCCCGCCCAGCTCACGGTGCGAACCACGCCCGACGGGCCGAGTGTGATCGAAGGCCGTCGCGGGCGGTGAAGCGAGCGCGTCGGGTCAGAGCCGTGCGCGACGGGTCAGAGCGAGTACTCGCGCTGCATGAAGTCCCACAGCTGGGCACTGCACGCGGCCACGACCTCGTCCCAGACCTGCGTCGCGCCGTCCTGCGCGCGATCCGAGACCACGCGAACCACACGGATCGGAACACCGAACTTCTGGGCCACCCACACGAACGCGTAGGTCTCCATGTCGACGAGCACCCCGCCGAGCGACGTGATCCGCGCGACCGCATCGACGTCGTCGACGAAGATGTCGCCGGTCGCGATCGTCACGCCGGCGCGTCCGGTCTCCAAGCGGGCCGGCAGTGACACGTGCTGGCCGACCGTGCCGTCGAGATCCTGAACATCGTGCTGGATGGCGGAGCTCACATCGTGGATGCCTGTCGCGATGGCATCCGACACGGCACCTGCGGTGCCGACCACGATGATCTCGTCGTATGCCGCCGCATCCAGCGCGCGGGTCAGCCCGTACGTGGCCATGAGCTTGCCGGGGCCGGTCACGAGGCGATCGAAGCCGTCGATCTCAGCGGGGAAGGCCTGCAGTTCAGAGGCGAGGGCGGCGACGAGGAGTTTCACGTATCCATCCTGACATCCGGTGCCGGCTCCGTGGACATCCGGGCGGCACGCGGTGAGAGGATGGGGCCGTGAGCATGCAGCAGCAGATCGCCGCAGACCTCGGCGTACGGCCCGAAATCGACCCGGCGACGGAAGCCGATGCCAGAATCGGCTTCCTCGTCGACTACCTGCGCGCGTCCGGAGCGAAGGGCTTCGTGCTCGGCATCTCGGGCGGACAGGACTCCACCCTGGCCGGGCGCCTGGCGCAATTGGCCGTCGAGCGCGTGCGTGCCGACGGCGGCGCGGCGTCGTTCCTCGCCGTGCGCCTGCCCTACCGCGAGCAGCACGATGCAGCGGATGCCGAGGCGGCCCTCGACTTCATCGCCGCGGATCGCTCGATCGAGGTCAACATCCACCGCGGTGTGGACGCCGTCGAAGCCGATATCGAGCACGCCTTCGACTCGAGCATCACCGACTTCAACCGCGGCAACATCAAGGCTCGCATCCGCATGGTCGCGCAGTACGCGCTCGCCGGGCACGACGGCATGCTCGTGATCGGCACCGACCATGCCGCGGAGGCTGTGACCGGTTTCTTCACCAAGTTCGGTGACGGAGCAGCCGACGTGCTGCCGCTGTCGGGACTCACCAAGCGGCAGGGCCGTGCACTGCTACAGCATCTCGGATCGCCGGAGCGCCTGTATCTGAAGGTGCCGACGGCAGATCTGCTCGATGGTCAGCCCGGCCGGGCCGACGAGCACGAACTCGGCATCACCTACGAGCAGATCGACACCTACCTCGAGGGGGGAGAGGTGCCGGCAGACGTCGCGGCGCGCATCGAGGCGAAGTACCTCGGGTCGCGGCACAAGCGCCACCTTCCCGTGGCGCCGCGCGACACCTGGTGGCGCTGAGCCCGCACACTGATGCCCCTGGGGTAAGGGGTCCGTCGCGGTGAGTGTCGGCGCCCGGGGATAGTGTCGATGACAGGCAACGGAGAGGCGGCACGGTGCGGGTCATCGCAGCAGAGAATCGTGTGGTGTGGAGCGCCAGCGACCTGAAGGTCGCGGCGGAATGCGAGTTCGCCTGGATGCGTGCGCTCGACGCCAAGCTCGGGCGCGTTCCGGCGGTGGTCGAACCTGAGGATGCCACGCTCGCGCGTGCCGCAGAACTCGGCGACGTCCACGAGCGTGCGGTGCTGGCCGACTACATCGCCGAGCGCGGCGAGGCCGTCGAGGGCGGACCGGGCGTCGTGTGCCTGCCGAAGGTGAAATCGACGGATGCTACGGCGATGGCATCCGCTGTCGACGAGACGCAGCGCGCGCTGAGGTCGGAGGCGACCGTCGTCTTCCAAGCCGTGTTCTCAACGTCCGAGTTCGTCGGCTTCGCCGACTTCTTGCGGCGCGATGACGACGGGCGCTGGCGGGTGCAGGATTCCAAGTTGGCGCGCGCCGCCCGTGCGACAGCGCTCATGCAGCTCGCCGCATATGTCGATCAGCTCGACCTGCTGGGCATCGAACGCAGCGACGAGGTCGACCTCATCCTCGGCGATGGCAGCGTCAGCACACACCGGGTCGATGACCTGCTGCCGCTGTTCCATGTACGGCGGGCGCGACTGCGGGCCCTGATCGCCGACCGCGACGTCACGGCGGGTGCCGCGGGTGAGCCGCTGGCGTGGGGAGATGATCGCGGAGACCTGCAGATCACCGCATGCGGGCGCTGCGCGACGTGCGATGAACAGGTGATCGGTCACCGCGACCTGCTGATGGTGGCACGTATGCGTCCGGTGCAGCGGCAGCGCCTGCGGACGGCCGGCATTCTCACGATCGACGACTTGGCGATGGCATCCGATGCCCCGCAGGGCATGAATCCCGAGACGTTCGCCGCGTTGCGGGCTCAGGCGCGCCTGCAGCTGGGGGTACCCGTCGAGGGGACGGACACGCCGCCGTTCGAACTGGTCTCGGCCAATGCCATCGGGCTCATGCCACGGCCGAGCCGCGGCGACATCTTCTTCGACTTCGAAGGCGACCCGCTGTACACCGAGGCGACCGGCGCCGAACAGGGCGCGCAGTGGGGCATCGACTACCTGTTCGGCTGGGTCGACAATGCCGACCAGTACTCGGCGCTCTGGGCGCACAGCTTCGCCGAGGAGAAGCGCGCGCTGCTCGACTTCCTCGAGTTCGTGAAGCTGCGTCGGCAGACCCACCCCGACATGCACATCTACCACTACGCGCCGTACGAGACCTCGCACCTGGCGGCGATGGCCGCACGGCACGGGGTCGGCGAGGCCGACGTCGACCGTCTGCTGCGCGAAGGGGTGTTCGTCGACCTCTACCCGATCGTGCTGCGCTCGGTGCGCGTGGGATCGCGGTCGTACTCGATCAAGAAGCTCGAACCGCTCTACATGGGCGAAGAAGTGCGCACCAGCGATGTGCAGAAGGGCGATGACTCGATCGTCCAGTACGTGCAGGCGCGGGGGCTGATCGCCGCGGGGCGTGCGGATGAGGGTGAGCAGATTCTCGCCGACCTGGCCGACTACAACCGGTACGACTGCGTCTCGACGCGACGGCTGCGCAACTGGCTCATCGAACTGGCCAAGCAAGAGGGCGTGCTGCCCGCGCCGCCGGACGACCCCGAGACCGCGGCCTACGAACCGTCGCCGCTCTCGCTCGCCCTGCAGGCCGAGGCGCTCGAGGCCGAGCACGCCGGCCGCAGCGGCAGCGAGTTCCGCGTCGCCGCGGCCGCGATCGACTACTACCCGCGCGAGGCGAAGAGCTTCTGGCAAGGGCACTTCCAGAGATTGCGCGAGCCGCTATCGGTATGGGAGAGCACGCGCGACGTGCTGCGCGTCGACGCGACACGCAGCAGCGTCGACGAGAACTGGGCGCTCGGCGAACGGCAGCGCTCGCAGTCGCGCGTGCTGCGCCTGCGCGGTGAGGTGGCACCCGGCAGTACTCTGCGCGAGGGCAGCAGTCCGTTCGCGCTGTACGCCGTGCCGACGCCATTCGGGGCGAACGCCCCCTCTCGAGTGATCCATGTGCCGCATGCCGTCGAGGTGATCGCCGTGCTCGATGACGGTTACGTCGTGCGCGAGCGCGGGATTGACGGGCAGCTCTGGGACGAACTGCCACTCGCCCTCGCCCCGGCGGCTCCGCCGCATGTCGCCTCGCAGCAGAGCGCAATTGAGCAGTGGGCGGCGCGCGTGCATCGCGCGGCCCCCGACTTCCCCCGCGACGCGGCGACCGACATCCTGCGCCGCATCGCCCCACGCACGGTCTCGGGTGCTTCTCTGCCGCAGGCCGGTGACGACACCGTCGATGCGATCGTGCGCGGCATCCTCGATCTCGATGACAGCTATCTGGCAGTGCAGGGCCCCCCGGGAACCGGCAAGACCTACACCGGGTCGCGGGTGATCGCACGCCTGGTGCGTGAGCACGGCTATCGCGTCGGGGTGGTCGCCCAGTCGCACGCGATCGTCGAGAACCTGCTCGAGCGGGTCATCGCCGATGGTGTTCCCGCTGAGCGGGTGGCGAAGGCTCCCAAGGACTCCTCTGCTCCCGAGCCCGGCTACACGGTGATCCGCAAGGACGGCATGGCAGGCTTCCTCGCCGAGCACGCTCGTGGGGGAGCGGTCGTCGGTGGCACGGCCTGGGACTTCAGCAACACCCGGCGCGTCGACCGGGGCGGTCTCGACCTGCTCGTGATCGATGAGGCCGGGCAGTTCTCGCTCGCGTCGACGATCGCCGTCGCCGCGGGGGCGAAGCGCCTGCTGTTGCTGGGTGATCCGCAGCAGTTGCCGCAGGTGAGCCAGGGCACCCATCCTGAGCCGGTGGACACGTCGGCGCTCGGCTGGGTGATGGACGGCGAATCGGTGATCGACCCCGCGCACGGGTACTTCCTCGCGCAGTCATGGCGCATGCATCCGCAGGTCGCGTCTCCCGTCTCCCGCCTGTCGTACGCCGGCAAGCTCGCGTCGGCGCCCGGTGCCGAGACACGGGTGATCTCCGGCGTCGAGCCGGGCCTGCACGTACTGCCGGTGCGCCATCGCGGCAATGCGACCCAGTCGCCCGAAGAGGCAGCCGAGGTCGTCCGGATCGTGCGCGACCTGATCGGACGCGAGTACACGGACGGCATGATCGACGAGCCCGCACGCCCCCTCGTGCAGGACGACATCATCGTCGTGGCACCGTACAACGCGCAGAAGCAGCTCATCCACGAAGAGCTTGTTGCGGCGGGCTTCGGCGAGATCGCCGTCGGCACCGTTGACAACTTCCAGGGCAAAGAGTCCGTCGTCTCGATCACCTCGCTGGCCGCTTCGAGCGGGCGGGATGCGCCCCGCGGGCCGGAGTTCCTGCTGCTGCAGAACCGCCTGAATGTGGCGATCTCGCGCGCCAAGAGCGCGGCGTACCTGGTGCATTCTGCCGCGCTGCTCGATGACCTGCCGTGGACGCCCGAGGGTGTGGCCCGGCTCAGCGCGTTCGCGCACCTGGTCGGCGCCGACCGCGTCGCTGATGGGCCGCGGGCATGAGCCCGGGGGCGACAGCGCCCACGGCTGAGGGCATCCTGCGGGCGGCCGCGGAATGGGCATGGTTCCCGCGCGGGAGCGAGCGCGAGGTGAGGGAACTGCAACTCGTGCGGTACCCGGCACGGTTCGGCGGCGGTGTCAGGGCCTCGCGGGTCGCGTCCGATCTCGAAGCGCCCGCCGTGCTCGATCATGCGATCGAGCGCACCCGTGAGTGGGGCGAGACACGGCTGACATTCTGGACGAACGCCGCGGACTCACCCGATCTTGAGGCGGAGCTCGTCGCCCGCGGTGCGGAGCACGTCGATACGGTGGCGGTGCTCGCGCGACCAGTCGACGGCATCTCGATCGAGGTGCCCGAGGGTGTCACCGCCGAGGTCATCCGCACGCTCGACCACGTGCGTGAGATGGATGCGGTCGACGTCGCGGTGTGGCAAGAGCAGCAGGCATTGTCACCCGAGCAACTCACACAGGAGCTGGCCGAGATCGAGTCCGCGAACGCGTCAGGCGAGGGCATCCGCGTGCTGGCTCGCATCGACGGAGTCGCGGTCAGCACGGGCGGCTGCACGATTGTCGGGCAATTCGCTCGACTGTGGGGCGGTGGGACGGTGCCCGAGGCGCGCGGTCGCGGCGCCTACCTGGCCGTGCTCGCTGAGCGCCTGCGGCGTGCGAGCGCGCTCGGGGCGACGACGGCACTGGTGAAGGGGCGGGTCTCGACGTCGGCACCCATCCTGACGCGCGCCGGGTTCGTGCACTACGGCGACGAGCGCGGCTACACCCTGAACGTCTGACCTTCCGGTTTGAGCGGGTCGGCGCTACTTCGGGGCGCTACCCAGGCGCGCGTCACTGAGAACAGGCTCGTTGCCGAGAACAGGCTGGATCTGTGGGAATCGTCCTGTTCTCGGCGTTTGTCCTGTTCTCGGTAACGGGAAGCCGGAATACCGGGCTGCCAGAGGCGGGCGCCGGCGAAGGCGAGCCCGGGGCGCCGAGAAGGCGGGATGCCGGCGCGCCGGCAACCCCGGGTGTTAGACGGTGCCGTACAGACGGTCGCCGGCGTCGCCGAGTCCGGGCACGATGTACCCCTTCTCGTTCAGGCGCTCATCGACGGCACCCAGTACGAGGGTGACATCCTGATCGCCGACGATCTTTTCGATCGCCTCGAGGCCCTCGGGGGTGCCGAGCAGGCAGATCGCGGTGACGTCCTTCGCTCCGCGGTCGAACAGGAACTGGATCGCCGCCGCCAGCGAGCCACCGGTCGCGAGCATCGGGTCGATCGCGAAGCACTGGCGGTCGCTCAGGTCATCGGGCAGACGCTCGGCGTAGGTGGTCGGCTCGAACGTCTCGTCATCGCGCACCATGCCCAGGAATCCGACCTCGGCGGTGGGCAGCAGCTTCACGAGCCCTTCGAGCATGCCGAGGCCCGCGCGCAGGATCGGTACGACGATCGGGCGCGGCTCGGCGATCTTCACACCCATGGTGGTCGTCACCGGGGTCTTCACCTCGACCGGTGTGACCTTCACGGTGCGCGTGGCCTCGTAAGCCAGCAGGGTCACGAGCTCCTCCGTCAACTGGCGGAAGACGGGCGAGGAGGTGTTCTCATCCCGCAGCACCGTGAGCTTGTGAGTGATGAGCGGGTGATCGGCCACATGAACGCGCATGATTACAGGCTACTTGCCCGAAGCCCCTGCGTGTGTGTCGAATCGTGCCGAACTGCCCGCGCAGTAGGCTCGACGGCATGAACCGCGCCTTCGACGAGCCGATGCGGCGCGCTCTCGCGCTCGCCGCGGATGCCGGAAACGACGGCGATGTGCCTGTCGGCGCCGTCGTGCTCGACGCCACCGGCGCGATCGTCGCGGAAGGCCGCAACCTGCGTGAGCAGACTCATGACCCGACGGCGCACGCCGAGGTCGTCGCGCTGCGCGCCGCCGCCGAGCACCTCGGGTCGTGGAACCTCGAGCAGCACACACTCGTCGTCACCCTCGAACCCTGCGTGATGTGCGCGGGCGCGATTCTGCAGTCGCGCGTCGCGCGGGTGGTCTTCGGCGCGTGGGATGAGAAGGCCGGCGCGGCCGGGTCGATGTACGACCTGCTGCGCGATCGCCGCCTGCCGTATCGTGCCGAGGTCGTCGGCGGCGTGCAGTCGGATGCTGCCATCGCCCTGCTACAGCAGTTCTTCGACGCCCGCCGCTGACGCCCGCTGACGCCCCTGACGCCCGCCGCTGACGCGACACCCGCAGCCCGCAGCCCGCCCGCCCCGGCAGGCGGGAGCTTCCGGCATCCGATCGGTACGCGACCTCAGCGTCCGTCGGTTGCGGCGTCGGCCAGGTAGTCGACCATCGTCAGGTATCCCTGAGCGTGCTCATCGAAGTACCCGGCACGGCGTACGCCGTGCTCGTCGATCGAGCTCTGCGACGCGTGTCCCTGCACGGCGACTCCGACGACCACGCCGCCCTCGATACCGGGTGCCTCGCCGCCGTCGCAGTCGTAGCCGATTACTCCGGGGATGTCGCGCGGATCGACCGGGTGCTGTCCGAGACGGCCCAACGGGGCGATGCTGTCATCCGCGCCCTCGGTGGCGTACACGACGACGTCGCCGCGTGTGATGGCGTCGCCGATGGCGATGCTCGCAGCCTGCGTGACCCCGGCGGATGCGATCGAGAAGGCCGTGCTCACGGCACCGGCGATGTTCATGGCGAACAGCTCGCCGAGCAGCGTCGATGAGTATGAGTAGGTGACCAGTGCGATGTGTGCGCGCGGGGTGCGTGTCTTGAGTCGGTCGAGGTCGACGGCCAGCCGGGCCGCGCCGATCGTGGCGTGTTTCGTGGCGAGTGTCGTCACGTGCGTGCCCGAGTCCCACCCGAACCAGACGACGGTGGCGACCCGTCGGGGTTCGCCGCGACTCACGCACGAGCGGATGACGTCCATACAGGTGCGCTGCGCGGCGTTCGCCCAATCCTCGAACACATCGAGCGTGGTCTCGGTGCCGTGCAGCAGATAGACGACGAGGTCGGCCTGGTCGATGTCGCCGAACGACACGACGGCATACGGTTCGCCGTCGCTCATCCAGAACGACTCCAGTCGGGCTTGGGGATCCGCAGCGAGCACGTCCTGCACGCGGCGCAGTCGCGCCAGCGTCGTTTCCGGCAGGTCGGCGTTCGCCAGGGCGGCGCGGAACTCCTCGGTCATGCCGAGCGGGCCGTCAGTCCGATGACCTCAGCACGAAGGCATCCGTCGGCGGTTCCGGATCGAGCGACGGACGGTACACGTCGGGCTCCAGGTAGACCACGCGGGCTGCGGGAACGGCCTCGCGGATGCGGCTCTCGATCTCGTCGATGTCGGCGGCCGCTTCGCGAACCGTCTTGTCGGCGGTCAGGGCGATCTTGGCGGCGACCATCAGCTCGTCGGGGCCGAGGTACAGGGTCTTGATGTGGATGAGCTTCTGTACTTCGCGGCCGCCGGTGATCGCCTCGACGATGAGATCGTGGTCGGTGGGCGTCGCGCCTTCGCCGATCAGCAGGCTCTTGGTCTCAAGGCCGAGCACGATCGCGATCAGGATCAGCAGCAGACCGATCATCAGGGTGCCCAGCGCATCGAACATGGTGTTGCCGGTGATCAGTGTCAGCCCGACGCCGAACAGCGCGAACGTCAGACCGATCAGCGCGCCGACGTCTTCGAGCAGGACGACGGGCAGTTCGGGGGCCTTGGAACGCCGCACGAACGAGAACCACGACTGGTCCTTCTCACGCACGCGGTTGCTCTCGCGCACGGCGGTGCGCAGCGAGAACGACTCCAGTCCGATGGCGATGACGAGTACGGCGAGGGGCAGCCACCACCAGGTCGAATCGATCTCGTGCGGATCGATGAGCTTCTGCACGCCCTCGTAGACGGCGAACAGGCCACCGAGCGAGAACAGGATGATCGATACGACGAACGCCGAGACGTACCGCTCACGTCCGTAGCCGAACGGATGCTCCTGATCGGCCTCGCGGCGAGCCCGGCGTCCGCCGCGCATCAGCAGCAGCTGATTGCCCGAGTCGGCGACCGAGTGGATGGCCTCGGCGAGCATCGATGCGGACCCCGAAAGCGCCCAGGCGACGAACTTCGCCAGGGCGATGCCGAGGTTCGCCAGGAATGCCGCGATGATCGCCTTGCTGCCGCCGGATGCGCTCATGCTCTGAGTCTACGACGGGCTTCCTTGGAAGGCCTTCCGTAGGATGGCGGCATGGTTGATTCGCTGCCTTCGCTCGCATTTCTCGGCGCCGGTTCGATGGGAGGTGCGATCCTGCAGGGGGTGGTCGCCTCCGGCGTGCCGGTCGACGGCATCGTCGCGACGAACCGTTCCCGGCTGAAGGCAGATGCCCTCGCGGCCCTGCCCGGGGTGACGAGCATCGCCCTCGAGGAGCGTCCCGACGGGAACGCCGAGGCCGTGGCATCCGCCCGTATCGTCCTCGTCGGTGTGAAGCCGGCGATGGTTCCCGATCTGTTGCGCGAGATCGCGCCGTCGCTGCGCCCGGATGCCATCGTCGTGAGCCTCGCCGCGGGCGTCACCCTTCACACGTTCGCCGAGGGCCTCGGCCAGCAGGCACACGTGATCCGTTCGATGCCGAACACGCCCTCCACGGTGCGCCGCGGAGTGACGGGGCTCGCCGCAGGTGCGGCGGCCACGGCCGACGACATGGCGCTCGTGCGTGCGCTGTTCGAGACCGTCGGTGCGGTGATCGAGGTCGATGAAGCGCAGATTGATGCGCTCTCGACCATCTCGGGATCGGGGCCGGCGTACGTGTTCATGTTGATCGAGGCGTTCACGCAGGCGGCGATCGGCAAGGGGTTCTCCGAGGCGGATGCCCGGCTGATGGCCGAGCAGACGTTCATCGGCGCCACCGCGCTGTTGGAGGCTTCGGGCGAGGAGCCGTCTGAGCTGCGTCGTCGCGTGACCAGCCCCAAGGGCACGACCGAGCGCGCGGTGTCCGTGCTGCAGGAGGCAGAACTCGAGGGCGTGTTCGCCCGGGCGACGGATGCCGCTCTTGCCCGTGCCCGCGAACTCGCCGCCGGAGCCTGATCCCGCGAGACAGACACAGAGCCCGGGGCGGTGATCTCACCGCCCCGGGCTCTTCTGCGTCGCGAAGCCGGTCAGGCGCCGTAGCCGATGCGCCGCAACAGCGCCGCACGGAACTCCTCGGGGCGCTCCAGGTGCGGTGCGTGGCCGACGCCCTCCCAAGACTCCTCGATGACGTCACCGCCGGCCGCGGCGTAGGCGTCGAGCACATCGCGAGTCTGCGACACCATCTGCTGGGCGGGTGCGGCCTCCTCGCCGGGCCAGCCCGGGATGACACCGAGGGCGCCGAGGTGGTTGAGGTCGAAGAACGATGCGTCCGACACGATCGCGTCGGCGCTGCCGTGCACCCAGAGCACCGGCGGCTTGGTGTCGAGGTCGATGATGCCCGAGACATCGAAGTGCTTCGGTGTCATCGTGTTCAGCACGCCGTGGTCGCCGGCGGCGAAGCCGGGCCAGTTGTCGCTGGCGGTGCCGTCGCCCGGGTAGTTGCCCTCGGCGGTCGAGGTGGTGAGCATCGACGCGACCCAAATGTCTTCGTGGGGTGAGGTGTAGTCGGCCGAGACGTAGCCGCTGCGGAACACGCTGCGCGGAGAGGTCTGCGCGTCGGCGCTGGTGTCGCCGTCGCGCAGGCGCTGCACGAAATCGGGGTTCGCTCCGCCGCCACCACATCCGGCGTCGTCAGCGGTGAGCCGGCTGCCGTCGCGTCGGGTGCCGCCGAAGCCGTACGGCGAGACGGGCGCCTGCAGGGTGAGGCTCAGCACCGGGTGGTCGAGGGCGTACTGCATGATCACGCCACCGCCCATCGACCAGCCGACCAGGTGGACGGCGGGAAGATCGAGCGCGGTGAGCACCGAGGCGAGGTCGTCGCTGAAATCACGCACGCCGCGGGTCGCATCGATGGGCAGCGCCTCGCTGTCGCCGAAGCCGCGCAGGTCGACGGCGATCGGGCGCACATCGGCGGGCATGCCCTGCATGGTCTCCTGCCAAAACAGCGCCGATGAGACGTTGCCGTGGACGAAGACGATGGTGCGGTCGGCGGGAGTCGCGGGGTCGTCGCCCGTGCGTTCCAGGATGTTCGCACGCAGTCGCGGGGTGGTGACGGATCGGGTGGCGATGCCGTCGAGAAGGATGCTGTCGGATGCTGTCACGGTGTGCTCCTCGGGTGCGGTGCGGCAGCGTCGCCGCGCTTCCCGACCGATCCTAACGGGACGGAGCACTCAATGTGAACTGACTTTCATGTCTTCTGGCAGTCCCACCGCTCTCAGCGGTCGAGGCCCGCGAAGCGCTCGATGTCGCTGTTCGTCCCCGACACGATGATCAGGTCGTGGTTGGTGACGACCGTGTTCGCCTCGGCGTAGCGGAACGGCTTGCCGGGACTCTTCACGCCGACGACGGTGACGTTGTACTTGGTGCGTACACCCGACTCGTTCAGACCGACGCCGCGGATGAACTTCGGCGGGTACATCTTGGCCAGAACGAAGTCATCGTCGAAGCGGATGAAGTCGAGCATCCGCCCGCTGACGAGGTGAGCCACGCGCTCACCGGCCTCGCGCTCGGGGTAGATGACGTGGTTCGCGCCCACGCGCGCGAGAATCTTGCCGTGCGACTGCGAAACGGCCTTCGCCCAGATCTGCGGCACCTTCAGGTCGACGAGGTTCGCGGTGATCAGCACGGAGGCTTCGATGAGCGAGCCGACGGCGACGACGGCCACCTGGAAGTCCTGCGCGCCGATCTGACGCAGCGCGTCGAGGTTGCGGGCATCCGCCTGCACGGTGTGCGTGACGCGATCAGACCACTTCTGCACCAGCTCGAGGTTGTCGTCGATCGCGAGAACCTCGCGGTCGAGGCGATCGAGTTCGCCTGCGCACGCCGCGCCGAAGCGGCCCAGTCCGATCACGAGTACCGGGGCGTCGCCCCGAACCATCTCAACCAACGATCGGCCTTTCGACGGGCAGCGAGTACAGCTGCGAGCGGGAAGTCGCGGCGATCGCCGCGGCGAGAGTCACTGTACCAACGCGCCCCATGAAGATGGTGGCCGCCATCACGTACTTGGCACTGTCGGGCAGCGTCTCGGTGAGGCCGGACGAGAGCCCGACCGTGCCGAACGCCGAGATGACGTCGAAGAGCACATCGACGATCGGGGCTTTCGTGATCTGCGCGATCACGATCGTCGACAGCGCGACGATCGTGGCGCCCCAGGCGACGACGCTGAGGGCGACGCGCTGCACGTCGCTGGGGATGCGGCGGCCGAAGGCTTCGACCGACTGGCGTCCCCGGGCCTCGGACCACACGGCGATGGCGAGCACGGCCAGCGTGGTCACCTTGATTCCGCCGGCGGTGGATGCTGAACCGCCGCCGACGAACATCAGCATGGTGGCCGCGAGCATCGACGATCCGTTCAGGTCGGCGATGTCGATCACGCTGAAGCCGCCCGAGCGCGTCATCGCCGACAGGAACAGCGCGTTCATCGTCGTCTCGGTGGCATCCATCGAGCCGAAGGTGCGCGGGTTGTTGTACTCCAGCACCAGGAAGACCGCAGCGCCGAGAAAGAACAGCAGGATCGTCGTGATGAGGGTCAGCTTGGAGTGCAGCGACCAGCGCTTGACGTGCCAGACGTGCTTGGCGAGGGTGTAGATCACCGGGAACCCGATGCTGCCGAGGAACACGCTGGTCATCAGCAGGATGAGCACCAGGTAGTCGTCGGCGAAGACCGAGACGCCGCCGGCGTTGGGCGTGAAGCCGGTGTTCGTGAACGACATGGCCGCGTAGTAAGGGGCCTCCCACAGCGCGGCGATCGGGTCGATGCCGGCCCAGATCAGCGCCGGGTACAGCAGCACGGCCACGGTGCCCTCGATCACCAGCGTCGACAGGGCGACGGTGGTCAGCAGCTGGCCGACTTCACCCAGGCGCACGGTCTGGCTCTCATTGACAGGTCCGCCGTGGGCGCGCATCGGGTTGGTGTCGCCGGCGGCGATCAGCTTGGCCCGCAACCCGAGCCGCTTCGAGATGACCAGGCCGAGCAATGAGGCGAGGGTGAGGGCGCCCATTCCGCCGATGTTCACGCCGACGAAGATGACGACGTTGCCGAACGGTGACCAGTGCGTGGCCATATCGACCGTCGTCAGGCCCGTGACACAGATGGTCGACATGGCGGTGAACAGTGCATCGCTCAGCGGGGTGATCGTTCCCGACGCCGACGAGATCGGCAGGGACAGCAAGCCCGTGAACAGCAGGATCAGTGCGGCGAACACGACGATCGCGAAGCGCGACGGTGATGAGGTGATGACGTGCTTGATCCATCTGGCGGCGCCGTGCAGGCCCCGCCGCGGGGTGGATGCCGACAGGATGCCCGACATCGAGCCCCCTTCTGCTGTGTGCGCTCGGCGCGCTTCGCCGGGCCCTGGTCATGGTACTCCGTGCTCGCGTGGTACTCGGTGCCCACGCCGACTACCCTGAGGGGATGACCGACATCTTCGACGTGATCGCAGACGGTACGCGACGCGACATCCTGCGGCTTCTGCTGGACGCGTCGGCCACGGGTGACGACGGGACCAGTGTGACCGGGATCGTCAGTGAGCTCGGTATCAGCCAGCCGACGGTCTCCAAGCACCTCAAGGTGCTGCGTGAGGCGCAGCTGGTCACTGTGCGAGAGGACGGCCAGCGCCGCTTCTACAGCATCTCGGTCGCACCACTCGAGACGGTCGACGACTGGCTGGTCCCGTTCTTGGTCGATGCCTATGGCGACCAGGCACCCGATGTCGAGATGCCGGTTGCACCGCTGCCGCCGGCGACCGTGCAGGCGGCCGAGGCAGTCGGTCGCGCCGCGGCGTCGGCGAAGCACGCCGTGACGAGTGCGTTCAAGCGCCGCTGAGTGGCGCCGCTTTCACATCAGCAACACCGGTTTACACGCGTCCCGCCCACGCCCTATGCTGTGCATCAATAGAAAGGGGTATTGGGGATGCCCGACGTTCAAGACGTTCGATTCCTGACGGTGGCCGAGGTCGCCGAACTCATGCGCGTGTCCAAGATGACCGTGTACCGGCTCGTGCATGCTGGGGAGCTGCCTGCGATCCGCTTCGGCCGCAGCTATCGCGTGCCAGAGTCCGCCGTCGTCGAGATGATGAACAAGCCCGTCTCTGACGCCGGTTGAGTCGGGTTTTCCGGCAGGTCCGACCGTTTGCTAGAATCATCCGAGGCATTTTTCCGTGCCCGTACCCGGGTGCCGACTTCATGGCACCCAACCCCTGACTTAGTGAGGTTTCCGTGGGTTCAGTCATCAAGAAGCGCCGCAAGCGCATGGCGAAGAAGAAGCACCGCAAGCTGCTTCGTAAGACTCGCCACCAGCGCCGCAACAAGAAGTAAGCGGCACGACACCAAGCGCCTCCCGATCGGGCATCGAGCCCGTCGACGGGGGCGCTTCGTGTACTGCCCGCAGGAGAAACCCATGCCGTCTACCACCCTCACGCTGATCGGCAAGCCCGACTGTCACCTCTGCGACGTCGCGCACGAGATCGTCGACGCCGTCGTCGCCGAGATGCCGGATGCTGTCGCCGAGCGCATCGAGATCGTCGAGCAGTCGATAGGCGACGACCCCGCACTGTTCGAGAAGTGGTGGGAGAAGATCCCGGTGGTGCTGATCGACGGTGAACTGCACGCGCACTGGCGGGTGTCGGCGGAGCGCCTGCGCGAGGCGCTGCAGAAGAAGGCAGGAGCACAATGACCATTCGTCACGTCGTGAGCTGGAAGCTCGCCGACCCGGACGCCACCGTGCGGGCCGAACAGGCGACCGAGGTGGCCCGCCGACTGAACGCACTGATGGGTGTGATTCCGCAACTGCGCATGGTCTCGGCCGGCGCCAATGTCGCCTACCCGGACGTCAACTGGGACGTCACCCTGGTCGCCGACGTCGACACGCTCGACGATCTCGAGGCCTACCAGGTGCACCCCGCCCACCAGGAGGTCGGTGTGTACATCCGATCCGTCGTGGCATCCCGCGTCGCGGTGGACTTCGAGATTTGAGCAGAGGTCGCAACGCAACCGTGACCCGGAGAGCGGATTCCGCAGGGGTCATGGGGCGCTTGGCATGCCTATGATGATCCGTACCCGACCGAGGGTCCGCATGCCGAACCCCGGCGTGAAGTCTGTACCCCGTCACGAAGGAGTGGCCATGAACCACCGTCCCGTTCTTTTCAGCGCTGCCGTTCTCGCGGCCGCCACCCTCGCACTCACCGGCTGTGCGGGCGGCGATGATGCCCCCGTCGAGGAGGGCGCGCTCGAGCTGGTCACGCCGGGCACGCTGACCGTGTGCTCCGAGGTGCCCTACCCGCCCTTCGAGATGGAGGACGGCAACGGCGGCTACACCGGCTTCGATCTCGACCTGGTCGCTGCCATCGCCGAGAAGCTCGACCTCGAGGTCAGCATCCAGGACGTCGGATTCGACGGCCTGCAGTCGGGCACCACGTTGATCGCCGGCACATGCGACTTCGGCGCATCGGCGATGACCATCACCGAGGAACGCAAGACGAACCTCGACTTCGCCGACCCGTACTACGACTCGCTGCAGTCGCTGCTGGTCAAGACCGACTCGGGCATCACCGGCATCGACGACCTCGAAGGTCGCAACGTCGCCGTGCAGCAGGGCACCACCGGTGAGAACTACGCCGAAGAGAACGCCACCGGCGCCGTCCTCGTGCAGTACCCCGGTGACGCCGAGATGTGGCCCGCTCTGCAGGCCGGTCAGGTCGAGGCGATCCTGCAGGACCTGCCGGTCAACATCGAGCACGTCAAGGCCGACTCCGATTACGAGGTCGTCGAGGAGTACAACACCGACGAGCAGTACGGGTTCGCCTTCGCGAAGGGTGAGCGCACCAACCTGCGCGAGGCCGTCAACGGCGCGCTGCAGGAGCTGCGCGACTCGGGCGAGTACGACACGATCTACGACAAGTACTTCTCGGCCGAGTGAGCCGTAGAGTCGAGGACGAGCAGTGGCACTGCGCAGACGTACCCGGGGTCTGATCTACCGGGGCACGATGTACGCCCTCTTCATCACGGTGGTCGTGCTGATCATCGCGATGACCGACTGGCAGACGATCGGAAAGCAGTTCTTCAATCTTGAGGTCGCGGCGAAGCTGTTCCCCGACATCATCATCGTCGCACTGCGCAACACGATCCTGTTCACGTTGATCGCGTTCACGGGCGGGTTGCTTCTGGGCATCCTGTTCGCGTTGATGAAGCTGTCGGTGATCGCGCCGTTCCGGTGGTTCGCCACCGGCTGGATCGAGCTCTTCCGTGGATTGCCGGCGCTGCTGACGATCTTCGCGATGGCGTTCATCCTGCCGATCGCGTTCGGCATCAAGCCGCCCGGAGGCCCGGTCGGCGCCGGTCTGATCGGTCTGATCCTGGTCGCCTCGGCCTACATGGCCGAGGTGATCCGCTCGGGCATCCAGGCCGTGCCGAAGGGGCAGACCGAGGCGTCGCGCTCGCTGGGCATGTCGCCGATGAAGACGATGTTCTGGGTGGTGCTGCCGCAGGGCTTCCGCATCATCATCCCGCCGCTGACGAACGAGTTCGTGCTGCTGCTGAAGGACACCTCGCTGCTCTTCATCGCCGGCACCTTCCTGTGGTCGAAGGAACTCACCACCTTCGCCCGGGATGCGAACACGACGTACGCGAACGCGACCCCGCTGATCATGGCGGCGATCCTGTACCTGATGGTGACGATTCCGCTCACGCGCTTCACCGCGTGGCTGGAGCGACGGATGGCGAGAGAACGATGAGTACCGACCTGATCGACATCCACGCCCCCGCGATCGAGATCCGCGGGCTTCACAAGTCGTACGGCGAGAACGAGGTGCTCAAGGGCATCGACCTCACGGTGACCGGCGGCGAAGTCGTGTGCATCATCGGCCCCTCCGGGTCGGGCAAGTCGACGCTGCTGCGTTCGGTGAACCTGCTCGAAGAGCCGACGGCGGGCAAGATCCTCATCGAGGGCATCGACATCACCGATGAAGAGACCGACATCGACCGTGTGCGTCGGCGCATCGGTATGGTCTTCCAGAGCTTCAACCTCTTTCCGCACATGACAGTGCTCGGCAACCTCACGCTGGCGCAGCGCCGTGTGAAGAAGCGGACGAAGGAAGAGGCCGAGAAGCTCGCGCGCGAGATGCTCGACCGCGTGGGACTCGCCGAGAAGGCCGATGCCTACCCCGGGCACCTCTCGGGCGGGCAGCAGCAGCGCGTGGCGATCGCTCGGGCGCTGTGCATGAACCCCGACATGATGCTCTTCGACGAGCCGACGTCGGCACTCGACCCCGAGCTGGTCGGTGAAGTGCTGCAGGTCATGCGCCAGCTCGCCGATGAGGGGATGACGATGCTTGTGGTCACCCACGAGATGGGCTTCGCCCGCGAGGTCGGTTCGCGCCTGATCTTCATGGACGGCGGACACGTGCTCGAACAGGGTGACCCGCGCAAGGTGCTGGCCGATCCGCAGCATCCGCGCACGCAGGACTTCCTCTCGCGCGTGCTCTGACGATCAGATGCCCGGCCGTGTTCACCGGCCGGGCATCTGTCGTCTACCGGGGTGAGCCCGAACGGATACCGGCGGTTGCCGGTGCCCGGATAACTTCTGAGCGTCCTACCCGCTTAGAAGATCCCGGTGTATCAGCGTGCCCTCGTGTCGTCATCCCCTGTCTCTACCCGCATTCCTCGGAGCTACGGTGCTGGCCGCCGCCGTCCTGACGCCCACCGCCGCGGCAGCGGCCGGAGGTGACGCATTCGGCGGCATCGTCCACGCGTCGACCCCGACCGCTGACATCGCGCCGCCGCCGCTGATCGTCACAGAGATCCTCGCGAACACCGCCGGCGCCGACCACTTCGAGTACGTCGAGATCCACAACACCACCGCGGATGCCATCGACCTCGCCGCCGGCGGGTACGCCTTCGCCTATTCGTACAGCGACTCGACCGACCGCAGCAGCGACGTTCCGCTGACCGTCGACGAGCCGCTCGTGCTTGCGGCCGGTGAGACCGCGGTGCTGTGGCTCAGCTACACCGCAGGCACGGTGGATTCCTTCGCCCGAAGCATCGACGACTTCCGTGCGTATCACGCGGTCGACGCGGCCACCCAGGTGGTGCGCCTGACCGGTCAGTCGGGCATGGCCAACGGCGGCGACCGGGGCATCCGCGTGCTCAAGGATGACGAGCTACTCACCTGGTCGCACTACCCGACGGGTTCGATGGGCAACGACCTCGCCGTGCACTTCCGCCTGCCTGCGGCCCCCGCGGCCGCGGGCGCACCCGAGAGCATGAGCGTCTTCGGGCTGCAGGCCGAGCGCTCGCCGGGAGCCGTGCTGCCACAGGCCCTCCAGCGCCCGGCGCCACCGGTCGACCCCGAACAGCCCCAGCCCGGAACGGCGGCGAACTGGCCGCTGATGGTCACCGAGATCGCTCCCGACAACGCCGGTGTCGACGATTTCGAGTACTTCGAGGTGCACAACACCACGGATCGCACCATCGACCTCGACGGCGACGGGTTCTCGTTCGCGTACATCTTCGCCGACTCCGATGACCGCACCCGCGACGCTGCGCTCACCGTCGAGCCGGGAACGTCGATCGCCGCTGGTGAGACCGTTGTGTTCTGGCTGAGCTACACCACGACGACAGTGGACTCGTTCGCGCGCACAGTCGACGAGTTCCGCGCGCACTGGGGAGCCGCCGACGACACCCGCGTGATCCGGGCAGAGGGGCAACCCGGCATGGCCAACGGCGGCGGCCGCGGTATCCGGGTGCTGCAGGGCGACCGGGCCATCAGCTGGTCGTACTACCCGACCGGGTCGACCGCCGTGGACCGCACGGCGCACTTCCGCATCCCCGCCGACCTCGACACCCTCAGCCTGCCGGTGCTGGAGCAGACCGGTACCGCGACCCCCGGCAGCATTGCCGCCGACGCGCTGACGGCACCCGAGCCCGAGCCGGAGCCGGACTTCGATCCGCAACCCGACCCGTCTCTCGTGACCTCGGCGCTGCAGGTCACCGAGCTGCTGCCCGACTCGACGAACGTCGGCGGCGCCGACGGGTTCGAGTTCATCGAGGTCTACAACGCCACCAGCGAACCGCTCGACTTCGGCGATTACACCGTCAACTACCTCTACGCGACCGACGAGTACGTCAACACGCAGACCAGCCGCTGGCCGGCGACGCCCGGCGATGTGGTGATCCCGGCCGGCGAGACGCTGGTGTTCTGGATCAAGAACGGCGCCAACGACGACCTCGACGCCGCCGCGTTCAACGCCCACTTCGGCACGGCGCTGACGATGGGCGTCGACCTGGTCGAGATCTCGGCGGGCGGCATGGCCAACTCGTCGCCGCGCGGCATCGAGATCATCACCAACACCGGGCACTCGCTGAACCGAGCGCACTACCAGCTCGGCGCCTCCGACGACACGATCGCCGACCAGGGCATCCGCTATGCCACGCGCGAGGACGACCAGACCCTGCAGCGCATGCTCGGCATCGCCGCGGCGACCCCCGGCGCGGTGCAGTCAGACCAGGTGCCCGCCGGACTGATGATCCTCGCCGCCGACGGCTCGGCACCGACGATCCAGGACTGGACCAAGAACGAGATCGACCCGAACGCCGGGTTCACCCTCGACTTCACGATCACCGACGACGTGCTTCCCCGCACGGTGACGCTGATGCTCAGCAACGACGTCGACGGTGCACAGGCGCCGATCAACCTCTCCGACACCGGTTCGGGCGTATACCGGCACGTGATCGACCCCGTCGACCTGATCGGCAAGTCGTGGGTCGAGTACGCCCTTTCGGCGAGTGACGGCACCAACGTCACCACCATCGAGACGGTGCGCGTGCCCGTGGCCGGCGCGAAAATCGAGCCGCTGCGGCTGAACCTCGACGATGACGCCTTCGTGTCGGGCACGACCACGGTCGTGGCCGCCGGCGAGCAGTCGCCCGACGGCATCGCCGTCGACGGCGAACCGCTCGCCACCGAGGCAGGGCTCGAAGACGAACCGGTGTTCGTGTTCGAGGCCGCCGATGTCGACTACTACTTCAAGAACGGCGTGCTGGTCGGCGACGAGGTGCTGCGCATCTTCGACACCGGCATCTACAACGGCTGGGAGACCATCGCCACTCCGGTGCCGCTGTCGTACATCCGCGAGGGCGACGAGCTGGTCGTCAGCGTGTGGGCCGGTACGAAGGCCGCGCCCGAGATCGACGAGTTCGAGAACAACGACGATTTCAGCATCCGCGGTCTGCGCATGATCCTGCCCGACGGGCGCACCCTCACGCCGCAGGGCTACGACGACCCCAACCACGTGCTGAAGATGGGCGACAGCGTCGGCAAGCTCGACTTCTTCGACGCCCGCTTCACGCTGCCCGCCGACGCGTTCAGCGCCGTGAGCGCACAGTGGGACACCACGCCGCGCGAGGACGGCGCGGCGACGGTCACGGCGACCGCCGGCGAGCACACCGTCGCCCGCACGGTGACGGTCGACAACACCGGTCCCGAGGTGACGACCGAGATCGTCGACGGAACCGCCTACCAGGGCGAGATCACGATCGACGCCGAGATCTCGGATGCCGGTGTCGGCGGCGTCACGACGACCGCGACGCTCGACGGTGCCGAGATCACACTGCCGCACACGACCTCGTCGGTCGACCTGGAAGCCGGCGAGCACCGGGTGCAGATCACGGCGACGGACGCCTTGGGCAACAGCTCGGACTACGTGTCGACCTTCATCACCTTCGACGAGCAGCCCAGCGCCGGCGCGATCGCGCCCGTCGAGGGGGCCGAGGTCGAAGCGGGCGAGATCACGCTGCAGGCCAAGGTCGAAGACCCCACCGGCGATGTGCTCGACGTCGCCTTCCTGGAGGGGCGCCGGGTCGACCTCTCGGATGGCGACATCGAGTTGCAGTCCGGCGTCGTCTCCGACGCACTCTCACTGGACCGCGAGCGGCCGCAGGAGCTCACCTCGGAACAGGTGCGGATGCTGGCGGTCGCCGACGGTCTGGCCGGCGACGCCACCACATCGACCACCGCGTTCCCATACCAGCTGTTCGATGTCGCCGTCGGTGACGCCGCGGACGGCTCGCTGGTGCGCGCCACGTGGACGGGCACGGCGAACGCCGACGCCACCGTGGTCATGTACGCGCTCACCGCGGACGGTGCGACCTGGGCCGAGCAGACCCGGCACGTCGTGGCCGAGGCGGGGGAGTTCACCCTCGACGCGGCCATCGACGTCACCGCGCATGCCCGCGACGGTATCGTGCGCGTGCTCGTGCAGCACTCCGAGGGCTTCGCCGGCGCTGATCACACCACGCGCGAGTCGGATGTCGCGCTGCCGCATCCGCTCGACACTCCGCGCTCGGAGTACGACTTCACCTTCGCGTGGGAGTCGGACACGCAGTACTACAACGAGGATGCCGTCGAGGGCGAGGATCGCTACCGCCACCAGCAGGCGATCCACACGTACCTGGTTGAGCAGCGCGAAGCGAAGAACATCCAGTACCTGTTCCACACCGGCGACATCGTCGACGACTACGACCAGATGTACCAGTGGCGCAACGCCGACCCCGAGTACGCCAGGCTCGACGAGATCGGCCTGCCGTACGGGGTACTCGCGGGCAACCACGACGTCGGAAACCACTTGCTCGACTACGACAACTACGGCACCTACTTCGGTGAGGAGCGGTACGCGGGCAACCCCTGGTACGGCGGCAGCTACGAGAACAATCGCGGCCACTACGACCTGCTCTCGGCCGGCGGCATCGACTTCATCATGGTCTACATGGGGTGGGGCCCCGCCGACGCCGAGATCGCCTGGATGAACGAGGTGTTGGCGCAGTACCCCGATCGGGTGGCGGTGCTCGCGCAGCACGAGTTCATCCTGACCACGGGCGGACTCGGTGCGACGCCGCAGCGCGTGCTCGACGAGGTCGTCGCGGTCAACCCGAACGTCAAGATGGTGTTCTCGGGCCACTACCACGACGCGTTCACGCGCACGGATGAGTTCGACGACGACGGTGACGGCGTCGCCGAGCGCACGGTGTACTCGATGCTCTTCGACTACCAGGGCCTTCCCGAGGGCGGACAGGGCTTCTTGCGCCTGCTGCACTTCGACACGCAGGGCGAGCGCATGATCGTGCGCACCTACTCGCCGTCGCTGGAGGACCCCGACCGCGGCGGCGCGCTCGGCAAGCACGACTCGGACCACCCGAGCCTGGCCGATGCCCCGCAGCAGTTCGAACTGACCTTCGAGCAGTTGGGGATCACCACGGTCGAGCGGATGCTGCAGACCGACGCCTTCTCGGCAGAGATCCTCACCAGCACCGAGGTCGCCGCATTCGATGACGTCGCATCCGGATCCATCCTGTCGGCGGCCTGGCCGCTGACCGAGGTCGGGGAGCGCGGATGGTACGTGCGCACCAGCGACCCGCACGGCGCGGTGGACTACTCGCCCGTCCAGCTGTTCACGGTGATCCCGGCATCCGATGGTGGCGACGGCGGTGACGGTGGCGACGGCGGCACGGATGGTGGCGACGGCGGCGACGGCGGTACGGATGGTGGCGACGGCGGCACGGATGGCGGCGACGGCGGTACGGATGGTGGCGGCTCCGACGGTGGCGACACCGACGAGGGCGGCTCTGATGGCGGCGACACCGACGGTTCGGATGTCGGCGGCAGCGTCGCCGGTGGCGAGACCGACGACGGCGCCCTGGCCACGACGGGGGCCGACACCGGCGCGGTGATCGCCTGGACCCTCGGTGGCCTCCTGACCCTCGCGGCAGGCGTCGGCCTCATCCTGCGCAGACGACGCGCGGTGCGCTGAAGAACAGTGCGCTGACGAACGCCGGGGCTCCCGGTCACCGTCATCCGGTGACCGGGAGCCCCGGCGTTCACCTCAGAGAGTCCGCGTCGGGTCAGCCCTCTGTCTCGACGACGTCGGCGTCGGCGGCGTTGCGGCGAACCGAGTCGATCCCGTTCAGCGCGCCCGACTTCGAGGCGTAGCCCTGGCCAGTCGCGATGACCTCGCCGTTGCCGGCCTTGAGGCGGAACCGCCAATCGCCGCCCTTGTCCTGATACAACTCAAACTTGCCTGCCATCGCGCACCTGCTTTCTACGGGGTACGGAGCGGGGCGCTCCCGAGACACAAGCTAGCGGTTCGGATGCGTCGCGTGAAGGGCGCGTCGGTGGATGCCCGTGGCTCTGGCATCCTGTTGGGGATGGACATCGGCGCGTTCCTCGGTCTCGAGCAGCTCACGTGGGGCGTGCTCATCTTCATCGTCGTCGCGGCCTTCGCCGCCGGGTGGATCGACGCGGTCGTCGGTGGTGGGGGTCTGCTGCAGCTGCCGGCGCTACTGCTGGTGCCCGGCATCACTCCGGTGCAGGCTCTCGCGACCAACAAGCTCGCCTCGGTCTTCGGCACCGCGACCAGCAGCGTCACGTACTACCGGCGGGCGAAGCCCGACATCCGCACGGCGCTGCCGATGGCCGCGATCGCGCTGGTCGGGTCGTTCGGCGGTGCGGCGGTGGCGACGATCCTCCCGCCGGCCGCATTCAAACCGATCATCGTGATCGCGCTGCTCGCCGTCGCACTGTTCACCGCCTTCCGCCCGCAGCTCGGTCAGCGCACGCTGCTGCGCTTCCACGGGCACCGCCACCACATCGCGGCGGGCGCGGCGGGCCTGGCCATCGGCTTCTACGACGGACTGATCGGCCCCGGCACCGGCACGTTTCTCGTGATCACCCTGGTGACGTTGCTTGGCTACGACTTCTTGCAGGCCAGCGCGAAGGCCAAGATCGTCAACCTCGCCACCAACATCGGGGCGTTGCTGTTGTTCATCCCGCACGGCGCCGTGCTGTGGGTGCTGGGCGGCATTCTCGCCGTCGCCAACGTCGCCGGCAGCTACCTGGGCTCGCGCATTGCGATCGCACGCGGCACGCGGTTCATCCGGGTGGTGTTCCTGATCGTCGTCATCGCGCTGATCGTACGACTCGGCATCGACGTCTGGCACGAGAACGTGCTGCCCTGGCTCGCCGCACGCTGAGGCGGTCTCGGGGACTATCCCGGCGCGCATCCTCCCGCGTAGACTCCCAGTGCGGCTGGGGACCGCTAGCATGTGTCGACCGGAGGAAGGACGAAGATGTCGGAGGTCAGCAAGAAGGCGCTGGCGGGGCCCGCGGTACTCATCATCGCCGCGCTCGCGCTCACCGGGTGCTCGGGACCGAGCGACAACGGCGAGGTGACCCTCGAACTGCAGTCGGCGATGGCCGAGGACAGCCCGCGCTTCCAGTCGCTGTCCGCGCTCGCCGCAGCGTATGAGGACGAGAACCCCGGGGTCACGATCGATGTGGTTCCCCTGGCGCAGGACTACGAGGGCGACATGAAGGTGCGCATGGCGTCGGGTGACCTGCCCGACATCTGGGCGACGCACGGCTGGTCGCTGCTGCGCTACAGCGAGTTCCTTGAGCCGCTGCAGGAGCGTGCCTGGGCAGAGAACCTCAACCCCGTACTCGACGCGACCATGCGCAACGACGCCGGCGAGTTCTTCGCACTGCCGTTGACGACCGACGTCGCGGGCATCGTCTACAACCAGACTGTCCTCGACGACCACGGGATCGACCCGGCGTCGCTGGGCACGATCGACGCGTTCGACGACGCCCTCGAAAAGCTCGCCGAGGCTGGGGTCGTACCCATCTCCGCCTCGGGCAAGGACAGCTGGTTCGCCGGCAACGTGGCCGACTGGCTGGCATCCGGTTCCTTCGACGAGAGTGAGTCCGATCGGCTCGCGGGCGGCGAGTTCGTCGACAGCGGTTTCGAGGCCATGTACTCCACGCTCGCCGACTGGGCCGACGAGGGCTACTTCAACCCCGACTTCTCGGCCGCGACCAGTGACGACATCGCCACGGCGCTCGGGCAGGGCACCACGGCGTTCGTGATGATCCAGAACAGCCTCGCGCTCAGCGCCCGGCAGTTCGTCCCCGAAGCCGAGCTGGGATTCCTGCCGGTTCCGGCGATCAACGGAGACCCCGAGTACCTCATCGGCGGCGAGGGCGTCGCACTCGGCGCCTGGCGTGACGGTGAGAACAAGCAGCAGGCGCTCGACTTTCTCGACTTCCTCGCCGAGACCGAGAACATCGGCGCCTTCGCCGGCGAAGACGGCAACCCGGCAGGACTCACCGGGGTCGACGTCGACCTGGGGGAACTCTCTGACAGCTACGAGCAGTTCTTCGCGCCCGGAGACGTGCGCATGGTGCCGTACTTCGACCGCGCGTATCTGCCCAACGGCATGTGGAACACGCTGATCACCACGACCAGCGGCGTGGTGACCGGGCAGGCGAGCGTCGACGATGCCGTCGCACAGGTCGAGGCCGACTTCGGCACCCTGTTCGGGCAGCAGTAACCGTGCCGCGGCGCGGGCGACCGTACAGCCTCTACCCTCGGCGGTTGAACTGGCTCTACGTGCCGGCCGTGCTGCTGTTCGCGGTCTTCTCGATCTACCCGCTCATCAGCGGGATGGGGTTGTCACTGACCAACTGGAACGGCTATAGCCCCGGCCGGGCGTTCGTCGGGTTCGACAACTACGCACGCCTGTTCAGCGACGACGTCTTCCGCACCGCGCTGATCAACACGTTCATCTACGGCGTGGGCAGCACGATCATCCAGCAGATCCTCGGGCTGGGCCTGGCTGTGGTGCTCGACCGGGTCGTGCGGGGCGCGTCGCTGCTGCGCGCGATCATCTACCTGCCGGTGATGGTCTCACCCGTCGTGCTGGGCACGATGTACTACCTGATCTTCCGGTACAACAATGGCGCGCTGAACGACCTGCGGGCGCTGTGGGGCGCCGACCAGGTCGCCTGGCTCGCGGACGCCTCGGCAGGCGTGACGATCATCGTGATCGTGAACTCGCTGCAGTTCGTCGGCATCTCGATGGTCATCTACCTCGCAGGGCTGCAGGCGGTGCCGAACGAGTACTACGAGGCAGCCGAACTCGACGGCGCCGGGTGGTGGCAGCGGTTCCGGAACATCACCGTGCCGTTGCTGCAGCCGGCGTTCGCGACGAGCATCGTGCTCAACCTCATCGGCGGGCTCAAGCTGTTCGACGTGATCCAGGTGCTCACCGGCGGCGGCCCCGGCACGTCGACGCATTCCGTGTCGACCCTGATCGGGCAGACCTACTTCGGCAATCAGGCGGCCGGATATGCGGCATCCATGGGGGTGGTGCTGTTCGTGCTCATCGCGGCGGCGACGTTCGTGCTGAACAGCGCGCTGAACCGAAGGCGGGTGCAGCTATGAGAGAGGCATCTGCGGTGAAAGAGGCATCGGCGCCGTCCCGGGTGCTCATCTACGTCGCGCTCGGGTTCGTCGCGCTGCTGCAACTGCTGCCGTTCTACTTCGGCATCACCACAGCGGCCAAGCCCAAGAGTGACCTGTCGTCGGCGTGGGCGCTGCCGAGCGACATCTACTGGCAGAACTTCACCACCGCGGTTCAGCAGGGCGGCATCCTCACCGCGATCGGCAACAGCGCGATCGTCACCGTCGTCTCGACGGTGCTGGTCTGCGTGCTCGGTGCGCTGACCGCCTACCCGCTGGCGCGGCGGATCACGCGCGGCAACCAGCTGGTCTATGCCGGCATCCTCGCGCTGATCATGATCCCGCCGCTGTCGGTGCTCGTGCCGCTGTACACGCTCATGAAAGACATCGGTGCGCTGAACACCCACTGGGGCATCATCCTGGTGATGGTCACGGGCAATCTGCCCCTGGCGGTGTTCCTGTACACCGCGTTCATGCGCAGCCTGCCGGTGTCGATCGAAGAGGCCGCGGTCGTCGACGGAGCGAATGCGCTGCAGGTGCTGTTTCGCGTCGTGTTCCCGATGCTCAAGCCGGTCACGGCGACGGTCGCGATCCTTGCCGGTGTCGCCATCTGGAACGAATACGCGTTGAGCTCGTACTTCTTGCGAGACCCCGACGTGCGCACGATCGCCCCCGCTGTGGCGAGCTTCTTCGCCGCGCAGGGCAGCAATCCGGGTGCCGCGGCGGCGGCATCGCTGCTCTCGGTGGTGCCCGTGCTGCTGGCGTACCTCTTTCTGCAGCGCAGCTTCATCACGGGCATGGTCGCCGGCGCGATGAAGTAGCGCGGCGGGCACTCGACCCACTTTCGCCGACACCCCCAGAACGCGCCGAGACCCCTACGTATGGACGTCCATACGTAGGGGTCTCGGCGGCAGGTGGGGGTGTCGGCGAGCGACGACCGCGAGGCGGGCGGATGCTACTCCGCAGCCTCCTCCTCGGGCTCGGTGTCGACGCCGGCCTCGGCGCGCTGCTCGGCCGTGATCGGCGCGGGCGCCTCGGTCAGCGGGTCGAATCCACCACCCGACTTCGGGAAGGCGATCACCTCGCGGATCGAGTCGGTCTTGGTCAGGTGCTGCATGACGCGGTCCATGCCCAGGGCGATGCCGCCGTGCGGGGGAGCGCCGAACTTGAACGCCTCGAGCAGGAAGCCGAACTTCTCGTCGGCCTCCTCTTCGCTGATGCCCATGACCTTGAACACGCGCTTCTGCACGTCTTCACGGTGGATGCGGATCGATCCGCCGCCGAGCTCCGAGCCGTTGCAGACCAGGTCGTACGCATAGGCGAGCGCCGCACCGGGGTCGGTGTCGAACGTGTCGGCGAACTCGGGCTTCGGGCCGGTGAAGGCGTGGTGCACGGCGGTCCAGGCGCCAGCGCCGACGGCGACGTCACCCGAGGCGACGGCATCCGAAGCGGGCTCGAACATCGGTGCGTCGACGACCCAGGTGAACGCGAACACGTCCGGGTCGAGCAGCTCGAGGCGGCGGCCGATCTCGACGCGTGCGGCGCCCAGCAGGGCACGGCTCTCCTTGGTGGAACCGGCGGCGAAGAACGCGCAGTCGCCGGCCTTCGCGCCGACGAGCTCGGCAAGGCCGGCCTTCTCAGCATCCGACAGGTTCTTCGCGACGGGACCGCCGAGCGTGCCGTCCTCGTTGAACAGCACGTACGCGAGGCCGCGTGCTCCGCGCTGCTTGGCCCAGTCCTGCCAGGCGTCGAGCACCTTGCGCGGCTGCGAGGCGCCGCCGGGCATCAGCACGGCGCCGACGTACTCCGACTGGAAGACCCGGAACGGGGTGTCCTTGAAGTACTCGGTCGCCTCGACGAGCTCGAGGCCGAAGCGCAGGTCGGGCTTGTCGGAGCCGTACTTGGCCATCGCGTCGGCGTAGGTCATGCGGGGCAGCGGCGTCGGCACGTCGACGTCGATGGTCTTCCACATCGCGACGACGAGCGACTCCATCATCTCGATGACGTCCTCCTGGTCGACGAAGGCCATCTCGATGTCGAGCTGCGTGAACTCAGGCTGACGGTCGGCGCGGAAGTCCTCGTCGCGGTAGCAGCGCGCGATCTGGAAGTACTTCTCGACACCGCCCACCATCAGCAGCTGCTTGAACAGCTGCGGCGACTGCGGCAGGGCGTACCAGCTACCCGGGTGCAGGCGTGCCGGCACTAGGAAGTCGCGGGCGCCCTCGGGTGTCGAACGGGTCAGCGTGGGCGTCTCGACCTCGACGAACTCGCGGGTGTGCAGTTCGTCGCGGATGGCCTTGTACACGTCGGAACGCAGGCGCATGGCGGATGCCGGTGCCGGGCGTCGCAGGTCGAGGTAGCGGTGCTTGAGGCGTGCCTCTTCGCCGACCGGGTCGGACTCGGCCAGTCCGCTGGAGACCGGGAACGGCAGCGGGGCGGACTCATTGAGCACGACGACGTCGGATGCGATCAGCTCGACGTCACCGGTGGGCAGGTTGGGGTTCTCGTTGCCGGCCGGGCGGCGCGAGACCTCGCCGGTTACCTGCAGCACGAACTCGCTGCGCAGCGGGTGGGCGACCTCTTCATCGCGGATGACGACCTGGGCGATGCCCGAGACGTCTCGAAGGTCGATGAACGCGACGCCTCCGTGATCGCGGCGACGATCGACCCAACCCGAGAGGGTGACGGTCTGACCGATGTGCTCGGCTCGCAGCGAGCCTGCCGTGTGGGTGCGAAGCACGGAGATTTCCTCCTGATAGGGAACGAGATGCCTGCCCAGTTTACGTGGACGGCGTGCGCACCGTGGCGGGCGCGGATGCCTTCAGTAGACTCGCGAGCACGGGCAGGTCGCCCGCCAGCAGTCCCATACGCATGGAAGGCACCCCAATGAACAAGGTGGGCTCGGTGACCGACGCGGTCGACGGCATCTACGAAGGCATCTTCTCGGGCACGACCGGTCTGATCGCCCTGGCGTTCTACGTGCTCGTGGCCGTCGCGCTGTGGAAGGTGTTCACCAAGGCCGGATACCCGGGCATCCTCGCGCTGATTCCGATCGTGAACGTGATCTTCCTGGTCAAGATCGCCGGCATGTCGGGCTGGCTCGCACTGCTGTACCTGATCCCGATCGTGGGCTTCATCTTCCACATCATCGTCTGCGTGAAGGTCGGTGACGCCTTCGGCAAGGGTGGTGTCTTCTCGTTCTTCCTGCTGTGGATGCTGCCGTTCATCGGCTACTTCATCCTCGGTTTCGGTGAGGCGAAGTACCGCAAGGCCTGAGCATGACGGCATCCCGACTGCACCTGGTCCGGCACGGCGAGGTGCACAATCCCGCGCGCGTGCTCTACGGCCGTCTTCCCGATTACCACCTGAGCGAGTCGGGGCGGCGGATGGCGCGCGCCGCCGCCGAGCACATCGCCTCGCTCGATCGCCCCGTGCGATCGTTGCGGTGCTCTCCGCTGGAGCGCACGCAGGAGTCGGCCGAGCCGTTCACCGAGCTGTTCGGGCTGGCGCCCACGCTCGATGAGCGCATCATCGAGCCGACGAACGTGTTCGAGGGGCGGCGCATGTCGCGGGCGCTGCGCGATCCGCGCAACTGGTGGCACCTGCGTCGTCCGTCGCTGCCCAGCTGGGGTGAGGCGTACAGTTCGATCGCCCAGCGGATGCAGGAGGCGATGAACGAGGCCTGGCACGGCACCGTGGAGTCCGCGACCGAGGGCGGCGACATCGTCTTCGTCTCGCACCAGGCGCCGATCTGGATCACCCACCTCTCGGTCGCGGGGTTGCCGCTGCGCCACGACCCTCGAACGAGGCGCTGCGCGCTGTCGAGCGTCACGAGCTTCGAGCGTGTGGGCGATGTGTGGCGTGAGGTCGACTATGCCGAGCCGGCGCCGAAGGGCATCGATCTCGGCGCTGTCTGAGTGCCCGTGGGCGGGGCGGTCACTGCCCGTCGCCCGCGGCCAGCTGCATGGTGATGAACGACGCGGCTCGCTGCCCCGATGCGGCCGCCGAGATCACCGACGGCATGCCGCCTGCGGTGGCGGACTGGGCGATGTCACCGGCGGCGAAGACGCCGGCGTGCGAGGTGCGGCCCACGTCGTCGATCTCGATCGCCCCGTTCGGCAGCATCCGCAGTCCGAGCTGCGCGGCGAACGGTGCGCGCTGCCGTGTGTCGCGGGGTGTCAGGAAGAGCGCGGCGACGTCGACGGCGGTGCCCGCGTCGACGCGCACGCCGTCGTCGGTCTCGGACACGGCGGCGACGGGCGCGGAATGCACGGTGACGTTCGCGTCGAGTAGACGGGAGCGGATGCCGGTATCCAGGCCGCCATCGTCGAACACGACCAGCTCGGCGGCGATCGGGCCCAGCAGCTGCGCCAGGTGCTCGATGCGGGCATCCGCGCCGAGCAGGCCGACGCGACGGTCGGTGAACTCGTGCCCATCACAGAACGGGCAGTTGAACGCGCGGCGCCCCCACAGGCCATCGAGCCCGGGGACCGGCGGCAGCTCGTCGAGCATGCCGGTCGCCAGCAGCACGATGCGGGCGCGCAGGGTGCTGCCGTCGGCGAAGACGGCCTCGTATCCCGCATCCGCCGCTCGCACCGTCTCGACGGTGTCGTCGTGCACCGTCACGGTCGGGTAGGCGACCAGTTGGCGACGCGCGGTCGCGCGGAACTCCGTGGGCGGGGTGCCGTCGGCCGCGAGCACGTTGTGCATGTGGCGCACGTGCTCGTTGCGGTACCGGCCCGAGTCGATGAGAGCGGTGGTGCGGCGCATGCGCCCGAGCGTGAGAGCCGCCTGCAGACCGGCGGGGCCGGCTCCGATGATGATGACGTCGTGCATTCTTCTTCCTCCTGAGGGTGCGGTCCTTGCGTTCCTCACGAGTGTGTGACTTCATGTTGACATGAAGTCAAGCGACCGGCATCCGTGGTCGATCGGCGACGTCGCCGAGCGGTTCGAGCTGCCCACCCACGTGCTGCGGCACTGGGAATCCATGGGGTTGCTGACGCCGCCCCGCGACAGCGGCGGGCGGCGGCGCTACGGCGAGGACGACATCGTGCGCGTCGCGGTGATCCTGCGCAGCAAGGCCGCGGGCATGAGCCTCGATCAGATCGTCCACCTGCTCGAGCGCGACATGACCGGTCGCCACGAGGTGCTGCACGCCCACCTGGACGATCTCGATCGGCGCATGGCCGAGATGCGGCACTCGAAGGCGATGACCGAGCACGCCCTGCGCTGCACCGCGCACGACATCGCAGCCTGTCCGCGCTTCCGCGCCGAGGTCTCGGACATCATCGGAGACCTGCCCCGCTGACCGCTCGCACGGGGCCGCGCATGTCAGAGCGCGCATAGGAAACGTGCGTACGATTCCCAGCGTGTCATCTCGTGTTCCTTCTTCTCGTGGTGCCCGCAGCCGACGTTCTGTGAAGGTCGCGGCCGCGGCGATCGCCGCAGCACTGGCCGTCGGCCTCAGCGCGTGCTCGACCGATGACCCCGCCGCCGAGGCGTTCCGCAACGGCGACGAGAAGGCCTACACCTCGGCCGACTTCCGCACGCAGGAGATCCCACCCGCCGACCGTGGCGAGCCGGTCGAGTTCGGTGGCGTGACCGAGAACGGTGAGGAGTTCTCGAGCGCCGACATCAGCGGCCAGGTCGCCGTGGTCAACTTCTGGTACGCCGGGTGCGGCCCGTGCCGCCTCGAGGCTCCCGATCTGGAAGCCGTCTGGCAGATGCACCAGAAAGACGACGTCGCCTTCGTCGGCGTCAACATCTACGACCAGCCCGCCACGGCACTCGCGTTCGCCGAGACCTACGGCATCACCTACCCCAGCCTGATCGATGCGACCACCGGCGAGGCCAAACTGGCCTTCGCTCAGGTGACGCCCATCCAGGCGCCTCCGACCACCCTCGTGCTCGACAAGCAAGGACGCGTCGCAGCACGCATCATCGGACCGATCGACGGAACCTCGATCCTGTCAACGATGATCAAGGACGTGCTGAAGGAGGAGGCGTGAGCCCCGAAGCCGTCATCGGCGCCGGCGCTCTCTGGCTCGCGATCCCGCTGGCGATGCTTGCCGGGCTCGTCTCCTTCGTCTCACCCTGCGTGCTGCCCCTCGTGCCCGGCTACCTCGGGTTCATCGGTGGCGCCGCAGGCGCCGCCACGACCTCCGCAGAGGGCACGCAGACCCAGACCACGACGCGTCGGCGGATGCTGCTGGGTGTGCTGCTGTTCATCGCCGGCTTCACGGTCGTGTTCGTCGCCATCACCGCGCTGAGCGGCACGTTCGGGGCGTTCGTGTTGCAGTGGTCGGGACTGATCACGCAGATCCTCGGCGTGTTGATCATCATCATGGGGCTGGTCTTTCTCGGCTTCTTCGGCTTCGCCCAGCGTGAGATGCGGATGCAGGTGAAGTCCAGCACCGGACTCATCGGCGCACCGCTGCTGGGTGTCGCTCTGGGCCTCAGCTGGGCGCCCTGCATGGGGCCGACCCTGACGGCGATCGTGGCACTGTCGTTCAACATGGGCACGCCGTGGCGGGCATCCCTGCTCGGCGTCGCCTATTCGCTCGGGCTGGGTATCCCGTTCCTGCTGCTTGCGCTCGGCTTCGGCTGGGCGACCCGCGCGGTCGGCTTCGTGCGCCGCCACATCCGCACCGTCAACATCATCGGCGGCGTGCTGCTGATCGTGCTCGGCGTGCTCATGGCGACCGGCATCTGGACCGAGATCATGTCGAGACTGACGGCGGTGATGGCCAGTGTCATCCTCCCCATCTGACCCGACCCCGCCCGAGAAGAAGGGACCCCGCGTGGACCGCACCGGCACGTCTGCCGCCACCGACCCACGGCGCCCGTCCGACCACATCGGCGCGGAACAGCCCGACAGTGACATCGCCCAGCCGAAGCTCGGGCCGATGGGATGGCTGCGCTGGGGATGGCGGCAGCTGACGTCGATGCGCGTCGCGCTGATCCTGCTGCTGGCGCTGGCGATCGCGGCGATTCCGGGCTCGATCTTCCCGCAGCGCGGTGCCGACCCGAACGGTGTGGTGCAGTACCGGCAGAACAACCCCGAACTGTTCCCGATCCTCGACGGGCTCAGCCTGTTCGATGTCTACTCGTCGCCCTGGTTCTCGGCGATCTACCTGCTGCTGTTCATCTCGCTGATCGGATGCGTGCTGCCGCGCATCAAGCATCACGCCAAGGCGCTGCGCACGCAGCCGCCGCGCACCCCTGCCCGACTGTCGCGGCTCGATGACCACCGCTCGGTGCAGCGCGAGACGACCGACCCCGAGACCGAGGCTCCGGCGGCCATCGACGTCGCCGAGAAGCAGCTGAAGTCCCTCGGCTACCGCGTCGCCCGTTACGACCGGGGCAACACCTGGTCGGTGTCGGCCGAGCGCGGCTACTGGCGCGAGACCGGCAACCTGATCTTCCACATCGCGCTGGTGGGCGTGCTGATCACCGTCGGCATCGGCAGCGGCTACGCCTACACCGGCCAGAAGGTCGTCATCGAGGGGTCGAGTTACGTCAACACGCTGATCGACTACAACTCGATCGACCGGGGTCGCCTGGTCGCAGACGACGCCTTCAACCCGTACGCGATCACCCTTGACAGCTTCGACGTCACGTACGAGGACTTCGGCCAGCCCGGCGCCGGCCAGGCCGGCAACTTCGCCGCCAACGTTTCGGTGCAGCACACCGACGGCTCGACCAGCGACGGCAAGATCCAGGTCAACCACCCGCTGCACGTCGAGGGCGACAGCGTGTACCTGCTGGGCAACGGGTACGCCCCGACGATCACGGTGCGCAACGCCGAGGGCGTGGCGGTACTCAGCCAGCCGGTCGAGTTCCTGCCGCAGGACAGCGCGATGACCTCACTCGGCGTCGTGAAGATCACCGACGGCATGCCCGAACAGCTCGGCATGATCGGATTCCTGTACCCGACCGTGGTCGAGCTCGACTCGGGTGCGTACGCGTCAGCCCACGGTGCGCTGAACCTGCCGCTGCTCACGCTCGACGTGTACCAGGGCGACCTCGGCATCGACGGCGGCCGGCCCGTCTCGGTGTTCGAACTCGACACCGACGGCCTCGACAAGCTCAACGGACGCGGCACCGACGTCGCCTCGATCGAACTGCAGCCGGGCGAGACCGCCGATCTGCCGAACGGTCTCGGCACCGTCACCTTCGAAGACGCCTCGCCCGCCGACGCGAACGGATCGCTGGAGTCGGTCAAGCGCTACGTGTCGCTGCAGATCCACCACGACGCCTCGGCCGTGTGGGTGCTGGTCTTCTCGATGCTCGCTCTGGGCGGACTGGGTCTCGCCCTGTTCGTGCCCCGCCGCCGCATGTGGGTCAAGGCGACAGCATCCGACAGCGACAGCATCCACCTCGAGTACGCCGGGCTCGCGCGCGGCGAAGACCCCACCTTGGCCGCTGCCGTGGACGACCTCGTCCGCGGTCACGAGCGGCTGCTCGACGGGACCGCGCCGCAGCGCGGGACCTCCGTGAAGGGAGCATGACATGCCCGATCTCGATTCCCTCTCGATCCTGACGCTGTGGACGGCGATCGCGATCTACGCGGCGTCGTTCGTCGCCTACGCCTTCGACCTCGCGAAGCGGTCGTCGGCGAGCGACCAGGCGAAGACGAAGGCGCTCGTCGGCGCCGGTGGGGGAGAGCCGGATGCCGTCGCCTCGACCTCCGGCGGCGCCGCCGACGCTTCGCCCGCCCGCAAGCGCTACGTCTTCGGCCGGATCGGCACCTCGCTCGCGGTGCTCGGCTGGTTGTTCCACCTGACGGCGACGCTCACGCGCGGTTTCGCGGCCGGACGCGTGCCGTGGGCGAACCTCTACGAGTTCGCGATGGTCGGCACGCTGCTGATCATGGCGGTCTACCTGCTGATGCTGCTGCGTATCGACCTGAGCTTCCTGGGCAGCTTCATCTCGGGGCTCGTGCTCGTGCTGTTGGGCGCTGCCGCGGCGAACTTCTACACCGAGGTCACGCCGCTGGTCGATCCGCTGAAGTCGATCTGGCTGGTCATCCACGTGTTCGTCGCTTCGCTGTCGACGGCGCTGTTCGCCCTCGCCTTCGCTCTCTCAGTGCTGCAGCTGATGCAGGCGCGTCGTGAGCGCAAGGTCGCCGAAGCCGCCCAGAAGACCGGCCCCGGCTTCTTGCGCACACTGCCCGAGGCCTCGCGCCTCGAGAACATGGCGTACCACTTCACGGTGGTCGGGTTCATCTTCTGGACCTTCACGCTCATCGCCGGCGCGATCTGGGCACAGGACGCGTGGGGTCGCTACTGGGGCTTCGACGTGAAGGAGACCTGGACCTTCATCATCTGGGTGCTCTACGCCGGCTACATCCACGCGCGCGCGACGCGCGGGTGGCGCGGCACCCCATCGGCATGGCTGTCGATCACCGGCTTCGCCGCCGTGATCTTCAACTTCACCATCGTGAACGTCTTCTTCAAGGGCCTGCACGCGTACTCCGGCCTGAGCTGAGGCGCCTGGGCGGGTCGCGCGCAGCAGCGCAGCGCAGCGCCGCGCCGCCAGCCGCGCCGCACGAGAACAGGCTCGTTCCCCAGAACAGGATGATTTCCGCGGATTCATCCTGTTCTCAGGATGTGTCCTGTTCTCGTGCGCGCAGACAGCCAGCGCGCCCGGCCCGTCGGCTCGGCGAGCGGGGTTCAGGCGGTCAGATCGAGCGCAGCGCGCACGATGCTGTCGGCGTCGATGCCGTGGTAGCGGTAGACATCGGCGAGGTCACCGGCCTGTCCGAACCGGCTGACACCGAGGTGGCGAGCCGGCACACCGTGGATGCCGGCGAGGAACGCCAGGGCGTGCGGATGCCCGTCGAGCACGGTCACCATCGGCCGGGCCCGCTCCCGCGGAAGGGCCTGGTCGAGGATCCAGTCGGAGCCCTCGTGATGACCGCCGCGTGCCTGCACGGCGTCGAACAACAGGCCCGGGCTGGTGACGCACACGATGTCACTCGTCACGCCCAGAGCAGACAGGCGGTCTGCGGCTTCGATCGCGTCGGGCAACATGGCTCCCATGGCGACGATCGTCACGGCCGGATCGGCGGCGCTGCGCAGGCGATAGCCGCCCGCGAGCACCTGGCGCCGACGACGCTCACGCGCGGCCGGATCGGTGGGAACGGCCGCGAGTGACTGGTCGACGGGCTTGGTCGACAGGCGCAGATAGGCCGACTTGCCTGCGGGCCGGGCCATCTGCGACATGGCGGCCAGCAGCATCCACTCCACCTCCAGCATGAACGCGGGCTCGTAGCTCAGCAGTTCGGGCTGCTCGATGCCGATCGAGGGCGTCTTGATCGACTGGTGCGCACCGCCCTCGGCGGCGAGTGAGACGCCCGACGGGGTGCCGATCAGAATGGACTGGCCACCGGCGTACATGCCGTACGACCAAGGCTCCAGCGCCCGTTCGACGAAGGGGTCGTACAGCACACCGATCGGGAAGAGCGGCTGCCCCCAGCGGCTCCAGGTGGCGCCCAACTCGCTGATCAGACCGACGAGGTTGACCTCGGCGATGCCCAGCTCGATGTGCTGCCCGCTGGGCCTCTCGCGCCAGTGCATGATCGTCTCGGGGTCGTCGGCGAACCAGTTCTGCCGGTCGTCGGGTGACCACACGCCGGCCTTGTTCAGCCAGCCTGCGAGATTGGTGCTGCTGGACACATCCGGGCTCGCGGTGACGACGCGGCGCGCCACCTCGGGGGCCGAGCGGGTGAGATCGAGCAGCACGCGACCGAGGGCGGCCTGCGTCGTGCCCGAGCCCGACGGAGTACGGCCGAAGTCGGCGGGAACGGCCGGCGGAGCAGCATCCGCCACCGGCTCGCGCCGCAGGCGCGCAGCGGTCTGCGCGCACAGCGCGCCCTCGGCGGTGGTCTCACCGAACCGTTGCCACGGCGCGCCCGGATCCATGCCGATCTCGGCGGCGAGCTGCGCGTACTGCTCGACGGTCAGCAGCGAGGAGTGGTTCTGCGGATGCCCGGCCGTGGGCAGCCCGTTGCCCTTGATCGTGTAGGCGATGATCACGGTCGGACGAGTGTCGTCGATCTGCGCGAACGCCGCGCGCAGCGCCGCCAGGTCGTGCCCACCGAGGTTGCGGATCGTCCGCAGCAGTTCATCGTCATCGAGCGTGTCGAGCAGGGCGCGGATGGCGGATGCTGTGGCATCCGCCCCGGGCAGGCGGTGCCGCAGCTCACCGGCGTCGCAGCGCAGCAGACGCTGGTACTCGGCGTTGGGCATATCGAGGATCCGCGCCCGCAGAGCCTCGCCACCGGGGCGTGCGAAGACGGCCTCCAGACGGGCGCCGAACGGCACCGTGAGCACCTGCCAGCCGGCCGCGCCGAACATGCGCTCGAGCTTGCCCGCGGCGATGTTCGGCACCACCCTGTCGAGCGACTGTCGGTTGAGGTCGACGATCCACACCAGCTCGCCGAGATCGGGCACGTGCGGATCGAGCAGCGCCTCCCATACGGCGCCCTCGTCGAGTTCGGCATCGCCTACCAGCGAGTACTGCCGTCCGGCGTGGCCGCTGCCCGAGAGCGTCGCGGCGTAGCGCCGCGAGATCGCACCCCAGATCGGCGCGGTCGCCCCGACGCCGACCGATCCGGTCGAGTAGTCGACGGTGTCGGGATCCTTCGAGCGGCTCGGGTAACTCTGGATGCCGCCGAACTGCCGCAGCGTCGTCATCTGCGTCTCGTCGAGCTCGCCCAGCAGGTAGTTGATCGCGTGCAGCACGGGTGAGGCGTGCGGCTTGACCGACACGCGGTCCTCGGCGCGCAACTGGTCGAACCAGAGGGCCGTCATGATGGTCGCGATCGAGGCGCTGGAGGCCTGATGTCCGCCGACTTTGAGACCCGACGGGTTCGGGCGCACGCGATTGGCGTGGTGGATCATCGACGTCGCCAGCCACAGCACGCGCTGCTCGATCGCGGCGAGGGTGGTCAGGTCGTCACCGGCGATGGCCATGGACGGGGCGTTGATGCCCGCGGCGAGGGTGGTAAGCGAAGGAGTCATGGGGCGGTTCCTCTGGTGGGCGGCACCACGTCATTGCGGTGCCGAGTCGCGCTGAGACCCTGGTGAGGTCGTCCTGCCCGGTCGTGCGGGTGGCTGCGGGGCAGGCGGGGAGTATGCAGATGGTGCTGTCATTGGATCAGGTGTGAACGACGTGCACAATAGAGACGATCGCAGTTGATCAGAACGGGCAATTCTTGCCCGTCGAGAGTGAAAGGCGTGATCACGATGGCACGCACCGGCCTCGCCGACCGCACCGACCGACGTCTGCTTCGAGAGCTCATCCGCACCCCCGCGGCGACCATCGTCGCCCTGGCAGAGGCGACCGGACTGGCGCGCAACACCGTCCGCGCCCGGCTGGCGCGCTACGACCAGGACGGCACCGTGCGGTCGTTCCAGCGACGCATCGATCCCGGCGTACTCGGCTACCCGCTGAGCGCTTACATCGTCACCAGCGTCACTCAGCGCAAGCTCGATCGCGTCGGCGAATCACTCGCGGCGATCCCCGAGGTCGTCGAGGTGCTGGGGCTGTCGGGCATCACCGATCTGATGATCCGTGTGGTCGCCCGCGACGCCGACGATCTCTATCGCGTCGCCGGGCGCATCCTCGATGTCGACGGCGTCAAGCGCACGACGACCGGACTGGTGATGCGCGAGATGGTGCCGTACCGCATCGAGCAACTGCTCTGAGCAGTCCGGTGGGACCGCGCTACCGATCCGCGGCGCTGGTCGGCGTCACCCATCCGCGTCACCGGGCGGTGCGGCAGGCGCCGCCCGGTGACGTCGGATCATGCGGTCGCGAGAACCCGCTTGGCACTGGTGGTGCGCCGGGTGCTGACGGCGAGGATCGCCGCGCCGAGCGACAGCACCGCCCAGACGATGAGCCCCGCGGTGGCGGCCCCGGTCGGTGAGATCAGTCCGGTCAGCGCGGGCGCGGTGGGCATCGCCGCGCCGAGTCCCGCGAGCCAGCCGGGCACCGTCGAGATCACCCCGGTGGCCAGGGCGAGCACGCCGACCAGTGCGCTGACCCAGCGGCCGATGCCGCCGAACACGGCGACCAGGGCCTGGTTGACGGCGGCGAACGCGATACCGGTCAGCACAGCGAACCCGGCGAAGCCCCACCAGGTGGCGGCGTCGTACTCGGCGACGATCTGCACGACGAGGGCGACGAGCACACCCTGAGCGGCGCCGATCGCGGCGGCGGGCCAGAACCCGCGCAGTACCAGGTCGAGCGACGAGCGCCGCGAGGTCAGCGCGTTGCCGGGAACTGCGCGCAGGGCGATGAACGAGGCGAGCGCCCCGAACCACAGCACGACGGATGCCAGCAGCGGGATGGTCGTGGGACCGAACATGGCGTCGGAGTCGGATGACGACGCGACGGGGTCGGCGATCACCGACGACAGCGCGGTCGACTCCTCGTCACTGAATGAGGGCAGCGAGGTGCTCGCGGTCGTCAGGCCATCGGCGAGGTCATCGGTGCCCGAGGCCAGCGAGTCAAGACCCTTGGCCAGCTCGCCGGCGCCCTCACCGAGCGCGGTCACACCGTCGCCGAGCTGGCTGGCTCCGGTGCCGAGCTGCGATGCGCCGTCGGCGATGCCGGTGGCTCCTTCCGCCGACTGCGTCACGCCGTCAGCGAGCTGACCGAGGCCGCCGCCCAGCTGCGTGGCGGCCGCACCGGCCGTGCGCATCTGGTCGGCGATCGCCTTTGGTGCTTCGGCGTCGAGGGCACGCAGCCCCTGTGCGGTGCCGGCCGAGGCCTGGTTCGCGCCGCGCGCCGCGTCGGCCGCGGTCGCTGACAGCTGCTCAGCCGTCGCCGCGGGCTGCTGAAGCGATTCGGCGAGCCCGGCCATCGCGGCGAGTTCGGCGCAGAACTGCGGGTTCGCCGCGGTGTCGCAGCTATCGGCGAGGCTACGAAGCCCCGGGGCAAGTGCGGAGATACCGGTCGCCACGCCCGCGCTCGCCTGGTTCGCGCCGGCGGCTGCCTGGGCGGCGCCGTCGCTCGCAGTCACGGCCGCGTCGGCGGCGGTGAAGAGCTCGGCGGGAACGAGGCCGTTCTGCTCGAGCGCGTCGGCTCCGCCGATCAGCCCTTGGCCCAGTTGGTTGGCCCCCGCTCCGGCCTCCCGCGTCTTGGTCGAGATGGTGCCGAGTCCACCGGCGAGTTGAGACGCACCGCTGGCCAGCTCACCCGCGCCACTGGCGATTCCGCCGGCGCCGTCGGCGAGCTGCGCGGCCCCATCGGGGATCTCCGCAGCACCGTCGGCGGCATCGTGAGCGCCGTCGGCGAGCTGGGCCGCTCCGTCGGCGGCATCCCCGATCTGGTCGCCGATGGTCTTGAAACCGACCAGCACGTTGCCCACGGTCGCCTCGCTCAGCATCGTGCCCATGGTCGACGCGGCGACCGAGGCGATCTGCTGGGTGATGAGCCCGTCGGCGACCCGGCCGTCGGGTGCGGTGGTGACGGTGATCTCGGCCTGCTGCGCATCGGCATCCCCGCTCTGCAGCGCGGTGCCGGCGGATGTGGCATCCGCCGAGAACGACTTCGGGATCGTGACGATCGCCTGGTACTCGCCGTCGGCGAGGCCTTCGGCTGCGTCGTCTTCGTTCGAGATCACCCAGGTGAGGTTGGAGTCCATCTCGTCGGACCCCTCGACGAGACCCGCGGCCAGCTGGCGTCCGAGCGGCGTGTACTGGCCGTCGATCGTGACGGGTTCGTCGAGGTTGACCACGGCGGCCGTCATCGCGTCGAGCCGGCCGGTGGGGTTCTGCAGCGCGGCGACGAGGATGCCACCGATGATGGCCGGCAGCAGCAGCACACCGATGATGGTCAGCCAGGTGATCGGGCGCCGCGAACGTGCGCGTTCGATGGGGAGGGTCATGCGTCCACCTCGGAGTCGGTTGCCTGTCGCCGAGACCCCGTGCTCTCGTCGACACCCCGTGCTGCGGACGACCGCGAGTGGGGGTGTGGGCGAGAGGTGGGGGTGTGGGCGGGGGAGGAAAGATCGGTGACGGATGCTGCGGATCGGCCGGCCGCATCGAGCAGGCGCTGAGCGGCATCCGGGTCGACGGTCGTGAGCACGACGGCCGTACCCGGGGCGGCGTCGCGCAGGCGCGCGGCGAGCTGGTCGCACTCGGCCGGGGTGAGGCGCTCGACCCCGTCGAGGATCACCAGACGGGTGCGGCCACGCAGTGCCTCGGACGCGTCGGATGCCGCATCCGCATCGCCCAGCAGGACGATGCCGACGTGCGATCGCACCCACGCGGCACGACCGGGTAGCAGGTGGCCAGCCACGCGCAGGCGACCAGCCTCGGGCTTCATCCGGCCGGCGAGCGTCAGCGCCAGCGCGCGCAGCGTCTGCGGGCGGGCACCCGTGATGACCAGCGAGCCGGACGGTTCCAGCCGCAGGTGCGCAGCGTGCACGCCGCCGTCGGCGAGGCTGAGTCCGTCGGCGGCGAGGACGCTGTCGTCGCCCGGCCATTCGGCCAGAGCGCGCTCGCGCTCGACGGCCTCGCCCTCGATGTCGACGTGCGGCAGGAACTTCTCCATCCAGGCCGGGATGCGCCAGGCGCGGTCGCCGAGGATAGCCATCACCGCGGGGATCAGCGTCATGCGCACGAGGAACGCGTCGATCGCGATACCGGCGGCCAGGCCCAACGCGATCGGTTTGATCGACGAGTCGCCCTCGGGCACGAACGCGACGAACACCGCGAACATGATCAGCGCCGCTGCGGTCACCACGCGGGCCGACGACGTGAAGCCCGAGCGGATGGCGCGCACGGCGGCGGCGCGGCGATTCTCGGCGACCGTGCGGTCGGGGTCGTGCACGTAGTCCTCGCGCATGCGCGAGACGAGGAACACCTGGTAGTCCATGGCCAGACCGAACAGCACGCCCATCAGTACGATCGGCATGAACGAGATGATCGGTCCGGTGCGCGCCACATGCAGCAGGTCGGCGAACCAGCCCCACTCGAACACGGCCGCGACGACACCGAACGACGCCACGATCGAGAGCAGATATCCGGCGGCAGCGGTGATCGGCACCCAGATCGAGCGGAACACCATCGCCAGCAGAATCAGCGACAGGCCGATCACGAACACGCCGAAGGGCAGCAGCGCCGCACCCAGCTGATCGGAGATGTCGATGGCGACCGCGGTGAAACCGGTGACCTTCAGGTCGATGCCGTGCTCGTCCAGCCACTCGTCGTGGTGTGAGCGCAGCTCGCGCACGAGGTCGCTGGTGGCCGGGTCATCGGGGGCGGTCTCGGGAATGATCTGCACGATGCCGGTATCGGCCGTCTCGTTCGGGGTGGCCAGCGCCACCTCGCGCACGCCGGGCAGTTGCGCGACCTCATCGCCGAGGTCCTGCATGAGCGTGAGCGGATCGGTCGAGGTCACGATCGTTCCGGTGAGGATCAGCGGACCGTTGAACCCCGGGCCGAACTCCTCGGCGGTCAGGTCGTAGCTGATGCGCGCCTCGGAATCCTCCGGCAGCACACCGGCGTTCGGCAGTGCCAGGTTCAGGCTCAGTGCCGGTACGGCCACGATGCCCAGACCGAGTACGACGGCGATGCTCACCAGGATCGGGCGCTTGGTGACGCCGCCGACCCAGCGGGCGGCGAAGCCCGCACGGGGCGCCGCGTCACGGGCATCCGACTTCTTCTTCTTCTTCGGGGCCTTCTTCGCGCGCCCGGCGACGCGACCCTTCACGAAGCCGAGCAGCGCCGGGGTCAGCGTCACCGAGATGGCGACGGCGATCGCGACGGCGACGGCCGCGGCGATACCCATCGTCGTCAGGAACGGGATGCCCGCGAAGCCGAGTCCGATCAGGGCGATCAACACGGTGATGCCGGCGAACACGACCGCCGATCCAGCCGTGCCGACGGCGCGGGATGCCGATTCCTCAGGATCGATGCCGTCGCGCACCTGGTCCTGGTGGCGGGCGATGATGAACAGCGCGTAGTCGATACCCACCGCGAGCCCCAGCATGAGCGCGAGCAGCGGCGTGGTCGACGAGACCGTCGCGAAGGCGGTCGCGGCGAAGATGCCCGCCATCGAGATGCCGACGCCCAGCACCGCGGTCAGTAGCGGAAGCCCCGCCACGACGAACGAGCGGAACGTCACGATCAGCACCAGCAGGGCGATCACCAGACCGACCGCCTCGGTGATGGTCACGGCTGGGATCGCCATGGCGAACAGGTCGCCGCCCAGGGCGGTCTGCGAGCCCTCGGGAAGTGCCGCGGCGAGCTCGTCGACGATGCTCTGCAACTCATCGGTCACCTCGTCGCTGACATCGGTGGCCTGCCCGTCGAACTGCAGCCGCACGATTGCGGCCGTGTGCTCGTCGTTGACCATGCCCTCGACCATCTCGTCGTAGGGGGAGGTCGCTGCCAGCACGCCGTCGAGCCGGGCGAGCTCGTCGACGGCATCCTCGATCCCGTCGCGGTAGGCGTCGTCGGTCACGTCATCGCCGTCCGCGGCGACGACGATGAACTGCGCGTTCGTGCCGCTCACCTGGGGGAAGGTGCGCTCGAGCTGCTCGAGGCCCGCCTGTGACTCGGTGCCGGGGATCGAGAAGGTGTTGTCGGTTCCCGCGCCGAGCACGATCGCGCCGCCGCCGGCGATGCCGAGAACGATCAGCCAGCTGACCAGGACGCGCCAGGGATGCCGGAACGACCAGCGTCCCAGGGATGAGAGCAGAGTGGACACGCTTCCTCCGGGCAGAGAGTTCGATACACAGGTGTATTCAATACGTAGATGTATCCTATGGGAATCGCGTGACCACAGGCTGTGCGCCGGATGTGAAGATGCGAGAGTGAGTAGCAGGAGGCCCCGATGACGACACCGACCCGCAGTCGTGAGAACACCCGAGCACGCCTGTTCGAGGCCGCCGGGCAGGTCTTCGCCGAGGTCGGCTTGGAGGGGGCGACCGTCGAGGCCGTCTGCGAGCGCGCCGGATTCACCCGCGGCGCCTTCTACTCGAACTTCGAATCCAAGGACGAGCTGTTCCTCATGCTGGCGGGCACCGTCGCCGCCGGACGCCTGACCGCGGTGCGCGAGCAGGTGACGGCGATGGCCGCCGACGGCGCCCTCAAGGACTGCACCGCGGCTGGGCTCGTGCAACGCGTCGTCGATGCCGGGGCCGACGACCGGCTCAGCATCATGCTCATGAGCGAGATCCGTATCCGGGCGCTGCGCGACCCCACATTCGGCGCCGCATACCTTGCGCAGGAGCATGAGGTTGAGACGAGCATCGCCGAGATCATCCGCGAGATCGTCGACGCGGGAACCATCGCGCTGCGCCTGGACCCATTGCTCGCGGCACGTGTGCTGATGATCGTCTGGGAGGGCATGGCCGTGCGCAGCGCCATGGCAGGCCACGACGAGAAACAGATGCACGACGCCAGTAGTGAGGGGCTTGGTCGCCTCGTCGAGGCGCTGCTGGCCTGAGCCGGTCAGCGCTGGAGAGTGTCTGTCAGTCCGCCGCGAGCAGTGCGTGGCAGCGGGTGAGGCGCTCGAGCCACCAGTCCCGACGTTCGGGCGATGCCGCCAGGCGGGTCAGCGCAGCAGCATCCGGAATCACTCGCGCGGCGGATACCGACCCGCGCACCGGACGCGCGTCGGCGACGTCGTCGGCGAACAGCGCCGCCGTACCGAGGCCGCAGTCGTACTCCAGCTCGGGCAGGGAAGCCGCCAGCGCGGCGCCCTGTGCGAGCCCGACGGCCGTGTCGAGGGCACTGGAGACCACCGCGGGCAGGCCCGTCTCGGCGACGATCCCGAGGGCGCGGCGGACGCCACCGAGCGGCTGCGCCTTGATGACGATGAGGTCCGCGGCCCTCGCCTGAGCCACGGCCAGCGGGTCTGCGGCCTTGCGGATGCTCTCGTCCGCGGCGATCGGGATGCCCTTGTGCTTAACGCGATAGCGCAGTTCGGCCAGCTCGGGCACCGTCGCGCAGGGCTGCTCGGCGTACTCGAGGTCGTACTCGGCGAGGGCGTGAATGGCGTGCTCGGCCTCGTCGAGGTTCCAGCCGCCGTTGGCATCGATGCGGATGCGGCCCTCCGGACCCATGTTCTCGCGCACGGCGCGCACGCGGGCGATGTCGTCGGCCAGTTGCTGGCCGCGTTCGGCGACCTTGACCTTGGCGGTGCGGCATCCGTCGAACCGCGCCAGCACCTCGGCGACGCGGGCCGCCTCGACGGCGGGCACGGTGGCGTTCACGGGGATGCGCTCGCGCAACGGCGCGGGCTGCTCGTTCCAGGCGAAGTCGATCGCGGCGGCCAGCCAGGTGGCGGCTTCGGCGTCGTCGTACTCGACGAACGGCGAGAACTCGGCCCAGCCCTGTGGGCCTTCCAGCAGCAGCGCTTCGCGCGTGTCGACGCCGCGAAAACGGGTGTTCATCGGCAGCGCGACCACCCGGGCCGTGGCGAGCAGGTCATCCAGCGCAGGCGTCATGCGTCCATCATGCCCGTCTGCTGCACGCAACTCCGGAGAAACCTGCCGATCGGCGGGGAAACCGGCTGTGGGGCGGCTGAATCGGGTGTTTCTTCCGGAGTTATGAACAGCAGACGAGCGGTGCCGGGCTTAACAGTGCGCTCAGGGCAGTTGCTTCTGCCGTTGGCGTGCTCCGAACTCCGTGCACCGCTGCTGCACGCAACTCCGGAGAAACCTGCGGGTCAGACGGGAAACCGGCCGCCGGGCGGCAGAATCGGCAGTTTTTCCGGAGTTGCGAACGCGGGGGCGTCGCCGCTGGGCGCTGTAGAGATGTAGCCGGGCCCCGCAGCGCCGAGCACGCCCGCCGGACCTCAGCCGACGGCGACCGACTCGATGGTCACGGGCTGCTTCGGTGTGCCGTCAGGGCCGCCGGACTCGGTGCCCTGCTTGGCGGCGTCAGATACGGCGGCGACGCTGTCGGCGTCGAGGCTGCCGAACACGGTATACGAGGGCGGCAGCTGAGTGTCGGCGTAGACGATGAAGAACTGGGAACCGTTGGTATCGGGGCCGGCGTTCGCCATCGCCAGGGTGCCGGCGGGGTATGTCTCGGTGCCGGAGAGCTCGTCGGCGAACGAGTAGCCGGGGCCGCCCGTTCCGGTGCCGGTCGGGTCGCCGCACTGCAGCACGAAGATGCCCTGCGTGGTGAGGCGGTGGCAGCTCGTGCCGTCGAAATAGCCCTGTTCGGCCAGCGACAGGAAGTTGTTGGTGGTGCATGGCGTCGCCTCGGCATCGAGCGTGACGTTGAGGGCGCCGGCGCTTGTCGTCATCAAGGCGGTCACCTCACCCGACGCGCTCGGGTCGGCGGGAGGCGCGGTGACCGTCTTGGCCGGTGTGCGTCCGTCGGCGGGGTAGCTGCACTCGCCGGATGCCAGCGGTGCTTCCGCCGATGAGGACTGCTGCGGGGCATCCGATGTTGACGCGCACCCGGTGAGCGCGAGGGCGCCGGCGGCGGCGAGGGCGAGCAGAGAACGACGAACGCGAGAAGTCAGCACGGCACGATCGTACGCGACCACTCCAGCGGCTCCCTGCGTGCGCGGGTGCAAGCGGGAATACAGTGGATGCTGTGAGCTCCGCATTCGTCTCTGACCTCTTCGACCCGACCGAGTGGACGCTCGCGCCGGGCGCCGAGGCGTACACCGACATCACCGCACACGTCTCGAACGATGGGCGCATCGCCCGCATCGCGTTCGACCGACCCGAGGTGCGCAACGCATTCCGCCCGCACTCGGTCGACGAACTGTACCGGGCGCTCGATATCGCGCGGCAGGATCCGCGAGTTGGAGTCGTGCTGCTGACCGGCAACGGGCCGAGTCCGAAGGACGGCGGGTGGGCGTTCTGCTCGGGTGGCGACCAGCGCATCCGCGGGCGCGACGGCTACAAGTACAGCGAGTCGACCACCGAGGTGCACGACCCCGCGCGCGCCGGGCGCCTGCACATCCTTGAGGTGCAGCGACTGATTCGCTTCATGCCCAAGGTTGTCATCGCTGTCGTGCCCGGCTGGGCCGCCGGTGGTGGGCATTCGCTGCACGTGGTGTGTGACCTGACGATCGCCAGTGCAGAGCACGGCCGTTTCAAGCAGACCGATGCCGATGTGGGCAGCTTCGACGCCGGCTACGGGTCGGCGTACATGGCCCGTCAGACGGGGCAGAAGTTCGCGCGCGAGGTGTTCTTCCTCGCCGAGGAGTACTCGGCTCAGCGCGCTTATGAGACCGGGGCGGTCAACCGCGTGGTGCCGCATTCCGAGCTTGAGCGCGAGGCCGTTTCGATGGCACGCACGATTCTGACGAAGTCGCCGACGGCGATCCGGATGCTGAAGTTCGCCTTCAACGCGGTTGACGACGGTCTGGTGGGTCAGCAGGTGTTCGCCGGCGAGGCGACGCGTCTGGCGTACGGCACCGATGAGGCTGTCGAGGGCCGTGATGCGTTCCTCGAGAAGCGCGACCCCGACTGGTCCCCGTACCCCTACCACTACTGATGCCCGTGCCCCTGCCGCGCTCCACGCCCCTGTCCCCGTCCCGTGAGAAACCATCTGCCGTTCGAGAAACCACGTGCGACATGGTTTCTCAGACGGGAAGTGGTTTCTCAGCGGGGTGCGACGCGGCGGGGGACGCGGCGGGGGACGCAGTGGGGAGGGGGAGCGGATGCTGACACTCGGGGGCGTTGACGGGGGGCGTGCGGCGGCGGTGTGCGACGCCCTGCCGGGTGCGCTCGCAGGGTCGGCGCCGATCGCGCTGGGGTTCAGGCCCGCACCCGACGAGGTGGTGCCGGACGGCACCGCGGTCGTGATCGCCACGTCTGGGTCATCGGGCATCCCGAAGCGGGTCGTGCTCAGCGCCGCCGCACTGCGTGCGAGCGCCGAGGCGACGGCCGCGCGCATCGGCACGGGGCAGTGGATGCTGGCACTCCCGGCCGCATACATCGCCGGGGTGCAGGTGATCGGCCGCTCGCAGCTCGCGGGGTACGAGCCGGTACTGCTGGGGGAGCGCTTCGCGCCCGACGCCTTCGTCCGCGCCACGGAGGGACTGCGCACCGACGTCGACCGGTTCACGTCGTTCGTGCCGGCGCAGCTGCAGATGCTGCTCGACGCCGCCGATGATGACGAACGGGTGCTCGACGCACTGCGCTCGTACCGTGCCATTCTCATCGGCGGGCAGGCGCTCCCCGACTCGGTACGCGAGCGGGCCGTCGACACGGGAGCGCGTATCGTGCGCACCTACGGATCGAGCGAGACGGCGGGGGGCTGCGTCTACGACGGCGTTCCGCTGGAGGGCGTGCGACTCGCGGAGGTCGATGGTGAGGTCCGCATCGCCGGTCCGCACCTGGCGACCGGGTATCTGGGCGACGCCGCGCTCACCGCGGCGACGTTCGTCAGTGACAACGACGGCATCCGCTGGTACCGCACGGGTGACGCCGGAATCGTCGCCGACGGGCGGCTCCACATCACCGGGCGCATCGACAACGTGATCGTCTCGGGTGGTATCAACGTGTCGCTCGATCGCGTGGAACGGGTCGTGCGCAGCATCCGCGGTTTCGAGCAGGCCGTCGTCGTCGGCGTTCCGGACGAGCGCTGGGGCGAGGCATCCGTCGTCTTCGCCACCGGCGCCGACGCGGCGAACCGTCTCGACGACGTGCGCGAACGCGTCGCCGACGAGATCGGCAGGCACGCGCGACCCGTTCGTATCCAGATCATGCCGGAGCTGCCGCTGCTGGCATCCGGGAAGCCCGACCGCGAAGCGCTTCGCCGGCTCGCGCGAGGGTGACGCGGCCGCCGACCCGGCAGACTGGGCGCATGGCGACCTATACGCACGGGCATCACGATTCGGTACTGCGCTCGCACAACACCCGCAACGTCTCGAACTCGGCCGCCTATCTTGCGCCGCACCTCACCGCCACGACGCGGCTGCTCGACATCGGAGCAGGCCCCGGCACGATCACCATCGACTTCGCGAACCGGGCGGCCCATGTCACCGCGACCGAGATCAACGCCGACGCGCTCGGTCTGTCACGGGCGCTCGCCGCGGAACGCGGCGTGACGAACATCGACTTCTCGATCGAGGACGTCCACACGCTGAGCTTCTCCGACGGTGCCTTCGACGTCGTGCACGCCCACCAAGTGCTGCAGCACGTCGCGGACCCCGTGCAGGCGCTGCGCGAGATGCGCCGTGTCACGAAGCCCGGTGGCATCGTCGCGGCGCGGGATGCCGACTACGCGGGGTTCATCTGGTTCCCGCTGCTGCCCGAACTCGACGAGTGGTTGCAGCTCTACCGGGCGGCGGCGCGGGCGAACGGCGGGGAGCCGGATGCCGGTCGGCGACTGTTCGCCTGGGCGCGCGCGGCTGGTTTCACCGAGATCGAGGCGACGGCATCCACCTGGTGCTACGCGACCGAGGCCGAGCGCGAGTGGTGGGGCGGCATGTGGGCCGACCGCATTCTGCACTCCGCGCTCGCCGAGCAGCTCACGGCGGCCGGCATGGCGACGGATGCCGACCTGCGCCGGATCAGCGCTGCCTGGCGCGCGTGGGCATCCGACGGCGACGGCTGGTACCTGGTGCCGCACGGCGAGATCCTCTGCCGTGCCTGACCCTCTGCCGCGCCTGACACCGGGCTGACCCCGGGCGCCGTTCGCAACTCCGGAAGAACGTGGGGTTCCGGGGCGAATTCGGGGCTGTGGGAGCCTGGGGAGCCTGTTTCTCCGGAGTTGCGTACGGGGCTGGCACGGTGCACGCGGATACATCCGCAGATGGACGCGTCGGGGGCTTCCGCTCCCGTAGCGTGAGAGGGTGTTCCGCCCCGTTCCCCGCACCTGGCTCGTGCTCGACATCGTCGGCGCCGTCTTCGGTGTGCTGCTGACCCTGCCGATGTCGCTCGCCTTCGCCGCCGACTGGCTGAGCATGTGGCTGCAGCCGGAATGGCTGTCGGTCCTGCTGCACATCCTCATCGCCATCGTGATGTGGGGTGCCGCGGCGATCAGCCGGCTCTCGCCCGCATTGGCGCTGATCATCGCC